>JBLHZD010000001.1:0-52000 GCA_047631095.1 Alphaproteobacteria bacterium
GTCGTTGGTATGGCGGGCGTATTGGATAGCGCGCGCTTCCGCTGCTTCCTGGCGGAAGAATTCAAGGTCTCCGTTGAAGATGTGACGGCGTTTGTTCTGGGCGGACATGGCGATACCATGGTGCCGCTGGTGCGGTATTCGGCGGTTGCAGGCATTCCGGTGCCCGATCTGATCAAGATGGGTTGGACAACCCGTCAACGCATCAACGACATCGTGCAGCGGACCCGTGATGGCGGCGCTGAAATCGTTGGTTTGTTAAAAACAGGATCGGCGTTCTATGCGCCCGCCTCATCGGCGATTGATATGGCCGAAGCTTTCCTTAAAGACAAAAAGCGCGTTCTGCCCTGTGCGGCTTATGTAAAAGGCGCGTACGGATTAAAAGGCCTCTATGTTGGCGTGCCGGTGGTTCTGGGCGCTGGCGGCGTAGAGCGGATCGTGGAAATTAGTCTGAACGCCACCGAGAAGAAAATGTTCGAGAACTCGGTGAAGGCAGTGACGACTTTGAACAAGGTTGTTCAGAAACTTCAAGCGGATGCGAAAAAAGCGCCCGCCAAGAAAGCCCCGGCCAAAAAAACAGCCGCGAAGAAGAAGTAGAGACTCGCATGCGGATCGGTTTTCGCTATTTATGAGGTGAGCAAGGCTCATGAACATCCACGAACATCAGGCGAAAAGTCTGTTGAAAAAATTCGGCGTCGCCACACCTCGTGGCGGAGCCGCGTTTTCTGTTGACGAAGCCGTAACGGTCGCAAATGACCTTGGTGGCCCGATCTGGGTGGTGAAAAGTCAGATCCATGCGGGCGGTCGCGGCGCCGGTAGGTTTACCGATAACCCGAATGGCGCAGGCGGCGTTCGCTTGTCCAAGTCGATCGACGACGTCAAAGCCAACGCGCAGGCGATGTTGAACCACGTGCTGGTTACAAAACAAACCGGGCCTTCGGGTAAGTTGGTGAGCCGCCTTTATATCGAAGAAGGCTGCGACATCGCGCGGGAGCTTTACCTCAGCATGTTGCTGGATCGGGAAAGTAGCCAGGTCTTGATCATGGCGTCCAGCGAAGGCGGCATGGATATCGAGGATGTCGCCGAAGCGACGCCTGAAAAAATCATCAAGCGAACCATTGACCCCATTACCGGGTTTTGCAGTTATCACGGGCGCGATATCGCGTTTGGGTTGGGGCTGGAAGGCAAACAGGTTGGCTCTTGCGTCAAATTGTTGTCGGCGATGTACAAGGCGTTTGTCGAATTGGACGCCAGCATGGTGGAGATCAATCCGCTTGTGGTCACCGGCGCAGGGGATGTCATCGCGCTGGATGCGAAAATGAATTTCGACGACAATGCCCTGTTCCGCCATGCGGATGTCGAGGCGATGCGCGACGAAAGCGAAGAAGACTCGGCGGAGTTGGCGGCGAGCAAACACGAGCTGAACTATATCACGCTCGATGGAACCATCGGCTGCATGGTCAATGGCGCCGGTCTCGCGATGGCGACGATGGATATTATCAAGCTGCATGGCGCGGCGCCGGCGAACTTTCTGGATGTCGGCGGGGGCGCGACGAAAGAGCGCGTGACCGAAGCCTTCAAGATCATCACATCAGACAAAAATGTCGAAGGCATTCTGGTTAATATCTTCGGCGGCATTATGCGGTGCGACGTCATCGCCGAGGGCGTGGTGGCGGCGGCCCGCGAAATTGGGTTGAACCTCCCCTTGGTCGTTCGGCTGGAAGGCACAAACGTTGCTCAGGGCAAGCAGATATTAGAAGAGTCCGGGCTGACCATCGTGTCTGCAGACGATTTGGGCGATGCGGCGCAAAAAATTGTCGCCGCAGTCGAGGAGGCGCGCTGATATGGCTGTTTTGGTCAACAAGGACACGAAAGTCATTTGTCAGGGGTTTACCGGGCTACAGGGAACCTTTCATTCGGAGCAGGCCATCGCTTATGGCACGCAAATGGTTGGCGGCGTTACACCAGGTAAGGGCGGCTCGACCCATCTTGATTTGCCGGTCTTCGATACGGTGATGGATGCGGTTGAGCGAACCGGCGCCGACGCCAGCGTAATTTACGTGCCGCCGCCCTTCGCCGCCGATGCGATATTGGAGGCGATGGACGCCGAAATCCCGCTGATCGCGTGTATTACCGAAGGCATCCCGGTGCTTGATATGGTGAATATCAAACGCAAGCTGGCGACGTCCAGCAGCCGGTTGATCGGCCCCAACTGTCCTGGCGTCATCACGCCGGATGAATGTAAAATCGGTATTATGCCCGGCCATATTCACAAACGGGGCCGCATCGGGATCGTGTCGCGTTCCGGCACTTTGACCTATGAAGCGGTGGCGCAAACCACGCGCACAGGGTTAGGCCAAACTACCTGTATTGGTATTGGCGGCGATCCCGTGAACGGGACGAACTTCATTGATTGCCTGGAAATGTTTCTGGGAGACCCGGAAACCGAAGGGATCATCATGATTGGCGAAATCGGCGGTACTGCGGAAGAACAGGCGGCGGATTTCATCAAACAATCCAAAACCAAGAAGCCGGTGGTCGGATTTATAGCGGGCGTTACGGCGCCGCCGGGCAAACGAATGGGCCATGCGGGCGCCATTATTTCCGGCGGTAAAGGCACGGCGGACTCGAAAATTGACGCGATGAAAAGCGCGGGTATTAACGTGGCTGAAAGCCCGGCGTTGATTGGCGCCGCTATGCTGAAGGCCATGAACGGGTAAACCGCAACGGCGCGGACCCTGCACAAAGAAAGCTTCCGGGGCTGCCGCTGGCGTCGTCAGCGTGGGCCCATGGAAACGCCAGAACCAATAGTGGTGAGGGTTACCGATGTCGATGGACGAAAATTCATTTCTGTTTGGCGCGAACGAAGCCTATATCGCGGAGCTATATGCGCGTTATACCAAGGATCCAAGCCTCGTTGAGGCGGATTGGGCCGAATTCTTCGACGATATGGGCGAAGAAGGTCAAGCGGTTCTGGACGACCTGAATGGCGCCAGCTGGGCGCCGCGCCAAACCAAAGTAATCGGTACTGGCGGCGGCGGGCCCTTCATGTCTGACGCAACTTCGGCGGGGGCGATTCCGGAGCCGACCGCGCAATCCCTGCCCGTGGGCGCGCCGGAACAAGTTCGCCAGGCGACGTCGGATTCGATCCGCGCGCTGATGTTAATCCGAAATTATCGCGTGCGCGGCCATTTACATAGCACGTTGGATCCGCTGGGCCTGGTGAAGCCAATCCCGCACTCGGAGCTTGATCCGGAAAGCTACGGCTTTATGGAGCGCGATCTCGACCGCCCGATCTTTATCAACTATGTGCTGGGCCTGGAATCAGCGTCGATGCGCCAGATCGTCAAGGTTCTGGAAGAGACCTATTGCGGCACGATCGGCGTCGAGTACATGCATATTCAGGAAGCCGACGAAAAGGCCTGGATTCAGGAACGCATTGAATCAATCCGCAACGCCACGTCGTTCACCGATCTTGGGAAACGCACCATTTTACTGCGTTTGACCGAGGCGGAATGTTTTGAGAAATACCTGGACCGGAAACATACCGGATCGAAACGCTTTGGCCTGGATGGCGGCGAATCCGTTATCCCCGCCATTGAGCAGATTTTGAAACGCGGCGCACAGCTGGGCTTTGAAGAAGTTGTGATCGGCATGCCCCATCGCGGGCGTCTCAATATTCTCGCCAATATTATGAACAAACCGTACCGCGCGATTTTTTCGGAATTCGCCGGTAATGCGTCGAGCCCCGAAGGCATTCAAGGATCCGGCGACGTCAAATACCACCTTGGCACCTCTGCAGATCGTGAATTCGATGGCCATAATGTGCATTTGTCGCTGGCGCCCAACCCGAGCCATCTGGAAGCGGTGAATACGGTGGTGCTGGGCAAGGCGCGCGCGAAGCAACGTCAACTTGGCGACGTTAATCGTGAAAAAGTCGCCGCCCTGCTGCTGCATGGCGATGCGGCGTTCCCGGGGCAGGGCGTTGTGCCGGAAGCCTTCGATCTTTCGCAATTGCGCGGCTACAAGACCGGCGGCACAATTCACTTCATCTGTAACAATCAGATCGGCTTTACCACGAGCCCGTCCCATTCCCGCTCATCGCCCTATTGCTCCGATGTTGCAAAAATGGTCGCGGCGCCAATTTTCCATGTGAACGGCGACGATCCGGAAGCTTGCGTCCATATTGCGCGGATTGCGACGGAATATCGCCAGAAGTTCAAAAAAGACGTCGTGATTGATTTGTGGTGTTACCGTCGCCATGGGCACAATGAATCAGACGAGCCCATGTTCACCCAGCCGCACATGTATAAGAGAATTGCGCAACATCTGACCACGCGTAAGCTCTATGCGGATCAGTTGGAAGCGGAAGGGGTGCTGGAGGCAGGCGAGGGCGATAAGATAGTCGCTCAGTTCATGTCGAAACTGGATGAGGAATTCGAAGCGTCCGCCTCTTATAAGCCGAATAAGGCGAATTGGCTGGAAGGCCATTGGGAAGGTTTTAACGCCGCGAGCGGCGACGCTCGCCGTGGCGAAACGGCGGTGCCCATGAATATTCTTCAGGAGGTCGGACACGCGATCTCTGAACCGCCGAAGAATATGAATATCAATCGCAAAATTTTGCGTCAGCTGGATAACAAGCGGAAGATGTTTGAATCCGGGGAAGGGCTGGATTGGTCGACCGCCGAAGCTTTGTCTTTTGGAACATTACTAATTGAGTCCACTCAGGTTCGGTTGTCGGGTGAGGATTGCCGCCGCGGTACGTTCAGTCAGCGCCATGCAGTGCTGATCGATCAGGACACTGAGGAAGATTATATCCCGGTCAACAATATCCGTTTTGGCCAGGCGCCATTCGAGGTGATCGACAGCCCACTTTCGGAATTCGGCGTTTTGGGTTTTGAATATGGCTACAGTTCCGCCGAACCTCATGCGCTGGTTATATGGGAAGCGCAGTTCGGCGATTTCGCCAATGGCGCGCAGGTCATTATAGACCAGTTCATTTCGTCCGGCGAAACCAAATGGCTGCGCATGAACGGATTGGTTATGTTGCTGCCCCATGGTTATGAAGGCCAGGGACCGGAACATTCCTCCGCTCGACTGGAACGCTATCTGCAGCTTTGTGGTGAAGACAATATGCAGGTTTGTAACATCACCACACCGGCGAATTATTTCCATATGCTGCGTCGACAGGTCCATCGGGATTTCCGTAAACCCTTGATCGTGATGACGCCCAAATCACTGCTGCGCCATAAACGCTGTGTGTCCCGGCTGGAGGAATTCGCAACCGGGACCAGTTTCCATCGGGTCTTGTGGGATGACGCAAAAATGGCCGGGCAACTGGTGTCGGACGAGAAAATCCGGCGGGTCGTATTGTGTACCGGCAAGGTTTATTTCGATCTGTTGGAGGAACGCGAAAAACGTGGCGTCAAGGATGTTTGCATCCTGCGTCTCGAGCAACTATATCCCTTCCCGCGCAAAGCGCTGCGCGAGGAACTGGCGCAGTTTAAAAAGGCGGAAATCGTCTGGTGTCAGGAAGAACCGGAGAATATGGGGGCCTGGACCTTCGTTGACCGGAAAGTGGAAGCGATCATGACCGAACTGGATATGGATTATCAGCGACCACGCTATGTCGGGCGTGCGGAAGCGGCAGCCCCAGCGACAGGGTTGATGAGCCGCCATGTCAAGGAACAGGCCGCGCTTGTTGATGAAGCGTTGAGTGTGCCAGTGGCGCGGAAGCGCCGGACACGCGCCAAGAAATAATGCGAACCCGCAAATAATCGGAGCTACAAATCACCATGTCTACGGAAATTAAGGTGCCCGTCCTGGGCGAATCCGTAACCGAAGCGACGGTCGCGCAATGGTATAAACAAATTGGCGACGCCGTGACGGCGGATGAGCCGCTTGTTGAGCTGGAAACCGACAAAGTGACGGTTGAGGTCCCCGCGCCCACCAGCGGCGTTTTGACCGAAATAATGGTCGCGGATGGCGTGAATGTTGAAGTCGGCGCCGTTTTGGGTGCTATCGTGGAAGGCGCTGTCGCTTCAGCCGCCGCGCCAGTTTCTGCGCCTGCGCCTGCGCCGGAACCCGAAGCCGCGCCTGCGCCGGAACCCGAAGTCGCGCCTGTCGCCGCTGCGCCCGCAAAAAATACGACGCTGTCGCCTGCGGTTCGAAAACTGGTTGATGACAACAAGCTTGACCCGTCCGCTATTTCACCGACCGGCGCCAAGGGACAATTGACCAAGGGCGATGTGCTCGCCTTTATGGAACAACAAGCGAATGCGCCGGCGCCCGCGCCAGCGGCGCCAAAACCGGCCGCCCCTGCTGTTGTGGCCGCCACGCCGACAATCGTTCCCGCCAGTTCCCTACCCGAACGCCGGGCCGACCCGCGCGGGGAAGAAGTTGTGCGCATGTCGCGATTGCGCCAGCGTATCGCCGAGCGGCTAAAGCAGGCGCAGAACAATGCGGCTATGCTCACCACGTTCAATGAAGTGGACATGGGCGCGTTGATGCAGCTGCGGAGCGAATACCGCGATAAATTCGAGAAAAAGCACAATGTGCGGCTCGGCTTTTTATCGTTTTTCATCAAGGCGGCGATACTCGCCCTGAAGGAAATTCCGGCGGTGAACGCGGAAGTTTATGGCGATCAGCTGATCTACAAAAACTATTATGATATCGGTGTCGCCGTGGGTACGCCGCAAGGTCTGGTCGTACCGGTTCTACGCGGCGCTGATGAACAAAGTTTCGCCGGTATCGAGCGGACAATTTCCGATTTTGGGCGTCGCGCACGCGACGGCAAACTAACGATTGCGGAAATGACCGGCGGCACCTTCACCATTTCCAATGGCGGCGTTTACGGATCGCTGTTGTCCACGCCAATTCTCAACCCACCGCAATCGGGTATTCTGGGGATGCATAAAATTCAGAAACGCGCGATGGTCGTCGGCGACGAGATCAAGATTTGTAATATGATGTATCTGGCCTTGTCTTATGATCACCGTGTCGTGGATGGACGCGAAGCGGTGACGTTTCTGGTCCGGATGAAAGAATGCCTGGAAGATCCACAGCGTTTGCTGATCGACGTTTAACTCTTAAAGACCGGGAAGTAAGTTCATGACTGATGCGCCCTATGATCTGATCGTCATCGGCGGTGGGCCGGGCGGCTATGTCGCGGCCATTCGCGCCGCCCAGCTTGGCTTGACTGTCGCCTGCGTTGAAAAACGCAGCACGCTTGGCGGAAGCTGCCTCAATGTCGGGTGCATCCCTTCCAAGGCGTTATTGCGTAGCTCGGAACTGTATGCGGAAACGAAACACGGCTTGGAAGCCCATGGCGTCAAGGTTGGTTCGGTGACGCTGGATCTGGACGCCATGATGGCGCGCAAGGACAAGGTTGTGTTCGATTTGACGGGCGGGATCGCGTTTCTGTTCAAGAAAAACAAGATCGACTACATCGAAGGAACAGGCGCAATTGAAAGCGCAACGGCGGTGACTGTGACGGATGCGGGCGACGAAATCCGGCGGCTGGAAACGAAAAATATTCTGATTGCGACCGGATCTGAGAGTATATCGATCCCCGGCGTCGAGGTTGATGAAGCCAAGATTGTCAGCTCGACTGGCGCGCTGGCGCTTAAAAAGGTCCCAAAACATCTGGTGGTCATCGGCGGCGGTTATATCGGCTTGGAAATGGCGTCGGTTTGGGGCCGCCTGGGCGCGGAAATCACCTGTGTTGAATTTCTTGACCGCATCACCCCGGGCATGGATGGCGAGGTCTCGAAAACCTTCCAGCGCATCCTGAAAAAGCAGGGCATTAAATTCAAATTGGGAACCAAAGTCACCGCCGCTAAGAAAACCCGCGCGGGCGTGACATTGACCATTGAACCGTCGAAAGGCGGCGACGCGGCGCAGATCAAATGCGACGTCGTTCTCGTCGCCGTGGGGCGGCGTCCCTACACCGAAGGCCTGGGACTGGACGATGTCGGCGTTAATTTGGATGAACGCGGCTTTATCGATATTGATGATGGGTTCCGGACGTCGACGGCTGGAATCTTCGCCATTGGCGACTGCGTGCGGGGTCCCATGCTGGCGCATAAGGCGGAAGACGAAGGGGTTGTTTGCGCGGAAATTATTGCGGGTCAATCCGGGCATATCAATTACGACGCCATTCCCGGCATCGTCTATACGTGGCCGGAAGTCGCCAGCGTCGGCAAAACCGAGGAACAGTTAAAAGAGGCGGGGATCGCCTATAAAGCGGGTAAATTCCCGTTCACCGCCAACAGCCGCGCGCGCGCTGCGGGGGAAAGCGACGGGTTTGTTAAAATCCTGGCGGATGCGACGAATGACGCGGTTTTGGGCGCGCATATCATCGGGCCGGACGCCGGCAGTTTAATCCATGAGATCGTCACGATTATGGAATTTGGCGGATCGGCGGAAGACATCGCGCGGACCTGTCATGGGCATCCGACGTTCAATGAAGCGGTGAAGGAAGCTGCCTTGGCGGTAGATGGCAGACCGATCCACATGTAATGTGACCCATTCCCCGGCCCCCGCATCCGGCGTAACGAGGTTTCGCCGTTACGTGATTCTGGCTGCGGGCTGGTTTTTCGTTGTCTTGGGCGTTTTAGGCCTGTTTTTGCCTATTCTGCAGGGCGTTCTTTTCCTGGCGATCGGGTTTTATTTGTTATCGCAGGAATCGCCCTGGGCTCGACGGTTTATTGATAAAATGCGCCAGCGCTACCCGCGATTAGGCAAGACTTTCGACGCGGCGCGTCTGCGTGCGGCGCGGATCGCGCGTCGATTTCAGCGTAAATCGAGATGAAATCGCTCTCACCTTTGTCGTTGCTGATTACGATGTGTCTGGCCCAGGGACTGGCCATGCTCACGGGCTCTACTTTCGCCGCGCTCTTGCCGGTTTTTCAAATGGAATGGCGCTTGAGTAATACGGAGGCGGGCTGGATCAGCGGTGTCTTTTTTGCGGGCTATGTCGTTGCGGTCCCGGTATTGGTCAGCCTTACAGATCGTCTGGATTCGCGAAAAATTTATCTGGTGTCTGCGGCGATTAACACTGTGGCGGGGATCGGGTTCGCGTATTTTTCAGACGGCGTCTGGAGTTCCAGTTTCTGGCGAATCCTGCAAGGCGTGGGACTGGCGGGCGTTTATATGCCGGGCTTGAAAGCATTGACAGACCGGCTACCCGAAAACCGCCATGGTCGCGCTATCGCGTATTACACGTCGTCCTTTGGCGTCGGCTCCAGTATTTCCTATCTCCTGGCGGGGGAGATCAATGTGGTGCTGGATTGGCAATGGGCGTTCTATTTGTCCTCAGTTGGTCCAGCGCTTTCATTCGTGATCGCCTTGGTCTTCTTGTCACCGAAAGCGCCGGCCGAGGCCCCTTCAACAGGGCTACTGGATTTCAGGCCGGTCTTCCGCAATCGCCAGGCGGTTTCCTACACTTTGGCTTATATGGTCCATAATGTGGAATTGTTCGCCATGCGCTCCTGGCTGGTGGCGTATTTGTTTTTTTCCAAAGGACTACAGGCGGACGGCGCCTTTGGCGCGCTATGGCGGCTGACCATTATCGCGACGGTGGTCAACGCCTTGTCGATGCCCGCCAGTGTGATTGGCAACGAACTAGCGCAAAAATTTGGACGGCTACCGGTGCTTGTCGGCGTCATGACGACATCCTGCGCCACAGCCATCGCCTTGGGGTTTTCTGCGTCGGCGCCGTATTGGGTCGTGCTCTCGCTGTTCTTCCTGTACGGGCTTACCGTCTCCGCCGATTCTTCGACAATTACCGGCGGCGCCGTCGCCGCCGCCGATCCACGCTATCGCGGCGCGACAATGGCCGTGCACTCGATGATCGGGTTTATCGGCTCCATGGCGGGGCCGATTATATTCGGCATCGTGCTTGATGTGGGCGGTGGTGAGTTGAACTCGTGGGCTTGGGGGCTAAGTTTCACAACCATCGGTCTGATCGTTCTGACGGGCCCGCTGTTCATCTATTTCTGGGGCGGTGATCGAAAACCCTGAGCTTTCGTCATTATTTGGCGCGGTTATTTGTTCAGAATATTTTCCAGCACATCCAGCAATAAATTTGTGCCTTTTTGGATTAGCACAACATCGTCGCCCACCAAAACGCGTTCCACGCCAATGGGAAGAGGGGCGAGTTGCGATTCAAGGTTTGAGGGAAGGCGTCGTTTCGCCAACCCCGGCGGCAACGCTTTCCGCTTTGCAAGACCGGCTGGTAATTGGTTTCGGCGAGCGAGGCCGGGCGGCGTCTGCTTGGATTTTCCCTTACCGTGTTTAAATTTCTTTTTCTTGCCGGACTTATGCTTCCAATGTTTCCGGCTTTTGCGCTTTTCCGATTTTTGAGAAGAATGTTGACCCTGCCCCACTCGACCGCTGTTTTCAGGGTTCCGTAATCCAATGGATTCGTAAAACCGCTTGATGGCGCGCTTTTCAATTTCAGTAAAGACAACCTGGCTAACATCTGTCTGTGCGCGGGCCGTTCGCTCCGCGCCGATGAGGCAGAACAACATTGCCGCCAAGGCTATATTTATAATTTTTCGCATTTCCCAACTCCTGCATCCATCAATACCCGGTACCCAGTTTCCAGAGTGTACAGGAAATCAGGTGAAACAGGTGGCTATCGTGCGCGGGGATGGGCTGATCTGTACTCCGCCATCAATCGGTCCGTTTCAACCTCGGTGTAGCGTTGTGTTGTAGAAAGGGATTCATGGCCAAGCAGCTCTTGTATCGCGCGCAAATCACCACCGCCCGCCAGTAAATGGGTCGCAAAGGAATGGCGCAGCGCGTGCGGCGTCGCGGTGTCGGGCAACCCCAGGGCGCGCCGGGCCATGCGCATGCGCGTTTGCGCGACGCCGGGATTCAAGGGGCCGCCTCTTGCGCCGCGAAACACCTTCGCGTCTTTGGAAAGGGGATAGGGGCACGCGCTGATATAGACGGCGATGGATTCCTGAACGACGGGCAGGACAGGCACCATTCGTTGTTTGCCGCCCTTACCGTCGATCAGCAAGGACTCCACGACGCCGTCGATCTGGCTGCGGGTTAATCCCAGCGCCTCGGAAATGCGCAAGCCACAGCCGTACAGAAGCGTAAACAAGGCGGCGTCGCGGAGGCCAATCCAGGGCGCATCCGTCACATTTGCGGTGCGCGCTATATCAATAACGTCTTTGGCGTCCGTCGGGCTCAAAGGTTTTGGAATGGAATGGGGCAGTCGCGGCGAGCGCACCGCTTGTATCGCCTGGTTCGTCAGACGTCCGTTGCGTTCGCACCAGCGAAAGAAATTTCGAACCACGGACAGGCCTCGCGAGAGCGATGTGCGTTTCAACCCATCGGTCGAACGTTTCGCCAGCCACGCGCGAAAATCGGTGGGTTTTAAGGCCTCTAACTTTTGGGGCGAGGGGATTTCGCCTGTGTGATCCGCGATGAAAGAGAGGAATTGGCCCAAATCGCGGTGATAGGCTGCAATCGTATGGTCCGCGACCCGGCGTTCGTCCAACAGCCATCGGGTCCAGTCGGTAAGGATGGCCGCCAGAGTCTCGTCGGCGTGACCGCGCCAGATTGCGACGCCGGTGAAACCCAATCCAACGGTCGGGGTGGTGGTTTTGCTTACGCTCGGTTCATCAGCCATGACCGAATGACGCTTTCCACAACGCGGCCTAGAAAATCAAGAAGCTCTGTCCCTTGGCTGGCGTGAAATTTTCCAGAATTTCGGGTGCCAAAAGCGACGATCGCCGACGGGCTTTCACTGGAAATTTCGACGCGCACCAACGCGGACGAGCGCACAAGGTCCGCCGCCGCGCCAAATATCCGGGGCTCGCGCGCCATATCATCGAATAAAAGCACATTACGGCCTTCGCCTAATGTGGCGTCGACAAACCCTGCGGGTACATTGCGAAGACCAGCGATGGGCAAGGACGTTACATTGTCGTTTTGTTCTGATTCCAGACAGAGCGTCACGACATCAATATCGAGGAGTATGGCGAAGTCGTTGGTGATGACCTGAACCACATGCTCCAGCGATGGCGCTTCCAGCAAATTCAAAACGCATTCATGCACCCGGCCCTGCGTGCTTAAATTTGCGCGGCTGGTGATCATCAAGTCCCGCTGGCGGGTTTTCAACCGCTCCGCATCGCCGCGCAGACGGTCGATTATTGCTGATTGCAAATCAGACACCCCGTCGCCCAGCGCCCGATCCGGCGGCGTCATGACCCGGTAGAGTTCTGGGTTACGTTGCAGAAAATCCGGGTTGTCGGACAGGAATTCGATGATCTGGGCCGGGTCGACCGTATTTTTGCGCGGGTTGGTTGGATTTCGGGCCATGGTTCTTCAGTATTGTCGTGTCAGTACAGTCACGGGACCGGCGATCACAAAATGGACTGGCCGGTTTTTTCCCAATCCGAGAGGAACGCCGCGAGCCCCTTATCGGTCAGTGGGTGATGAAACAGCGACCATAAAACGCTGGGGGGGATGGTGGCGACGCCGGCGCCGATGCGGGCGGATTCCAGAATATCCTTGGGGGAGCGAATGGAGGCGACCAGCACTTCCGTTTCGAAGTCAGGGTAGTTGGCGTAGATGTTGCAAATATCTTCGATGAGTCCCATGCCATCCATGACGATATCGTCCAGTCGTCCGACAAAAGGCGACACGTAGGTCGCGCCCGCTTTGGCCGCCAGAATCGCCTGATTGGCGGAAAAACACAGGGTCACGTTGACCATGGTTCCCTCACTGGACAGCGCCTTACAGGTTTTGAGGCCCGCAGGGGTCAGCGGGACCTTGACCGCAATGTTATCGGCGATGCCCGCCAGTTTTTTGCCTTCCGCCAGCATCGTGTCGAAATCGGTCGCCGCCACTTCCGCGCTGACCGGGCCGTCGACGGCGCCGCAAATTTCTTCGATCACCTCAAAGAAGTTCCGGCCTGATTTGGCGATCAGCGAGGGGTTGGTCGTCACGCCGTCCAGCAGGCCCGTATCGGCCAATTCGCGAATTTCGCCGATGTCAGCAGTGTCTACAAAAAATTTCATCGTATTCCTCTATGAACGCATCATGCCGGTTATCGTTCCGTGCCCGTTATCGTTCCGGGCCCGTTATCTTCCTGGGTGGCGTTGTCGCCGTTTAGGGATGGCGTTGTCGCCGTCGCCTCCGTTAGACTCGTTTTATGACCGAGTTCAAGACCGACAATAACACGCTCCCCCATCAGGTATCGTCCGCAGGCGTGGGGCGGGTCAAGGTCCTTTTACCCCTGCCGCTATCCGGCGCTTATGATTACCGGGCGCCGCAAGACCAACCCTTGCGTCCCGGCCAATTCGTGACCGTTCCTTTGGGTCGTCGCGAAGCCATTGGCGTGGTGTGGGACAACGTCTTGGAAGAAAAGGGCGGAGCGGTTTCCGACGACCGGTTGAAGGATGTAATCGGCGTTGCGTCGACCTTGACGCTGCCTGACGAAACTCGCCGTCTGGTCGATTGGGTCGCAAGGTATACGACAGCCCCATTGGGGGCGGTGCTGCGTATGGCGATGAGCGTCCCGGCGGCGCTCACGCCGCCAAAACCGCGAATCGCTTTCGCCCTGAATTCCGCAGCGGCGCCGGACGCGTCGGCCGCGTTGAAGAACGTTCGCCTGACGCCCGCGCGCAGCCGTGTGATCGACCTGCTGCGCGATGGGCCGCCGCGTACGCAAAAGGATATTAGTTTCGAGACCGGCGTGACGGCGGGGGTGGTGCGCAAACTGGTGGAACTTGGCGTCGTTCTGCCCACGCCGATTCCGGTGGAATTTTCACCGCCGAAACCAAATCCAGACCTTGCGGGACCGCTTTTATCGGCGGCGCAGCACGAAGCGGCGGATGTATTGATTAAAAGCGTCGGCGCGTTTTCAGTGACGCTGGTGGACGGCGTAACCGGCGCGGGTAAGACGGAAGTTTATTTCGAAGCTGTTGCGGAGGCGTTGCGGCAAGGAAAGCAGGCGCTGGTGTTGTTGCCGGAAATTGCGCTGGGCGCACAATGGCTGCGGCGTTTTGAAGTGCGCTTTGGCGTTCGACCCGTGGAATGGCATTCTGATTTGACGGGCGTAACCCGGCGCGCGGCGTGGCGCGCAATTGCGCGCGCCGAAGCGCGCGTTGTCGTCGGGGCGCGTTCGGCGCTGTTTCTGCCGTTTCCGGCGCTGGGCCTGATCGTTGTGGATGAAGAACATGACGCCGCCTACAAACAGGAAGAGGGCGTCGCCTACCACGCCCGCGATATGGCGGTCGTGCGGGCGCGCATCGGGGATTGTCCGGTGGTTCTCGCCTCCGCGACGCCATCGTTGGAAACCGTGGTGAATGCGGGCGCCGGCCGATATGGGCAGGTGAACTTACCGGCGCGCCATGGCGGCGCGACCTTGCCGAGTGTCCACCTCATTGATTTGCGCGCCGATCCGCCGGAACGGCAATGTTGGTTGTCGCCGCCGCTTCGAACTGCAATGACGCGCACCTTGGCTGCGGGGGAACAGGCGCTTTTGTTCCTGAATCGGCGTGGTTACGCCCCCCTGACCTTATGTCGCAGTTGCGGTCATCGCCTGGAATGTCCGAATTGCACCGCATGGTTGGTTGAGCATCGGTTTCGCGGGCGATTGCTCTGTCATCACTGCGGTCTGTCCAGCAACCGGCCAAAAGCGTGTCCCGAATGTGCGGCGGAAGACAGTATGGTGGCCTGTGGTCCTGGCGTGGAGCGCGTGGCCGAAGAGACGGCGGCGCTGTTTCCCGACGCCCGGTTGATGGTCGTCACCAGTGACAATATCCGCAAACCGTCTGACGCCGCTGAATTTGTCCGAAAGGTGACCGAGCGGGAAGTCGATATTATCGTTGGGACGCAAATTGTGGCGAAGGGACACCATTTCCCGGATTTGACGCTCGTTGGCGTCGTCGATGCGGATCTTGGCTTGGCGGGCGGCGACTTGCGCGCGGCGGAGCGCACCTATCAGCTTTTGCATCAGGTCGCAGGTCGGGCGGGGCGGGCGGCGCGGCCGGGCGCGGTGTATCTGCAAACCTATCAGCCCAATCATCCTGTCATGAACGCCATGGCGAACAGCGATCGCGATGGTTTCCTGCGCGTGGAGGCTCAGGCGCGCAAGGCGGGCGCCTGGCCGCCCTTTGGCCGTTTGGCGGCCGTTATCGTCTCGGGACGCGACGAAGGCGCTGTCGACGGCGTATCGCGCGAATTGGCGCGGCGTGCGCCGGTGCGCGAGGGAGTGCGGACTTTGGGGCCTGCGCCGGCGCCATTGGCGATGCTTCGGGGGCGTCATCGGCGGCGTTTGTTGTTAAAAACCGGGCGGGATGTTTCAGTGCCGGCCTTGTTGCGCGATTGGATCGCTAAAGTCGATGCGCCGTCGCATGTGCGGATTCAAGTCGACGTCGATCCCTACAGTTTTTTATAAAAAATTTTATTTTTTTCGATCAGAAACCGCTGCGGCGGTTTTAACATCCCCGAACACCGCACGATTAAAGGCGACGGCGGGAAATTTATCTGTGTTTAAAAGAGGTGCGCAGGCGGCTTGAAAGCCTGAAACGTCTATGGTACACACCCCACGCTTCAGGGTGAACAAGGCCTGTAGGAGCAGGGCGCGCCGATCTTTAATACGGATTTCCGTTTCGGCGCGGGGTTCTAGATTTCACGGGTATTCGAGGGTATTTCCTTTGGCTTCCAATGCGGCTGTTTCCGAATTGTCCAATCGCTATGCGTCGGCGCTATTCGATCTTGCGGATGAACAAAAACAACTCGACACGGTTGCAGATGATCTGCGAGCGCTGGCGCAGCATGTGACGGAGAACGCTGATTTAGCGCGTCTCGTCAGCAGCCCGGTGCTGGACTGTATAGAGCAAGGCGCCGCGATGGGCGCGATTATGGAGGCGTCGGGCGCATCGACGCTGACAACCAAATTCGTGGGCCTGATTGCTCGGAACCGACGGTTGTCTGCGCTCACGGACATGATTTCAGCCTTTTTGGCTGAATTGGCGCGCCGACGCGGCGAAGCGACCGCCGAAGTGACGGCGGCGCGCGCATTGAGCGACGAACAGATTACAGAATTAACGGAATCCCTGCAAAATACGCTGGGCGGTAAAGTGACCGTTGAGCACAGGGTTGATCCGGAGTTGATCGGCGGCATGATCGTGAAGGTCGGCAGCCGAATGGTGGACACAACGCTACAAACGCAGTTGACGAAGATGAGAATTGCGATGAAAGGGGCTAGCTGATGGATATCCGCGCCGCCGAGATTTCCTCCATCATTAAAGAACAAATCGCCGGTTTTGGCGCTGAGGCGGATGTCGCCGAAGTTGGCCAGGTGATTTCAGTTGGTGATGGGGTTGCGCGCGTTTACGGGTTGGACAATGTCCAGGCCGGTGAAATGGTTGAATTTCCTGGAGACATCCGGGGAATGGCGCTGAACCTTGAAAACGATAACGTTGGCGTCGTCATCTTCGGTGATGACAGAGACATCAAGGAAGGCGATACGGTCAAGCGGACCGGCGCCATCGTTGAGGTGCCTGTTGGACGAGGGATGCTGGGCCGGGTTGTCGATGGCCTTGGTAATCCGATTGACGGCAAGGGCCCGATTGAAGACGTGACCCGCCAGCGGGTCGAGGTTAAAGCGCCTGGCATTATCCCACGGAAGTCGGTGCATGAGCCGGTGCAGACCGGTTTGAAGGCGCTGGACGCTTTGGTGCCAGTGGGGCGCGGCCAACGCGAATTGATCATTGGCGATCGGCAGACCGGTAAAACGGCTGTGGCGATTGACGCGATCATCAATCAAAAAAATATCAACGCGGGCGACGACGAATCGAAGAAGCTGTATTGCATTTATGTCGCAATCGGCCAGAAACGATCCACCGTGGCGCAGGTTGTGAAGACGCTGGAAGAGCATGGCGCGATGGAATACACCATCGTCGTCGCCGCCACCGCGTCCGATCCCGCACCGCTGCAGTTCCTGGCGCCGTATACCGGTTGCGCCATGGGCGAATATTTCCGCGATAACGGCATGCACGCCGTCATCGTATATGACGATTTGTCCAAGCAGGCGACGGCCTATCGTCAAATGTCGCTGTTGCTTCGCCGTCCACCGGGCCGTGAAGCGTTCCCGGGCGATGTTTTCTATCTTCACTCTCGCTTGCTGGAACGCGCGGCGAAAATGAACGAAGAGCATGGTCTTGGGTCCCTGACAGCGCTGCCGATCATTGAAACCCAGGCGAACGACGTGGCCGCGTATATTCCGACCAACGTAATTTCGATTACCGATGGTCAGATCTTTCTGGAGACGGAGCTGTTCTACAAAGGCGTTCGTCCTGCCATTAACGTTGGTTTGTCGGTGTCTCGGGTGGGCTCAGCAGCGCAGTTGAAGGCGATGAAGCAAGTCGCCGGCACGATTAAGCTGGAACTGGCGCAGTACCGTGAAATGGAAGCGTTCTCTCAGTTCGCATCCGATCTGGATCCGGTGACGCAGCAGCTTCTGGCCCGCGGTGCGCGGCTGACCGAGCTGTTGAAACAGGATCAGTTCAGCCCGATGCCGGTTGAGGAGCAGGTGGTGGCGATTTTCGCCGGCGTCCGAGGCTTTCTCGATAAGTTGCCAATTGAAAATATCGGGCGCTTTGAAACGTCGCTTCTGGAGCATTTCCGGGCGGAGCACGGTGATGTTCTGGCGGAAATTCGCGACACGGGCGCAATTTCCGATGATGGCGATAAAAAGATAAATGACGTCATCGACGCGTTCACGAAGGGTTTCGTTTAACGTCACGGTGACGATTAGGATCTGCTAGAAAATGGCGAACCTCAAGGATCTGCGGAATAGTATCGCGAGCGTTAAGTCGACGCAGCGTATCACGTCGGCCATGAAAATGGTCGCCGCCGCAAAACTGCGTCGTGCGCAGGACATGGCGGTGGCCGCGCGGCCTTACGCCGAACGCATGGAACGTATGCTGACATCGCTTGCGACAAGCGCTGCGGCGAACCCGGAAAGCGCGCCACGCTTGTTGGCGGGCACAGGAAAAGACGATACGCATTTGCTGATCGTGATTACCTCGGACCGGGGTCTATGCGGCGGTTTTAACGGATCGATTACGCGCAACGTACGCAGCCGTATTTCGACGCTGGAAGCTGCGGGCAAGACGGTGAAGCTTATTGTTGTCGGCAAAAAGGGCATCGCGGTGCTCCGGCGTGATTATGCGGACCGCATTGTCGCCACATATGAGGAACTTTCCAAACCGTCTCCCAATTTTGACGGCGCGGCGACTGTTTCTCAGGCGGTCGTTGATATGTTCAATGCGGACGAGTTTGACGTCTGCACAGTTATTTACAGCCGGTTCGTCTCAGCACTGACCCAAATTGTCACCCCGCTACAACTAATTCCCTTCGCCGCGCCGGAAGACGAAGCGACGGACGGTGATGTGGCTGGCGGCGGTGGCGCGGTCTATGATTTTGAACCGGACGAAGAAGAAATTCTGACGGCTTTGTTGCCGCGAAACCTGTCCGTTCAGATTTTTCGGGCGATGCTCGAATCCTTTGCGTCTGAGCAAGGCGCGCGGATGACCGCGATGGATAGCGCGACACGCAACGCTGGCGACATGATTGACAAACTGACGACGACGTACAACCGAACCCGTCAGGCGGCGATTACCAAAGAATTGATCGAGATTATATCTGGCGCCGAAGCGCTTTAAATTTACTGTAGTTCGAATCGGGAGCAACCCAATGGCTAAGAACATCATCGGCAGAGTGACCCAGGTCACCGGCGCGGTCATTGACGTTCAATTTGACGGCGAATTGCCGTCGATTTTGAACGCTGTCACGACTAAGAATCAGGGCCAGCCCCTGGTAATGGAAGTCGCCCAGCACCTTGGCGGAGGCACCGTTCGCTGTATTGCAATGGACTCGTCGGAAGGCTTGGTCCGTGGGCAGAGCGTTGAAGATACGGGCGCGCCGATTTCGGTGCCGGTCGGACCTGAAACCCTGGGCCGGATCATTAACGTGATTGGCGAACCTGTGGACGAACGGGGCCCAATTGGCGCGAAAAAGACACTGCCAATTCACCGTAGCGCGCCAGCATTTGTGGAGCAATCCACGGATGCTGAGCAGCTGGTCACGGGCATTAAGGTTGTTGATTTGCTCACGCCTTATCCGAAAGGCGGGAAAATTGGCCTGTTTGGCGGCGCGGGCGTTGGCAAGACCGTCATTATCATGGAGCTGATCAACAATATCGCGAAGGCGCATGGTGGTTACTCCGTCTTCGCTGGTGTTGGTGAACGTACGCGTGAAGGCAACGATCTTTACTACGAAATGATCGAGTCCGGCGTTATTGTGCCCGACGGCGACTCAAAGGCGGCGTTGGTGTACGGACAGATGAATGAACCTCCGGGGGCCCGCGCGCGCGTCGCCCTGACGGGTTTGACCCTGGCGGAATATTTCCGTGATGAAGAGGGCCAAGACGTTCTGTTCTTTGTTGATAACATTTTCCGCTTTACGCAGGCTGGCTCCGAAGTGTCCGCCCTGTTGGGTCGTATCCCGTCCGCGGTTGGCTATCAGCCGACTTTGGGCACCGATATGGGCAACCTTCAGGAACGTATTACAACGACGCAAAAAGGGTCGATCACCAGTGTTCAGGCGGTTTACGTGCCTGCGGATGATTTGACCGATCCGGCGCCGGCGACGACTTTTGCGCATTTGGATGCGACAACCGTTCTGTCTCGTCAGATTGCAGAGCTGGGCATTTATCCGGCGGTCGACCCGCTGGATTCCACCAGCCGTATTCTGGAGCCGCGCTCGGTTGGTCAAGAGCACTACGACATCGCGCGAGAAGTTCAGCGTATTCTGCAAAGCTATAAGTCGTTGCAGGAAATTATCGCAATTTTGGGCATGGATGAATTGTCCGAAGACGATAAATTGACCGTTGCACGCGCTCGGAAAATTCAACGCTTCCTGTCTCAGCCTTTCCATGTTGCCGAAATTTTCACCGGGTCGCCGGGTAAATTCGTTGATTTGGAAGACACCATCAAAAGCTTCCGGGCGATTCTGGATGGTGAGTATGATGATCTTCCCGAGGCCGCATTCTATATGTGTGGCGGAATTGACGAAGTCATCGAAAAAGCCAAAAAGATGGCCGCCGACGTGGCGTAACGAAAAACCGAACGATCCTGCTCGCCGCCCCTGGTGGCGGGCTGGATGAGCGGGATAGAGAGCAGGCATGGCCGATACATTTGAACTCGAGCTGGTTTCACCGGAAAAGCTTCTATTATCGGAGCAGGTGGAGATGGTTGTCATTCCCGGTGACGAGGGTGATTTTGGTGTGCTGCCCGGGCATTCGCCGGTAATTTCGAATATTCGCCCCGGTGTTCTTTCTGTGTTTGAAAATGGCGCTGTGACACAGCGCATTTTCATCGCCAGCGGTTTTGCCGAAGTGACCGGAAATCGCTGCACCGTACTCGCGGAAGGCGCCGAGGCCGTTGACGATTTGGATCAAGCTTCCGTCGATCAGATGATTCGCGATTTACAGGAAGATATCGACCAGGCGGAAGGCGAAGGCGACCGTGGTCGCGCGGTCGACGCGTTGGCGATCGCTGAGGCGAAACGGGCCGCTATCGTCGCGCCGACCTACTAACCGCTCTGGCGGTTTCGACCGCTTCTCTCACTGTATAATTGAAATCGAACTCTCGTACGCCTTGTTCAGGCGATGAGATTAAAAAGCTCGCCTGGATTACTTAAGCCGACATTCGTTAGCAAGGCGCCAGCGCCCGCCAGCCCCGTGCCGGGCGTTTCTCCAATACCTTCAATTTTATTACGGAACCGCTTTTCAGGATCAAATGCCGGATCTTGGTCGGATGAATTCCGGGCGGCCTGGTTTGAGGCTGACGTGGCGATACGGTCGCTGCCGCCACCGTTTTGTTCCAGTTCCTGGCGTTTGATTTCCGCGAGTTCTTGCCGCGCGGCGGTGATGCTCGCTTCAGCACGCGCTGCGACCCGACGGTCTTGCGCGGAGGGGCTGCTTGGCGCTAGGGCCGCGCGCTTAACCTGTTCCAGTTTACGGATCGTCGCTTGTGAGTTGCCACGAACCGCACTGGTGTCAATTTGAACTTCACCGGCGACGGCGTATTGTTTTCCGTCTGGGCCGGTTGTGAATTTATAGGAAGGTTGACCGGCGATGCCGCCGCCGGCGGCCGCATGCGCCCTCTCATGTTCCTTAACTTCGCGGTCTCTTTGTTTTAACTGATCAACTTTACGGTTTTCCTGTTCGGTAAGCTCATTGGCGTCGACTTTTTCGCCGTCTTCATTTTCACTAACCTCGTTTTGGCCATCTTGGCTTTCACCACCTTGGCTTTCACTGGCATCGCCCTGCGCGCCTACAGCCGTTCCCGCACCGGTTTGGTCATCGGCGTTGGTGACGTCCTCTAACGTCGGTGCTCCTCCGGCCTCAGCAGACTCATCAGAGCTCTGGGCGGCATTTTGTGTTTGCACATCCAGAGCCGCTAGAGAACGACCGGGTCGACCTGTCGGTCTTTGATCACCGTCGTTTGTGTTTTCTGTCGAGGAATTTTCGACACTTGTAGGCGGGCGCGCCGTTATGGTCGCCGTTGATCCAGGCGCAGACAATTCTGCGCCGCCAGCAAGTGTCGTGGGGCTCGGTAACGCAGGCGTTAAAGGGCTTGAAAGGATCAACATCTGAAGTTTTACGAATCAAAATTCGGTTGTTTCAAAAGGTATTGTGCAAATAAAGAGCGCACAAAACATCAAATTATACCTAAAATGTCGATAAAAGTCAATTAACAGAAAGGCTTGTGTAGGAGCGTCCAGAGAGCAAATTATGGCGTCAGGTGAGCGAATGTTAAAATGACGTCTTCGTAAATAGGCCTTTTGAAAGGAACGATGTGATCGGGGAGTTCTTTAACCGACATCCATCGCCATTCGGAGAATTCTGGTTTGTGGATATCAAGTCGAATTTCAGAATCGTCGCCTAGAAAGCGTATGGCGAACCAATGCTGTTCTTGGCCTCGGAATCGCCCGCCCCATACCCGTTGTGACAGTGCGACCGGTAAATCATAGCGGAATAAGCGATCGGTCTGGGCGATGATCTCCGCGTTTGTTATGCCGGTTTCCTCATGTAGTTCTCGCATCGCGGCGTCAGATGGGGCCTCGTCTGGATCAATGCCGCCTTGGGGCATTTGCCAATGGGCGCCAGGGGTGTCAATTCGATTGCCTACGAACACCAACCCCTCGTTATTCAACAACATGATGCCTACGC
Source organism: Alphaproteobacteria bacterium (assembly GCA_047631095.1). Classification (GTDB taxonomy): domain Bacteria; phylum Pseudomonadota; class Alphaproteobacteria; order UBA8366; genus JABJJH01. Next base: position 22,268 of record JBLHZD010000001.1, read on the forward strand.
AAGGGCGATAAGGGCGTGTCTCAGCAGCGGTTTTAATTTTTGGCATTATGTTTATCACTTTGGTTTGATCGCCAGCGCTGATAAGGGCGCTAAAACAAATCCTTTTTCAGATAATTGGGACAACCAGCGTTTCAACCGCCGTATTGTGACAGGATATGCCCTACCCATGGCGATGGCGGACTTCTTTGATTTAAGAACGAGATCTATTTCCGAAAGCCTGAAGTCAATCGCGGCGCTATTTGCGACGGTGTCAATTATACGGTCATTGACGGCGTGCGCCATGCCAATTCCCGCAGCGCCTGCGCCCGCGATGCCCTTGGCGTCGGCGTTTCCGTCAAGAAACATCAATCCCCGGCGTTTTAATTCAAGCAATATAGGGCGCATGGCCTTTTTGTCGCTGGTGAAACGGCCGCCCAGGATATTCGTCACACCGACATAACCGGTGAATCGGCTCATAAGCCAATGTAGTCGGCGGATATTTCTGTCGTCGCCCAATTTAACCAAAAGCCCGTTGGGGCCAGAGTCGCTACGGGGAAAATCTGTTGATTCCATGGGCGCGTCCAACAGAACTTCGTGGCCGGCGTCGCGCGCGTCCTTAATCCATTTTTCTAGTTCTTTGGCGTAGGGCGCGAAGGCGAAGGTCACTTCGGGGGGCAGGTCGCGTATTGCGCTTTGCGTCGCGGTGCGCGAAACGCCCAGCCCTGTGAGTACGAATGCGACGCGCGGACGTTGCTCCAGGACATTGAAGGGGCGCGAATAGACCCGCCACGGCATTCGTCCGCCCTTTCCGATAATCGGAAGAACGCCGACATTTGTCTTTTCGATTAAAGCGGGGTCGGGGTGCGGGACTAAAACCGTATTGCTCTTTTTTGGCTTGGGGGTCTCGTGAGTTTCGCTTGAATTATCCGGCGCGTCATGAGCCTCGGCTACCGCTTTTTTGAACGCGCCGGTTTTGGGCGCGGTGACTTGCATGGTCATATTGGGTCGATGCGCGCGAACTTCGTCCATGACGTGGTCCGCCGTTAAATGCAGCCATAGAAAGATGCCCAGAAATATTCCCGCCGTTAACACCCAGGCGCCTGACAGGGTGATTAACGGCAGGTTTTTCTTGAACTTTTCTTGAAAGGCGGACGGCTTTAGATAAGCATCTTCGTCAAGGTCATCCACGCCATCGTAGATATCGCTTTCACTTGCGCCGCCATCACGCGCAAACTTGCCCCGCAGCCAACCCGGTAACGGGATAGACGGAAGGCCGGGAAGAGCCGGAAGTTTAAGCGACAAACCTTTCAGGGCGCTACAGTCCTAATTTACGACGCGACTGCGATACAGCGAAATACCCCGTATCAAATCCAGAGCGCGCGCGAGTTGATAGTCGTCGCGGATCATTATCCCGACTTCCTTCTTCTCCTCTGTTTTCGCCTCGGCCTTGTCCGCATCTTCCCCGTCGGCCTTCTTCTTTTTCACATCCTGATCGTTCGTCAATGCGCCGTGCAGATCCGCTTCTGAGCGTTTTCGGACGGGTTTAATGGCCTCGACCTTCGCCTGTTCAACGAGGATATCGGGATCAATGCCCTTGGCCTGAATGGATCGGCCAGAAGGCGTATAATAACGCTGCGTCGTTAGTTTCATCGCACCGGACCGGCCCAGCGGGATGATGGTCTGAACAGAGCCTTTCCCAAAGCTGCGCGTACCCATCAAGACCGCCCGACCGTGATCCTGCAAGGCGCCAGCGACGATCTCGGAAGCCGACGCAGAACCGCCATTGATAAGAACGACGATGGGCAAACCACCCGCCAGGTCCCCGGCTTTAGCGTGGAAGCGTTGGCCGTTTTCTGCGGTCCTGCCACGCGTTGAGACAATCTCCCCGCGCTCCAGAAATGAGTCGGACACTGCAACCGCTTGATCCAGAAGACCACCGGGATTGTTCCGTAAATCCAGGACGTAGCCTTTGAGCTTGTCGCCGGTGGCTTCTCGAATTTTCTCGACCCGTTCGCGCAATCCTGAATTTGTCTGTGCGCTGAAACTCGTAATGCGGATATATCCGATGTCCTCGTCATTTCGGGACCGGACTGACTTGATTTTGATTTTGTCGCGGATAATTTCGACGTCAAAGGGCTCTGTACCTTTGCGGCGAATTGACAGTTTTATCGCCTCGCCAACTTTGCCGCGCATCCGCTCCACGGCTTTGCTCAAGGTCAAACCCTGCACCGCTTTTCCGTCGAGATGGGTAACGTAATCGCCTGCCTGAACGCCCGCCCGAAACGCCGGGGTATCGTCAATTGGCGAGACGACCTTAACGAACCCGTCTTCCATGGTGACTTCGATGCCAAGGCCGCCAAATTCGCCTTTGGTCTGAACCTGCATATCCTTGAAGTGCTTTTTGTTAAGAAAGCTCGAATGAGGATCCAGGCTCGATAACATGCCTTGGATCGCCGCTTCGACAAGCTCTTCATCGGAAGTTTCTTCGACATAGTCGCCGCGCACACGCTCAAAGACATCGCCGAAGAGTTCCAGCAATTGATAAATTTCTGATTTATCCTGTGATGTCGCCGCCCAAGCAGTGGGCGCCGTCGCCATTGCGCAGGAAATTACGCCCGCGATTACCATGCTCTTTAAATTAAATCGTTTCATCCACGCACCTTTCCGGTTCGCGCCACAATCCACGGCGCCGGATTTATCGGCTGGCCATTGTGACGTAGTTCAACATAAAGCGTCGGTTTTCCTTGGCTACGCGCCGCCAATACACCAACGGGTTCACCCGCCAGGAGCCATTGGCCGACCGTTGCATCAATTCGCGATAATCCAGCAAGAACTGTATGATATCCGCCCCGGTGCTCGATTATCAAGATTTGCCCATAATTTCGAAACGGCCCTGAAAACACCACCTTGCCGTCAAATGGCGCGATGACCTGTCCATCCCGTCGGCCTTGCAGCTGAATGCCGTTCAAGGTGTTGCCAAATTGCGTGCGGTCGCCAAACCGTCCCACCAGCCGACCGATAATCGGCGTCGTCAAAGGGCCTTTATCAGGGAAGGTGCGCAGGCCGCGCGGCATTTTCGGTGCAGATAATGCGACTGAGGCGGTCGGTGCGCTTGTTGTCGCACCGTCAGGTGAGGTGGCGGGCGCCACGGAACCGGACAGAGGCTTTTTTGCAATTGTTTCCCGAGCGGCGTTAAGGCGCGCAACGAGGTCGCGTAGGTTTTTCGCCTTGCGGGTCAGGCGTTTCATAGCGCCACGAACTTTTGCACGCTGTGCTTCTGTTTTGCGTTGCAGGGCTCGTTTTTTGGTTAACAGCGAGCGCAGACGTTTGCGTTCCTGCCCCAGAGAATCGTCTGCCTTACGCAGACGGCCGACTTTACCCTCAATATCGCGTTTTACCCGGGCCAAATTTTCAATTTCCGCCGCAAGGTCGTGCGCTCTATCTTTCAATTGCGGGATCGCGATCCGTAGCAGCATCGCGCTCCGGACGTTATCAATAGGCTTGCCTGGGGTGAATAAAAGCACTTCCGGCCTGGTCCGGGATAGCCGCCCTAGGGCGTTCATCGTACCGGCATAATTATGACGTTGCGCTGACAGCGCTTTTTGGCGACGTTGGGCGTCGGTCTCAAGTTCGACAAGTTGTGTTTCCAGCTGGCTTAAAATCGCCTCGCGTTCCTGGGTCGTCCGCGCGGAGTTGATCATTTTTCGGCGTAACGACGCGGCGTCTCGCGCAAGTTCCCGTTTTCGTTGGTCGAGGGCGGATTTTTGCGATTGCGCTTTCTCCAGTTTTTTCTGGATCGTCTCTAGCGCGGGGGATTTATCGGTCGCGTTTTTTGTTGCGGCGGTGGCCTCGGCTCCCACGCCGGTCAGACCAGCGAGAACGGCAATTGCCAGACAGGCCTTCCACCAACGCTCAGGGCGTCTACTCCGCAGCACGTGAGCCTTCAATCGGCGATATCAGGGAACGTCCCGTCATCTCCGTTGGTTTGTCGACGCCAAGAAGCGACAACAGGGTTGGGGCGATATCGGATAAAGCGCCATCCGACAAGATCGCTGCGCTTGCCTTCCGATTAAACAGAATGACGGGCACTTTGTTCAACGTGTGCGCGGTGTGAACTTGCCCGGTATTGGGGTCCCGCATCATTTCCGCGTTGCCGTGATCGGCGGTGACAATCATGACGCCGTCTGCGGTGGCCACAGCGTCGCACAATTGACCCAGACAAGCGTCAACGGCTTCCACCGCGTGCGTCGCCGCACTTAGATCGCCGGTGTGCCCCACCATATCGGTGTTGGCGTAATTGACGACGAGGAAATCATACGCGCCGGAATTGAGCGCCGCGACAAGTTTATCCGTTACAAGAGGCGCCGACATTTCCGGTTTTAAATCATAAGTCGCAACATCGGGCGAGGGGACCAGAATACGGGTCTCGCCTTCAAATTCTGTTTCTACGCCGCCATTGAAGAAAAAAGTGACATGGGCGTATTTTTCCGTCTCCGCGATACGCAATTGCTTAAAGCCGGACTCTGCGATGATGGCGCCGATGACATTTGTGAGTTCGATTGATGGGAACAAGGTGTCGAAATAGGCGTCCAGGGCATCTGAATACGACGTCATACCAAGCGATGCGGCGAAGTTTACGGTTTTGGATCGCTCGAATCCGTCAAAGCCGGGATCAACGAACGCACCGAGAATTTCCCGTGCGCGGTCGGCGCGGAAATTCGCCATGAACAGGCCATCGCCGTCATTCATACCGGCGTAGCCGCCAATCGTGGCGGGCGGCGCGAATTCATCGGTTTTACCGTTTTTGTAAGCGGCCTCTATCGCGTCTACCGCACTCGTCGCAATCTCGCCGTCGCCGGACATGATTAAATCATAGGCCTGTACGACGCGGTCCCAACGATTGTCGCGATCCAACGCGAAATAACGACCGGTAATCGTTCCGATGCGCGCGCGCGGTGCGGCGGCTTCAAAGGTTTTCAGGTATTCCAACGCGCTGGAAGGCGGCGTGTCCCGGCCATCCAGAAAGGCGTGGACGATAACGGTTACGCCTGCATCGGCCAGAATGTTTGCGAGGGCGGCGATGTGATCTTGATGGGAATGCACCCCGCCCGGCGACATCAGGCCTAACAGGTGTGCGGCGCCGCCGCTGGCCTTAAGCGTGTCGATAAACTTTATAAGCGCTGAATTTTTCGCGAGTGACCCATCAGCCAGCGCTTCGTCGATACGCGGAAGGTCCTGTTTCACGATACGCCCGGCGCCGATATTCGTATGGCCGACCTCAGAATTTCCCATTTGTCCCCGGGGCAACCCGACATGGGACTCCGAAGCCTCCAATTGGGCATGGGGGCAGGTGGCGTTCAAATCGTCCCAAACGGGGGTATTGGCGTGGGCGATTGCGTTATCAGCGCGCTCGCGACGCTCGCCCCAGCCATCGAGGATACACAGAACAACCGGGCCGGTGTTTTTCAAGCTCTTACTCATGCAGGATATATAGGCGATTTCAGCCGTTTGGAACAGAGGTCACACGGGTAAACATTCCGTCAGATTAACCATTTTGTGGATTAATCCCGGTGATAAGGGTGACCGGCGTTAATTTGCTGGGCGCGGTACAGCTGTTCGGCCAGCAAGCCGCGCACCATGAGGTGGGGCCAGGTCATGGCGCCGAGCGACAAGGTGTAATGCGCACTGTTTCGCACGTGATCATTCAACCCATCTGCGCCACCGATTAAAAAGGCGATTTCGCGAACGCCGTCATCGCGCCAACGCGCCAATCGCTGGGCGAAAGCGCGGCTGTTGGGCGTATCGCCCCGTTCATCTAGCGCGACGATGATCTCCGCTTGCGCGGCGGCGGCCAGCAACATCTCCCCTTCGCTCGCTGTAAGGCGCGCGGGGGCGAGCTTTTGTCGGATATCGATTTCTTGGAGCGTCAGAGAGGGGCGTAGCCGCGCCGTATAGGCGTCAAATAAAGCCTGTTCCGCACCTTTTCGCATTCGGCCGACCGCACAGAGACGAATTTGCACTTCCTGGCGACTCCGTTCACGGCTATCCAGCCGCGTCACAATTCAGTCTAGGCGATCTGAATTGTGGCGCTGTTGGCCTCGAGGGTGGTCTGGCTCCACAATTTTTCCAGATTGTAAAAGTCGCGAACTTCCGGGCGGAACAAATGCACGATTACATCGCCTGCATCGATCAGCACCCAATCATTGTTCGTTTGACCTTCCGTTGCGATTCCACGAAGGCCGGTTTCCTTTAGTTTCCGGGAAATATGATCAGCCATCGCGCTGACCTGACGGGTCGATTGTCCTGTTGCAATCACCATAAAATCAGCGATGCTCGTTTTGCCGGACAAATCGACGATTACGATATCCGTCGCCTGATCGTCATCCAATGAAGTCTCAATGAGACTCAAGGTGTCTTTTGGCGAGGGTCGTTTTGATTGAAGAGCCGCTATGGCCTCATCCTCTTTGTAGTTTCGACTTGTTGTTTCCATTTGGGGCGTTCCCATGTTGGGTTGTCCCCGCTTGTGCGCTTTGTATCACGCGATTGTTTCGTATTTCGGTTGCGGACGCTGAATGTAACCTAATATGCATAAAGGCCCAAACTGGCGCGTTCCGCGTCGCCAACTGAGCGAATCCGCGTTCGCGAATTCTGGACCGCCGGTAGCGATGCGCGACGTTTCCCGCTAACGCCTGCAAAGAATAAGGGCGACGCGCAAAAACCGCAACCGGGACCATTTCAAACACCTTTGTCCAGGCGCGCCATTTCGGCATCTGCTCCAGATTATCGGCGCCCATCAACCAGACAAACCGGGTGGTGGGGCATCGCAGACGCAACGCGCGAATCGTATCGACCGTATACTGCGTTCCCAATCTGAATTCAATATCCGTAACATGAATATTACGCCGCTGTGCGGTTGACCGGGCGTCTCGCAAACGTGTTTCAAGGCTGGCCATGCCTGTGCTCGATTTGAGCGGGTTTTGCGGCGACACCATCCACCAGACTTCATCGAGCCGAAGGCGGGTCAGGGCGGTCTCGCTGATATGCAGGTGTCCGTCATGGGCCGGGTTAAAAGATCCCCCCAATAAACCGATGCGGCGCCCTGACAGGCGCGATAATTCGGAATAGACACGACGCATGATGATATAATACCCGCTGTGGATAGCTGTCAGGGCCGAACTTGGCCGGACCCTCGAACAACATATTTATAGGTCGTCAGTTTCTCTGCGCCAACCGGCCCTCTGGCGTGCAGTTTTCCGGTTGAAATACCAATTTCCGCGCCCATGCCGAATTCTCCGCCATCGGCGAATTGGGTCGAGGCGTTGTGCATGACAATGGCGCTGTCGACCTCGTTCAGAAAAAAATCAGCGGCGGCGTCATCTTCGGTGACGATGGAATCAGTGTGTTCTGATCCGTGGTGATTAATATGCGCCACCGCGTCTTCGACGCCGTCCACGACTTTTACGGCGATGATGGCGTCCAAATATTCGGCGTCCCAATCCTCATCGCTGGCGGGCGTAATGCGCGCATCGATGCCTTGTGCGGCGGCGTCGCCCCGCACGGCGCAGCCTTTTTCGCTCAGGGCGTCGACAATGCCTGAAAGCTGAGCGTCGGCGATGGATTTATCGATCAACAAGGTCTCCGCCGCGCCGCAAATGCCTGTGCGTCGCATCTTGGCGTTAACGGTGATGTCGCGCGCCATGTCCGGGTCGGCGGCGCGATCCACATAGATATGACAAACGCCCTCAAGATGCGCGATGATCGGAATTTTGGTCTCCGCCATTACCCGCTCGATCAGCGATCGCCCGCCACGCGGCACGATAATGTCGATCAGCCCAGAAGCCTGGAGCATGGCGCCGACGGCGGCGCGGTCTCGGGTGCCGATGGCTTGGATGCAGTCGCCGGGCAGGCCCACGGCTTCCAAGCCCTGGCGCAGGCATTCGCCGATCAATCCCGATGAATGCACACTTTCCGACCCGCCGCGCAATACGGTGGCGTTGCCGGATTTCAGGCATAGCCCGCCAGCGTCCGCCGTGACGTTGGGGCGCGATTCATAAATGATTCCGATGACACCCAGCGGCACGCGAACGCGTTGAAACTGCAAACCATTTGGTTGCGCCCATTCGGCCAACACGGTGCCGATGGGGTTGGGCAAGTTCGCGACAGCCTCCAACCCCTTCGCCATGGCCTCGATCCGATCCGGGGTCAGGGTCAGCCGGTCAATCATCGCCGCGCTCAATACCTTGGCGCGGCCAAATTCAACGTCCTTTGCGTTCGCCGCCAAAATTTCATCGCGCCGGGTGCGGATAATAGCGGCGGCTTTGCGCAAGGCGGCGTCGCGGGCCTCGCCACCGGCGCGCGCCAAAATTCGCCCCGCGCGCTTGGCGGCGGCGGCGAGGCGGTGGACGTCCTCAGTTATATTTTTGGTGACATCTTTGGCGGCTTCTTCGGCGACGGCTTCTGTGGTTTGTGCGCTCGTGGCGGTCATGTTTCTGTTTCCTTCATCGTCGACATATCCAAAGTCGTTTGATCACCGGATAATCGTCGGTTAATCCAGTACCAAATCATCGCGATGGATCATTTCATCGCGACCACGATACCCAAGTAATTGGTGGATTTCACCCGTCTTGTGACCGGCGATTCGTACAGCATCCTGACTGGAATAGGCGGACAATCCCCGCCCGAGAAGGCGAGAGGCGCCACTTTCATCCAAAACCTTGATAGAGACTGTGTCGCCGCGTTCAAATTCGCCCGTGACCGAGGTAACGCCAGCGGGCAATAAACTGCGTCCTTTGCGCAACGCGGCCTCGGCGCCGGGATCGACGATCAAGGCGCCGACTGTATTGAGCGCCCCGCCAATCCATTGTTTTCGTGCGGTGCGCGGTTCGGAATTTGGTAAAAACCATGTACAGCGTTCGCCTTCAACGAGGCGTTGCAAGGGATGGTCGGACGCGCCGTTTGCAATCGCCATGCGGCACCCACCGGCAAGTGCGATTTTGGCGCCCTGTAATTTGGTCACCATGCCGCCGGACGAATATCCCGCCGGGGCCGCGCCCGCCATGGCTTCGATGCGGGAATCGAGATTGTGGATTTCCGCGATGTGGGTGGCGTCCGGGGTGTCGCGCGGATCAGAATCGTAAAGCCCGTCGATGTCTGAAAGCAGCAACAGGGTGTCGGCGCTGATCATGACGGCGACGCGGGCCGCCAGACGGTCGTTGTCGCCAAATCGAATTTCCTGCGTGGCGACGGTGTCGTTCTCATTGATGATCGGTACGGCGTTCAACGCCAGCAATTGGTTGATTGTGCTGCGTGCATTGAGATGGCGTCGGCGCTCTTCCGTATCGTCCAGCGTCAATAAAATTTGCGCGACTCTGACGCCGTGGCGGCCCATGGCTTCTTCAAAGGCGTGCGCCAGTTGCACTTGCCCGGTTGCGGCGGCGGCCTGTTTTTCCTCCAGCCGCAGCGCGCGGCCTTTTAATCCAAGTCTTTCGCGCCCGATCGCGATCGCGCCGGAAGACACGACAATGACATCCTGCTCCCGTTCCCGACACGCCATGATGTCGTCCGCAACGGAGTTCAGCCAATCCCGACGCACTGCGCCGGTTTTGCTGTCGATCAGCAACGCGGATCCGATTTTGATGACCAGACGCTTTGCCGTGGCGATTGTGTGTGTGGCCGTACTTGACGTGTTGAGATCTACAGACATGAGATCATGCGCCTCAAGGCGTCCAGGTAGGCGTCTCGACGAGTTCAGGTTCTTCCGCCACTTTTTGGCGGGTTCTTTCCTGCCGTACGACGCTCAGAAGGGATCGCAAAACATCATCGACGCCCTGCCCGGAGACGCCGGACATCGCCATGACAGGGGTATCCGTGACGGCGGTAAGCGCTTTTTGTTTTTCTTCGAATTCACTATCGGACATTGCGTCGGTCTTGTTCAGCGCGACGATTTCCTGTTTGTCGGCTAATTCGCCGCCATAGGCTTTCAACTCGCCGCGAATGGTTTTATAGGCGCCGGCGACGTCGTCTTGGGTGCCATCGACAAGATGAAGCAACACGCGACAACGCTCAACATGGCCCAGAAAACGGGTTCCCAGGCCAACGCCTTCATGGGCCCCCTCGATCAGACCGGGAATATCGGCGATGACAAATTCTGTTTCATCGACATACACCACGCCCAAATTTGGATGCAGCGTCGTGAAGGGATAGTCGGCTATTTTGGGGCGCGCGCGGGTCGTCGCCGCCAAAAAAGTCGATTTTCCTGCATTGGGTAATCCGACCAGGCCGACATCTGCGATCAGTTTCAGGCGCAGCCATACCCACATATCCGCGCCCGGCCAGCCGGGTTCGGAGCGGCGCGGTGCGCGATTCGTGGCGGTTTTGAAGTTCATATTCCCCCGCCCGCCATCGCCGCCTTTCAACAAGACGGTTTGCAGGCCGGGCTCCACCAAATCGGCGATAAGGGTTTCTTCATCTTCCGCGAGGATCTGCGTACCAACGGGTAATTTCAGCGTTACCGGGTCCGCGCTGGGGCCGGTGCGTTGCCGACCCATTCCGGGGCGTCCGTTTTGCGCTTTGAAATGTTGCTGGAAGCGATAATCGATCAACGTATTCAGATCTTCGACGACTTCGATAATGATATCGCCACCGCGCCCGCCATCGCCGCCATTTGGTCCGCCGAATTCGATATACTTCTCCCGTCGAAACGAGATCGAGCCCGCGCCACCATCGCCGCTCTTGATATAAATTTTGGCTTGATCGAGAAATTTCATCGAATTTCAGCTTTTGTTAAAATCGTATCTGTTCAAGGCCATAAAAAAAGGGGAATGGCTAGCCATTCCCCCGGAAAATTCAGCACACCGGGCTGACCTAGGCCGGCGGCACGATCGAAACAGTTGTCCGCAACCGGGTCTTGTGGAATTGCACATTGCCATCGGTCAAGGCGAACAGCGTGTGATCTCTGCCCATACCAACATTGTCGCCGGGATGCACTTTGGTGCCGCGCTGGCGAATGATGATATTGCCGGGTACGACAACTTCGCCGCCATATTTTTTGACGCCTAGACGGCGTCCTGCGGTATCGCGACCGTTTCGTGAACTACCACCAGCTTTTTTATGCGCCATTTCTGACTACTCCTCGGTCTTTTTCGTTGTCTCTGCGGGGGTGTCCGACGCGGCATCCGTTTGGGCTGCGGCGGGTTCTTCAGCTTTCGCGGCCTTCTTCTTCGGCGCGGCTTTCTTTTTCGCGCCGGTCAGAATGTCAGTGATCTGCAGTATTGTAATGTCCTGGCGATGACCGTTTTTGCGGCGGTAGTTTTTCCGACGCTTTTTCTTGAAAACGATAATCTTCTTGTCGCGTTTCTGGTCCAGGACCGTCGCCGTTACGGAAGCGCCCTTCACCAGCGGCGCGCCGACGGTCTGACCTTCGTCGTCGCCGACAAGCAACACTTCGTCAAGGTTTACGCTCGCGCCGGTTTCACCAACGATTTTTTCGATGACGATTTTATCGTCTTTGGCGACTTTATATTGTTTGCCGCCGGTCTTGATTACTGCGTACATGGCTGGTTCTTTATTTTACGAGGTTTCCAGATCGAGTTCATAACCATCAATCGATTGTTCAATTAGCGGCGCGCGCCTAACAGCGAGCTGAACCCGATCCCCAAAGCGTGCCGCACTATACTCATGCGTCTTTTCAAGTCAACGCTGAATTCGACGTTGATCGGGAATAGATTTTGGCGTGTTTCCCGACATATCTCATCCATCCATTCGCATTGGGTCCAGTTCCTGCGCTGCGGGCCCTTGTTGATGTAGAATATCGAAGATTTCGACCGCGCGGGCCAGGGAGAATTCTTCTGTGACGCGGTTGCGTGCGGCGGCGCCCAGGACCTTAAGGTCGTTGTCGCGAAGGTCGTGTAACGCTGCGGCGATCGCGCCAGGGTCGCGTGGCGGGACAATGCGGCCTGTGTCCCCGATAATGCGCCGCCCATCGCCGACATCCGTGGCGATGACGGGCAGGCCTGTCGCCATGGCTTCAACAATGGCGTTGGAAAACCCTTCCCCATAGGCGGAGGCTGAAATTAGTATATCGGCGGCGCGTAGCAGCCTTGGCACGTCGGTTCGTCGTCCCAAGGCTGTGATTTGAGGGGAGGCGGGCAGTTTTTCGTGTGTGTCGGCGCCCATGATGATCGCTTTCGCCCAGGGTGTTTTTTCGAGCGCCGATAAGAGGGTCGGATAATCCTTCATCGGGTCATATCGGGCGGCGACGGCAATGACAAAATCAGAGGCGCGCAGACCAAACTCGGCGCGCACCGCCGCTCGGTCTTCCAATTTGGGCCGAAACCGTTGCGTATCGACGCCATTATCGAAGAGCAGAAAATGGTGTGGCGTGTATCCCAGTTTCTGGTGCGCGCTGACGCCCGACGCCGAATTGGCGATAATTGCATCCGGGCGTTTGGAGAACCAGGCGCCGGCCCGGATCACCACTCGAAGTATCAACCCATAATCGGACACATCCATGTCGGAGCAGCGAATGCCCCAATATACCTTGGTTCGCCGCCGTGCGCGGGCCAGCCAGACGGCGACCGACGCGGCAAGGTTGGCGTGATACATCCAGCCCTGCACGACGTCTGGCTGCTCGCGGGCGATCAGGCGCGCCAAAGCGCGTATTCCGGATAGGGGACGCCGCCGCACATTGAGTTGATGGACAACAACGCCTTCATTGGAAAGACGCGCGACGTTGGGGCCGCCCGGCGTTAAGCTGACGATGACGGGCGCGGCGCCCTGTTTCATCTTGGCGAGCGCCAGCGCCGTCAACATGCTTTCCGCGCCGCCGGCGCCCAGTCCGGTGATGACGTGCATGACGCGTGGATTGGAATCTTGATTCATCTTTCTTCAGACTTTCGCCGCAGTGTGTTTGTTCAAGTGCGTTTGTTCAGCCGCGCCATGCCCCAGGCGGGCGCGACGCCCAGAAACGCTACCAGCGCCAGAAGCATAAAGGCGTCATGATACCCCATGGTGCTGGCTTGTGCGTATATGATTTCGCTCAGATATTGAATCGCGCCAGGGTCCCGCGCGACCTCGGGTACGCCCGCTTCCGTGTAGAGACGGACCAGCTGATTGCGCATTTCAAGCGTTGTCTGGCTGGCGCCGGTTTGCATCGCGACATAGGCGTCGCCATGAAACGGGATGCGTAATTCCAGAAAGACGATGACGCAGTTTGTGCCAATTGCGGCGCCCAGCTTGCGGACGAAATTGATCGAGCTTGCGCCTTGATTCACCAGTTCCGCGGGCAGGGACTTCAGCGCGGTGGCGTTTGTGACCGGGCGGGTGAAGGCGCTGCCAACCCTGAGCAATATCGTGAACCCCACCAAAGACCAGAAAGGCGTGTTTACATCCGCGCGCGCCAACAAGGCGTAGGCCGCCGCGAAGGCGATCAACCCCGTATAAATCAAATATTGCGCCGGTATGATGTCTGATAATCGTCCCGCGATTGGAAACAGAATGAACAGGGACAGGCCCGCCGGGATCATCATGAGCCCGGCGTTCAGAGGCGTGTAGTGTTGAATTTGCTGGACGAATAAAGGCAACATAAAGGTGGATGATAAAAAGGCGCACCCGGTGAAGAAGGCGATAAGCGCCGCCAGGGCGAATTGTGTGTTGGTGAACATGCGTAAATTCACCAAGGGCTCCGGCGTGTGCAGTTGTCGGAAGACAAAGCCGACGCCGCCGAACAGTCCGGCCCCGAAGAAGATCAGAATGTCGGTGGAGGTCCAGCCGAGCCGTTGACCGTAGCTGAAACCCATGAGAAGGCCGGTCAGGAACATGCAGAGCAGGGCAAAGCCGAGGAAGTCAAATTTTGGTAGTTGCCTGGGTCTTTCTCGACTTGGAATAAAAAAATTAGTCAGGACCAGCGCGAAAAAGGCGGTCGGTAGGGAGAGCAGAAATATATAGCGCCAACTGAACATTTCGATGGCGAGTCCGCCCATGGTCGGACCCAGCGACGGCGCCAGCACCATGCCCATAGAGTAGATTCCCATCGATAGCCCTTTCTGGCTTGGTGGGAATACCTTGAAGGTCACCGCCATGCCAAGCGGTTGTATGGCGCCCGCCGCGGCGCCTTGTAAAACGCGGCCTAGTAATAAAGTATCAGGCCCTTCCGCCAGCGCGCTCATCGTGGCGCCGACCAAAAAGACCAGGAGCGCAACTGTATAGGCGCGGCGCTCACCCACCGCCTTAATCAACCAGGCGCTCAGCAACATGCCTGCGGTTTGGGAGGCGAAATAACCGGTCGTCAACAACTGCGCCTGATCGCGCCCGATGCCGAAGGCGCCCATGATATCGGGAAACGCGACATTCACCGTGGAGCTGGCGAGAGCAACCGTCATGGCGCCGACCATACAGGTCACCGTGGCGAGCCATTTATAGACCGGTCCGTATCGTATGAAGAGGTCGTCGATGCTCTCGGCGTTCACAATGGCGACCCATGATCAGCACGGCTCATTCGATCAATATCCCTGGAACAGGAAGTCGAGCGCCGCAGTGATGTCGGAGAACCGGTCCGCGACAGTCGCGACCGGGGATTTCAGAATGTAACTTGGCGCAGCGGCCAGAAATTGTGTGACCATCACCATCTCGACGCCGTTGATGTCAAAGACCGGATTGAGCGTCCGCGCGGGCTGTGGCGCTGAATTTAACGGAAACAAAGGGACGACAATGCGGCTGTTCAAGCCTTCCAGAAGATCGGCTTGAACATCGAGAAGATATCCGGCGCCGTCCGGGTTGGGGAATACATCGTATTTCGCCATCAGAACCGTTTATGGCGTTCGAGTGGCAGTCCATGCGTTTCGACCCATTGATTCGAGCTTTCAATGGCGTCGAGGTTTTCTGTCTTCCAGCGAGCGGCCTTTTCGCGTGCGACGGCCACTCGCACGCCATCCTCCGCAGCCTTGGAGAGATTGATTTCCAAGGCCCTCGCCGCATTTATCAGGCCTGAATCCAATGACAAATTGGTTGGCTTTTTTGAGTTGGTTGTTTGCGACATTCTCGCTCCTGAATTTTCATGAGCATAGTTAATGCGCATAAATATGTAAATTAACGCCGTTAGCGCAATATCCCCGTCGTTTTCGCCTTGATAAGGTCGAAATCGATGTTGGTGCCCAGGCCCGGTTTGCTTGGCGCGTGCACCAGACCATTCTCGTCGACGTCGATGTCGTCCACCAACCCGTATTTCTGGGCGCCGTCGGGCAACAGTACTTCAAAGAATTCACAATTCGAGAGCGCCACACAAAGGTGAAGGTTGGCGACGTTGTTCAGGGAATTGCCGCCATGGTGGATTTCAAAGTTCATTTTGAACCCCTCCGCCATATGCGCCGCTTTGAGGCAGGCGGTGAGGCCGCCTTTGACGGCGACGTCGCCGCGCAGATAATCCGTGGCCTGCAACATAATCCAGGGCGCATACCCGGCGAACCCGCCCGGCGAGTATTCGGTCGCCAGGATGGGGATGTCGAGGGTCTGGCGCAGCTTGACGTAGTTGTAGATGTCTTCTTCGGCCAGCGGGTCTTCGTACCAGTAATAGTCCAGCGCCTCGATGGCGCGGCCCACGCGAACGGCGTCGGGATAATCGTAAGACCAGGTGGAATCGAGCATCAAGGTAAAGTCGTCGCCAACGGCTTCGCGCACCGCTTGGCAAACCTTGATGTCCTTTTTCCATTGGGTGGGCGGGTGAATTTTATAGGCCGCCCAACCCGCCGCCTGAAACTCTTGCGCTTGCGCCGCATATGCTTCGGGGGATTCCATTGTCGCCGAACTGGCGTAGGCGGGCAGGCTATGGCGGAACGCGCCCATCATTTTATAAATCGGCAATCCGGCGACCTTGCCCGCGATATCCCATAGCGCCACGTCCACGGCGCCGATGGCGCGCAGGGTGGATGCGCGCAGGCGGCTGTGGAGTTTGACGTTCAGAAGCTCGCGCTCCAATGGGTCCTGTCCCATGACGACGGGTTTCAGATAATCGATCAGAGATTGGGCGTCGATCGTGGCGCTGCGGCTGGCGGTGCCTAGAAAGGCGTGCCCTTCAACGCCATCGTCGGTTTTGATGGTCAGTAACCCAAGCTGGCTTTGCCCGGAAAAGACACCGGTGTGGTCGCCGTACCGGGTCGCGGGAATATCATCCCAGGCGAAGAGTGTGATTGTAAGGTCGTCGATCTTCATGATCGCTTACTCCATATTTGCATGTCGAAAATCATTTGTGGATCAAGCTCACCAGGCGGCCTCGAGCAGCGCCAGCATCTGCTCGGTGTAATCATCGGCCCGGTCGCCGGGATTGGCGTTGAAATTCTTGAGCGTGTCATTCGCCAGCAGCGAAAATTCCGCTTTCGGAATATCGAGTTGGCGCAACCGCGTCGGCATGCCCACGCTGGTATAGGCCTCGTCCATGGCGTCGCCGGTGGCGACCGCCGCCGCCTGAATGTCCATGCCGTCTTCCCAGACGCCGATGGCGGTGGCGACCCGGCGCGCAGATTCCAGATCGTCCGGCGGGACCAGGCGCGTGACCGTGGGAATAATCGTCGAGGTCGATTCCCCCTGCCAGACATGATCGTAGCGAATATGCAGCGCGGTGGAGAGCGCATAGGCGTTGGCGCCGGTCTGGTCGCGCGCGCGACGACGGCCCTGATCGTCATCGGCGGCGCGGTTCACCAGGAAGGCGGCGCTGCACAAATCCACTCGCAACGCCGCATTGTCGGGTTCGTTCATGATGCGCGGCATGGACCGGCGCAATAATTGAAACGCGTGGCCAATATCGCCTTCAACCAGCGGACTGGCCGCCGCGCCCAGCGCGCGTAGCGTGCTGGAATACATCGTCGATGCAGTGGAGCGAATGAGTTCGCGCGGCGCGGTTAACAGGGCTTCAGAATCCCAGAACAGGGCGACGGGCCGTGTTTTGGGGTCGAAATATTCCATGCGGTGGTCAAGGTCTTCATTCTTGAGCCCGGAACCCGCGCGGTTCATGGCGGTGGTCGGCGTCGTCGCGATATTGATGATGGGCGGTTTCGCCGCCATCAGGCGCGGGCTGTAGGCTGGTTTCCCTTCCGGGTATTGGGTCATCAGGTCGAACGGGTCGCCGTCCTCGCCCAACAGGATGGCGACAACGCGGGTCCCCACGATGACGCTGCCGCCGCCAACCGCGATTAATAAATCCGCATCCGCGGCGCGTGCAGCGTCCACGCTCTTTTTCACCGCGGGCCAGCTGGAATCCTTGTCCATCCCGTCGAAGGCGCCGGCGTAAAGCGGCCCGAGCGCCGTCTTGATGCGATCCAGCATGTTGGTTTTGTGCGCGATGCTCTGACCGCAGATGACGAAGGCGCGCGACGCCTTTTGGCGTTTGACCTCGCTCTCCAACTGGCCCAGCGCGTTATCGCCCGCATGCAGCCGCAGAGGATATCCGACCGCGCGAAATGTGTGCGTCTCCATGATCAAAACCCTCCCGGTTACGCTTGCATATCGACGCCGAAGGTTACGAGGAACTTCGACGTCATGATGTAGAATCCGATGGCGAGGTGGAGCTCCACCATGGCCTCTGGCGTTAAATGTTCGGCGACGGCGTCAAAGGTGGCGTCACTGGGTTTGTCCATGCGCACCACTTCATCGGTGAATCGCAGCACGGCTTTTTCTGCATCCGTAAAAGCGGGTGAATCCGCGCCAGTTTCCAGCGCGTCGGTTTTCTCATCGCTCACCCCGGCGGCCTTGCCGATGCGTTTATGGGCGACGACTTCGTAGTCCGAGTTGCACAAAATGCCGGTGCGGGTGATGGCGATCTCTCGAAGGATCGGGTCCAGCGCGCCACGATAGCGGATGGCGTGTCCCATTTTGGCGTAGCGTTCGAAATGGGTTGGCGAGTGGGCCATCATCCGAAAAATATTCTTTTGGTCGAGCTTGTCGAGCAATTCGCGCGTGCGATCATCTTTCGCCGCGGGGTCGACATAATCAATGCGCGCCATCTGCGCCTCCCTGGAATAAAATGAATTTTTGCCGGTCGTTCACGAACTGGAACGCTATCAGGCGAATAGCCGTTTCACAAGAAACCGCCGCCTTGTCTTGAAAGGCGCTATCTTTCATCATCCTTGTACGAATTTCTTCAGATAGTCGGAGGGTGAGGCGATGATGATTGGATATATTGGAATTGGCGATATGGGCGGGCCGATGGCGCGCAATATTCTGAAGGCCGGTAACGATGTGTTGGTTTACGATATCCAACAGGACAAGGTGGATGCGCTTGTCGCCGCTGGCGCGAAAGCCGCCGATAGCGTCGAGGACGTCGCGAACCAGGCGGAAATTGTGATGGTGTGCCTGAACACGGTCGCGGCCAGCCATGCGGTCGCCAAGGTGGTGTCGGGCGGATCGGCGGTGCGAATCTTCGTCGACCAGTCCACGACCGGCCCGACGGTGGCGAAAGAGCTGCGATCCTATTTTGAAGGGACTGATATCCAGATGATCGATGCGCCGGTCAGCGGCATGATCGAAAAGGCCGTCGACGGCACATTGACCGTCATCTCGTCTGGACCGAAAGAAGCGTTCGATGCGGTGAAGCCCGCCTTTGAGGCCATGGGCGAAAACGTGTTCTGGCTGGGCGACCTTCCCGGCGGTGGCCAGATGATGAAAGTACTCAACAATTATATCAATAATGTGCAGGCGGTTGGCACCAGCGAAGGCGTCACCATGGGGCTGAAATTCGGTCTGAATGCGCAAACCATGTTCGATATTCTCAACGTCAGCACCGGTCGGAATTCTCAGACCGAGGGCAAATTGGCCGAGGCCGTCATCACGGGCGTGTTCTCCGGCGGCGCCAATATGAAAATCAGCCAAAAGGATATCGGGCTTGGCGTTGAAGAAGGCGAGCGGATGGGGGCTGCGACCAATGCCGGACGCGCCGCCCGCGATACCTATGATCAGGCCATCGCCGATGGCGGCGACAAGGAGCGCTCCACCGCAATTCTCAAACACGTCGCGTTGAAGGCCGGCGTGACGGTGGAGAAACCGTAATGCCGGGCGTTTCCCAAGCCGCGCTCGATACGGCGGTGAAGGCGCGGCGTGATTTGGCGACGGAACTATTTGATACGTTGTCATCGGACACCGCGCATGGCGGGATTGGTCCGGGGGTCACCCGGGCGTCGTATGGTGAGGGCGAAAACATCGCCCACCGGCTGATTGCGGCGACGGGCGCGGCGCTGGGGCTCGAAGTCGCGCGCGACGCCGCCGCCAACACTTATGTCACCTTGCCGGGGCGTGATCGGAGCGCCGCGCCGGTGATCATCGGGTCGCATCTGGATTCGGTGCAGAATGGCGGTAACTTCGATGGCTATGCGGGTGTTGTGGCAGGCGTGATCGCTTTGGCTGCGATGGTCGATTCCCGTTGGACGCCGGAACGCGATATTCGGATCATGGGCATTCGGGCGGAAGAAAGCGCATGGTTCGGCGTGTCGTATATCGGCAGCCGTTGCGCGCTGGGCCAGCTGCCCGACGGCGCGCTGGAAACCGCGACGCGCGCCGATACGGGCCGGACGCTGGCGGATCATATGCGCGCGTGCGGCGGCGATCCGGATGCCCTCGCCACGGGGGACGTTTATCTGAACCCCGCCGAGCTGCACGCGTATCTGGAATTGCATATTGAACAAGGTCCTGTGTTGGAGCGCGAAGAATTTCCGGTCGGGATCGTGACCGGTATTCGCGGTAATTTTCGGTGCCCGGCGGCGCGTGTGTCGGGCGAGTATTCTCATTGCGGCGGCGTGCCGCGCGCATATCGGCGCGACGCGGTGATGGCGGCCAGCGAGTTCGTCACCCGGCTTGATGCGCTGTGGGGCGCGGCGGAAGAATCGGGCCGTGATATGGCGGTGACAATCGGCAAGTTCTTCACTGACGCCGATGAACACGCCATGACGAAAATCAGCGGCGCGGTGGAATTCAGTCTCGATGTGCGAACGCTCGATCCGGACTATCTGGACGCGCTGGAAACGCAGGTGATTGACCTGGCGGCGGACATTGCCGCGCGGCGGGAATTGGACTTTGACCTTGGCGCGATAACTCACGCCAAGGTCGGCGTTATAAACCCGGCGATTCAGGGCGCTTTAACCAAAGGCGCGGCGGCGTTGAGCGTGCCGGTCCGCGCCATCGCCAGCGGCGCCGCGCATGACGCCGCCGCCTTCGCCGCAGCGGGCGTTCCCACCGCGATGATTTTCATCCGCAACGCCAATGGTAGCCACAACCCGCACGAGGCCATGGAACTGGATGACTTCATGGACGGAACGCGCGTTCTGACCCGCTGGCTGGCGGAAAACGCCTGAAGGCGTTCGCCTTCGTTTAAATCAGAACGTGTTAGCCGACTTCCGCGCGCAGGCGGTCGTGCAATGTTTTGAGCGCTTCCAGTATGGCGTCCACGCTGCGTGCGCCGGACTGGAACACTGCGGTGGCGTTGAGCGCGATGCTTTCAAAACCCATTTCTTTCAAATCAGCGGCGCGGGCGGCGACCCGGTCCGGTTCGGAATAAAAGGTCTTGCCGTCCTCGTCGCCGGGGCGGGGCGGCGGGGCGATCATGCTTTGCCAGCCAATGGCGTTTGGATCGCGCCCGGCGGCGGAGGCGGCTTCGCGAATGGAATCCATGGCGCGTTTGGCGAAATCCGCGTCGGTCACGCGACTGGCGAGCCAGCCATCGCCATACTTACCGATGCGACGGTAGGCGGGCGGCGTGTTACCGCCGATCCAGATGGGAAGGTCGGCGCCTTGCGGCGATGGCGGCTGCATGGTCATCGCGCTGGCCTTGTAATAGGCGCCGTCGAAATCGATGCGTTCGTCGCGCCAGCAGGTGCGCAACACCTCGATGGCTTCGTCGGTGCGTTTGCCCCGGTCCGCAAAATTCTCACCGAGCGCGTCGAATTCGGATTTTTGCCACCCCACGCCAACGCCCAACCGCACCCGACCGCCGGACAGTAAATCCAGCGTGCTGAACTGTTTGGCCACCAGGACGGGGTGGCGTTGCGGCAGGACCAGAACTTCCGTGCCGAGTGTAACGCGCGAGGTGACGGCGGCGGCGTAGGACAAGGTCGCGACGGCCTCCAAAACCGGCATCTTCGGCGAGTAGTAGGATTTGTCGCGCCCGGGGATATTGTATCCCATGATAACGTGATCATAGATGTCGATATGGTCGTAGCCGATCTCTTCGATCCCGCGCGCCATGTCCGCAATTTTCGCAGGGCCTTCGCGATAGGAGATGGCGGGAAATTCAATGGCCAGTTTCATAGGGTTTTCCTCGTAAACGATTGTCCGGACAAAAAAGGTCCTAAATCCTTAGCATGGATATACATGGATTAACATTTGGGTGGGTTGCATCAATGAAGTGTTCGGTCTGTCGAAATGGTTTCTATAATCCAATATAGGAATATATACCGATTTACGAAAATGTCAATTCGCCGCGATGGACAAACTAATGGGCCACCGCTAACGATAGAGGTTAACGCGCGACCTGACCTTTCGCTTATAGACCTGTCACGAACGCCCTACCGATTATCCACTTTAAAATCTGTTCCAAATTTTGGGGAAATCATCATGAAAATTACCGGATTCGAAACCGCCGCGCTGAACGTGCCTGAAGATGAGCCCCTCGCCAATATGCCCGAAGAGGATGGCCGCACCCGCCCGGTGGTGAGCCTGCGCCTGCGCACCGATGCGGGGATCGAGGGCATCGGCGTGACCTTCTACGGTGGCAAAATGTCCGGCAGCCTGAAAGTCGCCGTGGAGGAGTTGGCCGAACTAACGGTGGGGGAAGATCCGCTGCGGATCGAGCGGATCATTGGCAAGCTGCGCGACGGCACGGGCGACGCCTGCGGGCCGGGCGGGATTTTCACGCTGGCGATGTCGGCCATCGATATTGCGTTGTGGGACATCAAGGGCAAGGCGCTGGAGCAGCCCTTGTGGAAACTGCTGGGCGGTCATCGCGACCGGGTGCCGACCTATGCGTCGGGCGCGCTGCGGCGCGGGCTAACGGACGATCAGGCGCAGGAAGCCGCCAGCCGTCTGATCGCCAAGGGCTTCAATCAGATGAAGACGCAGATGGCGCTGCCGGGCAACCCGACGCCCGCCGATGAAGTGCGCCGGGTGCAGGTGATCCGCGACGTGATCGGCCCGGACGTCAAACTGATGTGCGACATCAATCAGCGCTGGCGCCCCGAACAAGCCATTGATATCGGCATTCGTGCCAATGATGTGGGGCTGTTCTGGTTGGAGGACGTCACGGCGGCGGACGATTATCAGGGACTCGCGCGCGTCACCGATGCGCTGAGCACGCCGATTGCGGGCGGGGAATATCTGTGGGGCATCGCGCCGTTCCGCCAGATGATCGAAGCGCGCTCCGTCAATGTGCCGATGATCGATATTCTGCGCGTTGGCGGCGTCAGCCAATGGATGAAAGTGGCGGGCATGGCGGAGGCCTTCAACCTGCCTGTGGTCAGCCATGTAATGCCGGAAATTCTATGCCACGTCGTCGCCGCCTGCCCTAATGGGCTGACGGTGGAATACATGCCCTGGATGTTGACCCTGTTCGAAGAAACGCCGGTCATCGAAAACGGCGAATTGGTTCTGCCCACCGCGCCGGGACTGGGATTGAAATTCGATGAAAAGGCGTTCGCCGCCTATAAGGCGTAGGGACCACCCGGCGCCACACCGTTAAGCGGCGGTGTTTTTTAAGCGGCTGTGTTTTTCCGACGCCGCCGCAGCATCGGTAGGCCGAGAGTCATCAGAAGCAGCATTGAGGGTTCCGGCACGTCGTCGTCATCATCGGGCGGGTTGAGGACCGATATAGCTTGCGCGAAGGCAATGATGTCTACCTGAAATCCCAATTCGTCGCCCGCTTTGAATTCGTCGCTGAACGAATAGGTTCCAGTATTCTTATCGTTGAAACTATTGCCGCTCTTGACGGTTCTGGGTCCGATGGATCGGGCGGAGACGCCGTTGGGAACGAACGCCGCCTGGACCTGCGTGAGCCCAAAGGCTGTTTCGCCGGTGAGGGATGTGCTGAGGACAAGCTCCATTTCGTAGTTGAAGGAGATGGAGACGAAACCGTCCGAGCCGACGGTCAGAATCCCTTCGCGAATGACATGGCCGCCGCCATCGGCTGCGTTGTTCTCGCCGGAGGCGGACACATCGCCGCTGACGTTCAGTTGGCCGCTTGTCGTCGAGCCGCCGCCGCTGGCGCCGGATTGCGACGCGTCAAAACTCGTATTTCCCCAGTCATTGGACGATTCACTGGTGGCGCCGCCGCTTGGATTTGTCGTCCCTGTATCGCCGAGCCCGGAAAAGACGTTTGTTTCCGATTCCGAAAAACTGAGAAGATCGCCGAACGAACTGCCCGCCGGGGCGTCGACGGTCAAACTGGACCAATCCACAGTGACCTGCGCAGAGGCGGAAGACAACGCTTTGGCGTCCTGTGGCGCCAGTGCGAACAGAAGGGCGGCGGCGATAAACAAGCGTGCGGCGTTCCAAACAGGCATCGTTAAATTTCCTCTTTTAAGTCATCCAATCACTATTGTTGAGTGCGCTTCTCTTCTGCTCCTCCATTAAACATACGGGTTTCGCCAAACGACGCATTGATATGGCGCAATCCGAGGGTTTAAGGTTTGTCCGGACCTGAAAAGGACATTTTTGTGAAAAAATGATAGCGTTGGTTTGATCTCGCCGTCGTTTTCTGCCTACTCTTGTTGTCGTTAAATCGCCTTCCGCACGAATCGTCAGATCATTTTCCACAACAAGGAGCATTAGAATCGCTATGGAATACAATAGAGTTTCGGCTGATTGCCACCTGGATATGCCCTGGATGCCGCCGACGTTATTTACGTCTGAAGCGAGCAACGCCATGAAGGATCGTATGCCCTATGTCGAGGATGGCCCGGATGGCCCTCAATGGGTGACGAAGAAAGGCGCGAATTTCGGATTGCTGAATGGCGTGGGCCCCGGTGGCCAAAAACTGGTGCCCGGTCAGAACAAGCGCGTCGACATCATGGCCGAGACCGGCATGTTCGCCGATGGCCAAAAGGGTATCCAGCGGGTGTCGGATCCGCATATGCGTCTGAAGGAAATGGATCGCGACGGCGTCGATGCGGAAGTTATCTTCGGCATTCTCGGTTCTGCGTCGAAGATGCAGGATCCCGAAGCCGCCATTGAATTATTCCGCATCTATAACGACTGGCTGGTTGATTTCTGCAGCCATTACCCGGACCGCCAGATCGGCCTCGCTTGCCTGCCGTATGGCGATATCGACGCCGCCGTAGCGGAAGTTTATCGATGCGCCAAGATGGGGCTGCGTGGTTTGGAATTGTCGTGTTCCTGGGATATGGATCCGATGTGGCACCCGTGCTGGGAGCCGCTCTGGAAAGCCGTCAACGAGGTGCAATTGCCGCTGCATTTTCACACCTTTCCGACATCCTCGCCTGCGGCGCGTGATTTGGCGCCGGGCACCGCGAAGCGCGCCGCTATGTTCACTGGCGTGACGGCCTTCCAAATGGGCTTGGTGAATATACTGGCGGCGGTCATCGGGGCGGGCGTGCTGGAGCGTTATCCGAACGTCAAAATCTCGTTGGGCGAAAGCGGTGCGGGCTGGATTCCCTACGCGCTCGACCGCATGGACTTCGAGTATGAAGATCGTTTCCGTGATCTTATGCCGATGAAACCATCGGAATACTGGCATCGCCAGTGCCGGGCGACATTCCAGTATGACGTCATCGGGCCGATGTTGTTGAACGCCAACAACCTTATGACCGAAGATACACTCATGTGGGGATCGGACTATCCGCATACGGATGGTATCTGGCCGGAATCGGCTAAATATATCGATGAGCAGTTCGCCAATTTGACGGCGGCGCAGATCAAGAAAATCACCTGCGACAACGCAGTTGAATTCTATGGTCTGAAGAAAACAAACTAGAAGACGACAAACTAAGTGCGTGGAACGCCCCCTTTCCACCGATGGGAAGGGGGCGCGACGCAAGGAGTCTCGATGGGCCATAACCGGGTGGACCATAAATTATCCGCACAGGAGCGCGAGCGTTTTGAGCGTGATGGATATCTTGTTGTCGAGAACGCGCTGGACCAAACAGAGCTCAACGAGCTTCTATCACTTTCGAATCAAATTGATCGCGACGAGCGCGCGTTAATCGGCGCCGACCCACTGGCGCGGTTGAACCATTATGACGTTATCGGTCGGGATCCGCGCCTGCTGGATTTGATCGATTTGCCGACGACCTTTCCCAAGGTCTGGGGCATTCTCGGCTGGAATATTCAGCTTTACCATACGCATTTGACGGTGAACCCGTGCGCGCCGACCGGTGAGTCGCAGGAGACGCATGGATTGGCGCTTGGGTGGCATCAGGATAGCGGCCAGTTGAATTTTGACCTTGAAACCACGCCGCGGCCCCGTGTGTCGTTGAAGGTCGGTTACTTTCTGAGCGATACGCGTGAAGCGGGGCGCGGCAATCTTTATGTGTTGCCGGGAAGCCATCTGGAAGACGACTTTCCAAGCGCCGATCGCAGGGGATTGCCAAATGGTGCCATACCCGTGTGCGTCCCACCGGGTACGGCGGTGATCTTCGATCGCCGTCTCTGGCATTCCGGCAGCGCCAATTACTGGACCGCGCCGCGCCAGGTTTTGTTTTACGGCTATTCCTATCGCTGGCTTCGACCGCGCGATGAGATGGAAGTCGCGCATTATATCCGGCGTTGCGATCCCATTCGAAAACAGTTGTTGGGCGAAAGCGTCACCGGCGGTCGTGGCTATACCTCGCCAACCGATGACGATGTCCCGCTGAAAGCGTGGATCGAACAGCACGCCGAATAGGCTGCCCGGGTAAGAAGAGCGGGGGGTATCAGTCCTTTTGGCGCAAAGCTGGATGGACCGTGGCGTCCAGGATATTCGGGGCCCGGCCGATGACATGCTCCGATTTACCCACGATCAACGGATCGGGACCATGCACGATGTGCGGGTCTTTACCGGGATAGGGCAGGCTGGCCAGAAAATGCTGCATACAGTTGAGCCGCGCGCGTTTCTTGTCATCCGACTTCACGATGGTCCAGGGTGAATCCGCCGTGTCGGTGTAGAAGAACATGGCTTCCTTGGCTTCGGTGTAATCGTCCCATTTATCGATTGAGGCCTTGTCGATGGGGGAGAGCTTCCAGCGTTTCAGCGGGTCTTTCGCGCGCGCATCGAAGCGGCGGTGCTGTTCTTCCTGGGTGACGGAAAAATAATATTTGAACAGCCGAATACCGCTTCGGCCCAACATGCGTTCCAGTTCCGGACATTGGCGCATGAATTCCAGATATTCGTTGGGCGAGCAAAATCCCATGACGCGCTCGACGCGAGCCCGGTTGTACCAGGAACGATCGAACATCACGATTTCACCGGCGGCGGGCAGATGTTCGATATAGCGCTGGAAAAACCATTTCGTGCGTTCGCGTTCCTCCGGCTTGGCCAGCGCGACGACGCGCGCGCCACGCGGGTTGAGATGCTCCATGAAGCGTTTGATGGTGCCGCCCTTACCGGCGGCGTCGCGACCCTCAAACAGGACGACGATTTTCTGCCCCGTCTCCTGAACCCAGCTCTGAACCTTCAGCAATTCGACTTGCAGCTCCGCCTTATGTTTTTCGTAGGCAGGGCGCCGCATCTTGTTTTTGTACGGATATTCACCGGTTTCAAAGGCGTGCCGGATGGCTTCGGGATCATGGCGCATTTCCGCCAACGCATGCAGGACGCCGCCGGGATTGGACGGTTGCGAGGCGGGTGTCTTCGGAGTGGGCATTTGCGGGGCAGACGTTTGTTTGGCCTCCGGTTGGGCTTTTGGCGCTGTCTGAGGTTTGGCGTCCGCTATTGGTTTAACGCTGGGGTTCGCGCCGGGTTTGACGCCTGGTTTCGGGGCCGCTTTGGGCCTCGCCTGTTGTTTTACGGGCGGTTTTGCCGGCGTGGCGGTTGCCGCGCATTTTACCAGCGGACGTTTGGGCGTCGCCGAGGCGTCTGAGTTCGCAGCGATTTGAGGATTGTTTTGACTGTTTTGCGCCATCGGAAACTCCAAGGGTAAGTAGGGAAATCGTGCGCAAGGAATGCAAATTTCGTCGCGCCGCGCATTGATTGAAATCAATCGCCCAGAGAAAAAAGGCGCCCTCTCACTATCCCGAAATTCCCAATGTTGTTATACTTTCTCATGAGGACGCGCCGGTTTGCGGGTTCGCGAACAGTGCGGTTCTAAAGGAAACAATGCTCGACGAATAACCAGCGGCGGGCGATGGTGGTGGATGACGACAATTTTGTCGCCGATTTCGTCAGCATTATATTGAGCAAGCGGCTATACGGGACTGTTGCTTGCTATACGTTTGAAAAAGCGCTGGACCAGATGAAACATTCCAAATTCGATCTGGTTGTCGCGGATATATTTATGCCGGGTATGGGCGGGATCGAAGGGATTAGGCGCCTCAAAAACATGCATCCCGAAACAACCGTTATCGCCATGTCGGCGGGATGGAAAAATATGTCGCCGGAAGACGCCGTGGAGGCGGCTAAAAAATAGGCGCCGATGCGGGCTTGGTGAAGCCTGTCTCCACCGCAAAATTGACCGAAGTTCTGGCTTCTTTGGAAGATATGTGAGGTGCGGTCTCACTGCACAGCCTCACCGCACGGTTTCACCGCCTAAATCCAGCACCTGTTCCGCCATGACAGCCAACATGCGCCAGGCGGTCTCGACATTCCGGGTTTCTTCAACATTGTCGTTATAAGTGTCCAGCGTGACATGCGCGCAGCCCAGTTCTGCGAGCATGGCCATATCCCCGCGAATTTGATTGACGGAACCTTCGCCCACGGCGCGGTTATCCTCTGGCGTGGGGGTGTCGGTCAGGCGCAATTTTATGCGTGGGCAGAGCTGGGGCATCGGTTTTTCCGCCTGATCGGCGATTTCACGCAGGCGGGGGATTCCTTCGTCACGAAACCAGGACATCTGAAACCGAATGGGGTGCCAGCCATCGCCAAGCCGCACGGCGCGCCGCATGGCCGCCTCGCTGGCGCCGCCAACCCAGATGGGTGGGTGCGGCTTTTGTACTGGCGAGGGCGCCGGATCGACATTTTTGAACGTGACGAATTCTCCATCGACGGAAACGGACTCTTCCGTCCACAGCGCCTTGATGGCGCTCAGATATTCATCCGTCATTTTTCCGCGCCGATGAAAGGGAACGTTGAGGGCGGCGAATTCTTCCTTCGCCCAACCGACCCCGACCCCCAGAATCAACCGCCCGCCAGACAATTGGTCGATATTGGCGAACGCTTTTGCAACCTCCAGCGGACTACGATAGGGGACAATCAGGACCGTCGTGCCGATTGAGATTCGCTCGGTGACGCCCGCCAGCCAGCCCAGGGTGCTGATCGGTTCATAAAAGGGCGCGGGATATCGCGCGCCGACATCTTCGGTGATTGCGATGTGATCGGATATCAGAAGGTGATGATACCCCAGAGCCTCAACCATCTGCGCCCAGCGTTTAAAGGTCGCGGGCGTGGCGGAGGGGCCGAAATTGATTAGATTGACGCCGGTTTTCATAGCTTCCTTGCCTCCTGATGGTGACGACTACAGTCGAGGTGAAGCGTGGCCCAGGTGTTTCGCTGATGCAAGGCGGGCGGGCTAAGTCTGGTTCAGCCCAAGCTCTTTTTGCTTTTTCTTGGTTAGACCGAGTGAGACAATACGGTGCGATTCGCTCAGATACGCCTTTAGGTCATCGTCGGAAAGACCGGGCTCGGCGTAGTTCTGAATCCACTTCATACCGCGCGACGCCAGATAGGGCGCGCGGCGCAGCCCATCCTGCTCCTGCAGTATCTCATAGGAAATTTCGGAAACCTTGAACGTGATCCCGGGGTATTTACGTTTCTCCCAGCCCCCGATGGCGAACACCTTGCCGCCCACTTTCCAGACATGCGCGCCGCCCCATTACACGACATGGGTCGTCTGCGGCAATGATCCGCAGAAATCGTTATAGTCTGTATAGTCCAGCACGGCGCGGCGCTCTGATACCTAAAGGAAATGCAGCATAACTTTTTCAGTGAAGCGAATAAAGCTCTCATGACCCAGTGGCGCAATCATGAGGTATTCGAGATTGTTTTCTTCGCGCAGGCGCTCAATATCATCGATCACCTTCGCCGGATCGCCGCAGAGCGCCACCTCATTTACATACCGTTCAATAGGGTCCACGTTCTCGCGTTCGGCGGCGAGAATAGCGTCGTTTTGCTGGGTCTTGCCTTCCGCCGCCGCTTGTTCGCCGCCGCGAATATTGCCTTTATTTTTAAGGTAATTTCCGAACATGAATTGAGCGCCGCGTCGACCCAACTCCAGGCCTTCCTCCATCGTGTCGCCCACCGCGACCGTACGGGTCAGGGGAATATCGCGACCGGCGAAACTGTACCCGGCGCCTTCCAGTTTAGATTTATAAAAAGCGCGTTTCTCCTTGCTTTCCCCATGGCTGGAGTGCGGGCCGAGCATGATGGAGAAGCCCTTGCTCGCCGCCCATTCAATTGAGCCTTCCGATGTTACGGCCATCCAGGTCGGAATTTTCTCTTGATACGGTTTGGGCAGGACCTCGACATCGTTGAAGTCGTAATAGTCGCCCTTGTGGGAAAATGAGCCATCCTCCCAGGCTTTCAACACAACTTCCACACTCTCGCGAAATTTGGGATAGCTGTCTTGCGGCGCCACGCCA
>JBLHZD010000002.1:0-43870 GCA_047631095.1 Alphaproteobacteria bacterium
AGAAACAATATCCTGAATTCCTCGCCCTGGCGGAACAGCTGCACGGGCTTGAGGAACAACGGGAAAAACGACTGGCGGCGGCGGCGCGCGAATCCGGCGAGGCCAAGGAAAAAGACACCCGCGAATTCATGAACCCGGAGCAGCTGGGTAAGCTTGAAGAATTTCTGGCGCGCACGGATCTGTCGAGCGTCATCCGGCGCCAGCCCATTTGCGCCATCGTTGGCGAAAACCCGCCGCAAGCCGTATTTCGCGAGCTTTATGTCTCCATCATGGATCTGGCCAGCACGGTGCTGCCGGAAGTCAATTTAGCGGGCAATCCCTGGCTGTTTCAGCATTTAACGCAAACCCTCGATGTTCGGATGCTGAAGCATCTGGAACAGGCGGATGATAGCGAAATATTCTCCTCGCTCAGCATCAACCTGAACATCGCCACGGTGCTGGGGACGGATTTTCTTGAATTCGACTCATCCTTGCGCACCGGAAGCCGGGGTACGATCGTCGTCGAATTGCAGCCCATGGACGTTTTTGCGGATTTTAACGCCTTTATGTTCGCACGCGATTTCCTGCGAGAGAAAGGCTATCGTGTTTGCCTCGACGGGATCGGGATCTCCTTGTTTGAATTTATCGACCGTAAAAAACTGGGGCTCGATCTGGTCAAACTTTTCTGGTCGCCGGAGATTGGCGATTCGGCGAGCGAAGAGCGGCAAAATTCCATTCGCGCGCAAATTACCGAGCTGGGTCGGTCGCGGGTCATTCTGTCGCGATGCGATAACGCGGCGGCGATTCGGACGGGCCAGGAACTTGGCATTTCACTGTATCAGGGCCGCCATGTCGACGCGCTCTTGAGCGGCGCGCGAAACGAATCGCCGATCCCGCGCCCACAGACGCGACGCCGCACCGCCACCATCCGATAAATTTTTATCCGTTTGGAATACCTAGCTTCGCGGCGCGTGTTTGTTCAAAATGCGCTGCAAGGTGCGCCGATGCATTTTCAAGCGCCGCGCCGTTTCCGACACATTGCGATCACATTGCTCAAACACCCGTTGAATATGCTCCCAGCGCACCCGGTCGGCGGACATCGGGTCCTGCGGCGGCGGCGGCAAAGGCCGGTCTTCTTCAATTAAAGCAGCCGTGATCTGATCTGCGTCGGCAGGCTTGGACAAAAAATCAACCGCCCCCGCCTTCACCGCGACGACAGCGGCGGCGATGTTGCCATACCCGGTCAACATGACGGTGCGGATATTGGGTCGAACCTGACGCAGCGCTTCGACCACTTCCATGCCATTCCCGTCTTCCAACCGCAAATCGACCACAGCGTAAGCGGGCGCGCTGCCATTCGCCGATTCCAGGCCTTCCGCAACGCTGGCCGCCGTTGTGACCTCGAACCCCCGGCTTTCCATCGCGCGCGCCAACCGATTGCCCAGCGGCGCGTCATCATCGACGATCAATAAGGTCCGGTCATCCAGACCATCCGCGGGATTATCCACGTATATTCCTTCCGTTTCTCGCGCCATCTTTATGTCTTGGGCGCGCCAGGCGCAATAATTTCAAAGGCGCCACGCGGCCACTGTATAACAACCTCCGCGCCGTTACGATTCCGAATTTCCAGACTGGCGCCGCCCCGTTCCAGCAAGGTTTGGGCGATAAAGAACCCAAGCCCCATATGTTCCCCGCCACGGGATGAAATATAGGGTTCGCCCAGTGATGCGAACACCGCATTGGAAAACCCCGGCCCGTCATCGGAAATGGTCACGCGGACCAGATCGTCGTCCCAATACAATCGAAGCGCCACTCGCGAGCGGGCGAATTGCATCGCATTCTGGATCAGATTGCCAAGCCCATAAGCCAGCTCCGGCCCGTCCGGCGCGGTAGGTTCCGAACTATTTTGCATGTCGCCATCCTGCGGCGCGCCGCCTTGTGGATCGCAATCAGTCCCATCTGCGTTTTCAAACACGATCTCCAGCGCGATATCGTCCGCGCGGTAAGGATCGCCCGCATGTTCGACAAGCACCGACAGGGGCGCGCGCGCAAACGCTTCATGGCCCTCGATGATGGTGCGTTGGTCCAGCCCCGCAAGAATTTCCCGGCACCGGTTCGACTGAGAGATCAGCAGCGCCACATCTTCCGCGAACTCGCTATCGGGCGGCACATCGCGGGATAATTCCTTGGCGACCACGGCGATGGTGGCCAGGGGCGACCCCAATTCGTGCGCCGCCGCCGCCGCCAGACCGCCCAGCGCCGTCAGGTTCTGTTCCCGAGTCAATCGAACCTGGGTTTCCGCCAAAGCGTCCGACATTCGCCGCGCCTCATCGGCCACCGACCAGACATAGGTCGCAATAAAAACCGAAGCGACCGCCAGCGAGGTCCAGATGCCCAGCGCATAGTTTCCCGGCAGGCTGAGCCCCCCCGGCGACCAGGGCAACGGCGCATGAAACAGCGCCAGCAATGTGATGCACGCAACCGCCAGAACAATCAGCCCCAGAGTCGGGCCGCGCGACAGGATCGTGGCGGACACCGTGACCGGCGCGACAATCAATATTGCGAATGGATTCTCCAGCCCGCCCGTCAGGTAAAGCAGGACGCTCAATTGTAAAACATCGAAGCCAAGCAACAGCATCGAATCCCGGTCGCCCAGCCGCGCGCGCAACGGCATCAAAACATAGAGAAGCAGATTGGACACCGCCGTCGCGGCGATAACGGTCAGGCAAGCGACCAGCGGCAACGAATATTCCAGCCCAAAATGCACCGCCAGAACGGTCAAGGTCTGACCAACAACCGCGATCCAGCGAATCAGGACCAGCGTCCGCAGTCGTAATCGACCATGCAGAAACCGTTGAGACAGGGCGGGCGGGCCGCCGCCGAAACGCGATTTTGTGGAGTCGTCAATGCTCACGGTGCTGGCTTCCTCATTCTGGCGCAACGGGTCGTCGTTAATCATGCCCGCGTTATTCATGCCCCCGTAATTCATACTGTGACGCCCGAAGTATCTCTGGCGCCTTTGTCGCGCGGGTCCCATAGTTTACCTGTGAATGACGCGGCTTCCATAATTTCCGTAACTGGATTGACGAAAAATTTCGGCGATGTCGTCGCGGTTGATAATATCAGCTTTACGATTAAGGCGGGAACGACAACCGGCCTTTTGGGCGGGAACGGCGCTGGCAAGAGCACGACAATCGCGATGCTGCTGGGGCTGTTGACGCCCAGCACAGGCGGCATTCGCATTCTGGGCGAAGACATGGTGCGCCACCGCCACCGCGTTCTGGAGCGGATGAATTTTTCGTCGCCCTATGTGGACCTGCCCAAGCGCCTGACGGTTTGGGAGAATCTTCAAGTGTCCGCCCGGCTCTATGGAATCCAGAACCGCCGGGACCGCATCGAACAATTATCAACCGAATACGCGCTCGAGCCCTTCCTCGTCAAACCCTATGGTGATTTATCGTCTGGTCAGAAAACCCGCGTCCTCTTGGCCAAGGCCATGCTCAACGAACCCGCCGTTTTATTACTCGACGAGCCAACAGCCAGCCTGGACCCCGACACTGCGGACTGGATTCGCGGACGTCTGGAAGATCATCAAGCGCGCACCGGCGCGGCCTATCTGATCGCCAGTCATAATATGGCGGAGGTCGAGCGGTTGTGCAGCGACGTCATCATGATGCGCGCAGGCGGCGTTGTCGATCAGGGCTCGCCCGATGAACTGGTCGCGCGCCATGGCCGCCAAAACATGGAAGAAGTTTTTTTAGCCGTCGCCCGAGGCGAGAGTCTAAACCGCGAGACCACAAACAGCGATACGCCGCTCCCATGACGACAGCGCAAAAACAGCCACCCCACCGAAACCGCTCCACGCCCGGCGGTCGTGTCATCGCGCTTATTCTGCGCTACCTCTATCTTCTCAGAAGCTCGTGGCCGCGCCTTCTGGAAATGCTGTACTGGCCCATCATGCAGTTGATTCTATGGGGGTTTATTTCCCGCCACCTGGCGACCAACTCCACCTGGGTCGCCGCCGCCGCCGGCGTCTTTATCGCCGCAGTGCTTTTATGGGACGTCCTGTTCCGGTCCCAGATCAGCTTTTCCTTGTCGTTTCTGGAGGAAGTCTGGTCGCGCAATCTGGCCAATTTATTCATCGCGCCGCTGCGACCACACGAGTTGGTCATCGCGTTGATCGGCATCAGCATGATCCGCACACTGATCGGAATTCTGCCGGCGGCGCTGCTCGCGATTCCGCTTTATGAATATTCCATTTTTGAACTCGGGCTTCCCCTACTGGCGTTCTTCGCCAACCTTCTGGTCTTGGGTTGGGCCATCGGCCTTTTCGTCGTCGCTCTGCTTTTACGGTTTGGACAGGGCGCGGAGAGCCTGTGCTGGGTCGCCATCTTCATGCTGGCGCCGATCAGCGCCATTTATTATCCAGTCGATGTGCTGCCCGGTTGGCTGCAAACCATCGCCTGGATGGCGCCGCCCGCCCATGTTTTTGAAGGGATGCGCGCGGTCATGTTCGACGGCGTCTTTCGCATGGATTTATTTCTCGGCGCGGTTTCGCTGAATCTGCTTTATCTGATTCTGGGCGGATGCGCCTTTTTGTACAGCTTCCGCGTCGCCCGGCAGCGCGGGCTGTTGCTCAATGTCGGCGAATAACAATGTCGGCGAATAACCTAACCCGCCAATTCTATTCTGTGGTCGCTGTGGTCGCTGCGGTCGCCACACCCGCTTCGGCGAAAGTCGCCATCCCGGTGTGACACGCGACCGCCGCGCGCAAAATCAACAGCGCCGTCGCCGCGCCGCTACCTTCGCCCAGTCCCAGACCAAGGTCGAGAATTGGCGCCATGCCCATCGCGTCCAGTAAACGGGCGTGACCAGGCTCCTTCGACACATGGCCAACGACGCAATGGTCCAGCGCCCCAGGATCCATTTTCTGTAACACCGCCGCCGCCGCGCAACAGGCGAACCCATCGAGAATAACCGGCACCCGCGCCATACGCGCCGCCAGCACGGCGCCCGCAATCGCCGCCAGCTCCATACCGCCGACCCGACGCAAGGCTTCCAACGGATCGCTCCATTCGGCGCCGTGCAACGCCAACGCCTCGGCGACAATCGCCGCCTTGTGCGCCACGCCCGCCGCATCAACGCCCGCGCCCGGCCCCACCCAGTCACCCGGCGCACCGCCAAACAACGCGCAGCTCAACGCCGCCGCGCTGGTCGTATTGCCAATGCCCATCTCACCAAGACACAGCGTATCGACGCCATCCTCGACCGCCATCATGCCATAGGCCATCGCGCGAGCGCAGTCGCCTTCGGACATCGCTGGTCCGGCGGTGAAATCCGCCGTTGGATAATCCAGCCCCATTTCATACACGCGCAATTCCGCATCGGCGATGGTGCAAATCTGATTGATCGCGCCGCCGCCAACCTGAAAATTCGCCACCATTTGCGCCGTCACCGCTTGTGGGTAGGCCGACACATTGCGCGCCACGACCCCATGATTGGCGACAAACACCGCCACGCGCGGCCGCTCCAGACCAACCGTATCCGGATCGCGCCATGTCATGTACCAATTGGCCAACGCTTCCATCCGCCCCAACGACCCGGCGGGCTTGGTCAGGGTGGCGTCGCGGGCGGCGGCTTTCGCGCCCGATTCGGTGTTTGGTCCCGGCGCGGATTTTAGAATTTCGCGCATGTCTTCGAATGTGGCGTCTTCGGCGGCCATGAAAACCCTTCCCAGTGTCGGCGCGCGACGCGTTATCACCGCGCGGCCTTTTTGTACGCTGCTTTTCTTGATGGAGCGAACTATCGTATATCTGAATTGCAGCAAGCGCGTAAAGCAGTGACGGACCCATGAGCGAGACGCCAGAAACCACAACGCCAGAAACCACACCAAGCAATCGCGCGACGCCGTCGCCGCGACGCCTTGATTATGACCTTCGCGATGCGGTCGCCTTTCTGACGCAGATTCCTGTTGGACTGAACCGGAAGGCGCCAATCTCACAAATATGCTGGGCCTTCCCTTTGGTGGGCGCAATGGTCGGGGCCATCGGCGGCGGCGCCTTTTTACTGCTGCTCGCCGCACCGCTGCCGCCGTTTATCGCCGCCGTCGCCGCATTCGGTCTCATGATCGTTCTAACCGGCGCCCTGCATGAAGACGGATTAGCCGACGCCGCCGACGGCTTTGGCGGTGGTTTTGGCGCCACGCGAAAATTGGAAATCATGCGCGACAGCCGAATCGGCGCGTTTGGCGTTTTGGCGTTGATCGTCGCGCTGGGATTGCGCGTCTCCACGGCGGCGGCGTTATTCGAGGTCATTTTACCCGCATTAATCACCGCCGGCGCAGTTTCGCGCGCGTTCTTGCCCGTTCTCATGCATCGCATGACGCTCGCCGCCGATACCGGCCTGGCGGCGACGGCGGGACGCCCAAGCGGTCGGGCCACGCTAATCAGTCTTTGCCTTGGAATCGGCGTCGCCATCCTCGCATTTGGCCCTGGTCCCGGTTTGGCGATCATCGCGACGAC
Organism: Alphaproteobacteria bacterium; assembly: GCA_047631095.1. Taxonomy (GTDB): domain Bacteria; phylum Pseudomonadota; class Alphaproteobacteria; order UBA8366; genus JABJJH01. The sequence goes on from JBLHZD010000002.1 coordinate 6,501, forward strand.
CGGCGCCGCCGTGGTTGCGACCGGTGCGCTGGCCCAACGGCAAATTGGCGGGTATAACGGCGATGTCCTTGGCGCGGCTCAACAAATCGGGGAAATCGCCGCGCTGCTTTGCATACTGATCCTTCAAGGGCGGGGGGGCTTGTGAATATAGAAACGCGATGGTGGTGGATCCGTCACGCCCCGGTACCGAGCGGGCGCGGCATGGTGTATGGCCAACTCGACCTGCCGTCTGATTGCAGCGATGCGGACGCCTTCCAACGACTGGCCGCGAGCCTTCCGCGCAACGCCGTTCTCGTCACCAGCGATTTACGCCGCACTGTTGAAACCGCCACAGCGATTCGCGACGCGGGCCGCGCGGCCGGGCTCAACCTGCCCGAACCGATCCGCGAACCCGCCTTGCGGGAGCAAAGTTTCGGCGCCTGGCAGGGGCTGTCTCATGAAGATTTCTGGGCGTTGCCCGAGGCGACGCCCCATCGGCACTGGCGCTCTGCGGCGTATATTCGCGGACCTGAAGGTGAAAATTTCGCCGATGTCGTCGCGCGGGTAGGACCCGCGATCCATCGTTTGACCCAAGCCCATGCAGGCGCGGATATCGTTGCCGTCACCCATGGCGGCGCCATTCGCGCGGCGCTGGCCATCGCGCTGAGGCTAGACCCGGAATCGGCGTTGGCCTTTGGCGTGGAAAATCTGTCGCTGACCCGGCTGGACCATATCGCCGACGACCGGGAAGGCGCGGCGTGGCGCGTGACGACCGTCAACCAGCCGCATCATTCGCCAGAGCCCCCCGATTCGGAATCAGCCGCTTCGGAGCCAGACACGGCGGAACCTGTCACGGCTGGACGCGCGTAATATGCAGATCACCGAACTAATTCTCGACCCCCTATCGCTGATCATCATTCTCGGGATCATCGTCTATCTGGTGGTGTTCATACACGCGCGAAAGGCGCAGCCGAATATCGCACGCACCCATCATGACCTCGCCTTCGCCTGTATCATTGAACCCCTGACGAAGGCGTCCACGGCGTTTCGGGCGAAATTTTCGGACATCCCGAAATTTTCAAACCCGCACGATGTTCATCTGGTTCGCTTTGGCCTGTTCAATGTCGGGTTCAAATCGATTGAAGCCGATCAATTTCGCCGCCCCATGACGCTGACCTTCACCAATAACGCCGAAATACTCTCCGCAGGCTTTAGCGAGGCCGTTCGAACAGCCGCCGTAGCGAGCACGGCGGAGATCAACGGCAACCGCCTAACGCTTTCGCCACTCCGCATCAAGGGCGGCGGGTCGGTCATCTTTAATCTGATCGTTCAAGCTGACCCGCACAAGCATGTCATCGACGGCAATATCGACGATATCGAAAACATCAGGCCGCTTGGTTAGTATGCAAAACACACCAACGCCGCAAAGACGCAAATCATCAGCGAGATCATCCTAATTCCATGACAAGCTCACCAACAACCCGGCGCCGCTTTACGACCTGGCTACGCTATATGATTTTGTATCGGCTGGTGCTTCCCATTTTGCGGTCCAAGAACTCACCGGAATATACCGCGCGCGGGGTCCTGTTTGGGCTATTGGCCGCGTTGACGCCGACCGTCGGTATTCAAATGATTATCGTCGCGGCCATATGGGGGCTGGTTCGTGCCTTTCGCCCCGCGTGGGATTTCAACGTCATCGTCGGCATGGCCTGGACCTGGGTCACCAATATTTTCACCGTACCGCCGGTTTATTTTCTGTTTCTGGTCACCGGACGGTTAATGCTGGGGCAATGGGACGATATTGGCGGTTATGGCGAATTCAGCGGCCAGTTATCCAACATGCTGACGTCGCAGATGGATTTTTTCGAATCGCTCTGGGTCTACACCGTGGAGCTTTTCCGCATCTGGGGTCTTCCCATGTTTTTGGGCTCTATCCCCTGGGCGATCTTCGGTTCCTGGGCTGGATATCGATGGAGCCTCAACCTGTTACAGAAATTTTCAGATCGGCGGCGCAACCGCGCATCAGCACGCCGCAACGCCCGACGGCGCGCGAGCGATTAAGGCTCGCGCCGGAGCGCTGGCGGTTTGTCCAGACTTTTGAGTTGCCAGATATTTAGCGCCACGCTACCGTCAGTCTTCTTTGGCCAACAGCACCGGCCCTCGCAGGGCGGTTTTTCCCTTGGAGGCTCTTAAATGAAATTTGGCATTTTCTATGAATTACAACTGCCCCGTCCCTGGAAAGAGGGCGATGAGCAGCGCTTGTTCAACAACGCCCTGGATCAGATGGAGCTGGCCGACGGCTTGGGCTTTGATTATGCGTGGGAAGTTGAACATCACTTTCTCGAAGAGTATTCTCACTGCCCGTCGCCAGAGGTTTTCCTGGGCGCCGCCAGCCAGCGAACGAAAAACATTCGCTTGGGGCACGGCATTATCCAGCTCACCACCAACCATCCGGCCCGTGTTGCGGAGCGCGTCGCCTCGCTCGATCTGCTGAGCAACGGCCGCGTTGAGTTTGGCATGGGCGAAGGCGGCAGCGTCACCGAGCTGGCGCCCTTCGACTGCCCGATAGAGGACAAACGCGAAATTTGGGAAGACGCGGTGCGCGCGATCATCCCGATGTTCAAGGATGGCGGGTGCGAATATAACGGCGCGCATTATCAATTCCCGTTGCGCAATGTCCTGCCCAAACCCGCGCAAAAACCACATCCGCCACTTTGGGTTGCCTGTTCGCAATTACCAACCATCGAAATGGCCGGACGGCGCGGCATTGGCGCGCTGGGGTTTCAGTTTATCAGCGGCGATGCGGCGCAGGCCTGGGTGCACGCCTATTATAACTCCTACACCAAGCGGCTGGATAAACTGACCGACTATCAAACCAACCCGAACATGGCGCTGGTCAGTTATTTCATGTGCGCGGAGACGGATGAAGAAGCGCGACGTCGCGCCGACGGCATTCCGTTTTTCCAGTTCGCGTTGAAATTTTATAGCGCCGACCGGCTGGGCAAGGACCGGGATCGCCCACCGCCCGGCACCGTCGACCTCTGGGCCGAATATGAGAAATGGAAATCCGAAAACCCGGACGCGCATCAACGCGCACTGTCCGGCGGATTGATCGGATCGCCGGAAACCATCCGCAACCGGTTGCGGAAATATTCATCGTCTCATGTCGACCAGATCATCCTGCTGAACCAGGCGGGTAAAAACTCGCACGACCATATTTGTGAAAGCCTGGAGCTGTTCGCAAAAGAGGTCATGCCGGAATTTCATGCCGAAGAACCAAAGCATCAGGAATGGAAACAAGGCGTGCTGGCGGGCGACATCGAGTTGGATGAAATCGATACTTCGCCCCATACGGCGCGGTTCAGTAAAAACTCCGTCCAATTATCGCCGGAAAAGGCCGCCGCTTCGGGCGACTGACGCCTTATTTGAACCTCCAATTAGACACTGCCGGGCGTATAATTAAATTGTGCCCGGCGGCGCCCTGACGTAGGGTCGCCCCATAAGAAGTCGAGACAGGGAAGTCCGGTGCGATACCGGCGCTGCCCCCGCAACTGTAACAGCGGGACCGAAACAAAACGTCACTGGCAAAGGCTGGGAAGACGTTTCGGTTGAAATCCGCTGGAGCCAGGAGACCTCCTCGACGCATTGAAACCATGGCCCCTCGGGTGGAGGACCGCGCCATCGACGACCGAACGACCGTCCAATTGACTGCCCAATCGACCAACCTGGCGCCCGTCACCCTGATTCTGGGCGGCGCGCGGTCGGGCAAAAGCGCGCGCGCGGAATCCATGATCGAAAGCGGGCTGGGCGAACACTGGGACGACGCGTTCTATATCGCCACCGCTCAACAGTTTGATTCCGGCGCGAATGCGGACCCGGAAATGACCGCCCGCATTCACGACCATCAAGCGCGGCGCGGCGCGGTGTGGACGACCATTGAAGAACCGCTCGATTTACCCGGCGCGCTGAGTCGCCACGGCGGCCCGCGCCAACCTGTACTGGTGGATTGCCTGACGCTCTGGCTCACCAACACTATGCTCTCGGGCGCCGATTCCGAGGCGGCGACGACAAACCTGATCGATGGTTTCGCAACCCTGCTCGGCCCTGTCGTCTTTGTCTCCAATGAAGTCGGGCTGGGCATCGTGCCCGATAATGCGCTGGCGCGTGAATTTCGCGATTGCGCCGGGCGGTTGAACCAACGGGTCGCCGCAGCGGCGCAGCGGGTCGAATTTATCGCCGCCGGGCTGCCGATGCTTTTGAAAAACGAAACCTGATAACGCTACACATAAGTAAACGCGAAACATAAAAGGAAACTTCATGGCCGCACGTATCCCCGCTACCGTCATCACCGGCTTTCTGGGCGCTGGAAAAACCAGCATGATCCGCCACCTTGTGGAGAATAATAACGGCAAACGTCTGGCGTTTCTGATCAACGAATTCGGCGATCTGGGCGTTGACCGGGAATTGCTTCTGGGCTGCGGCGTGGAAGGGTGCGACGAAGACGACATTGTGGAGCTGGCGAATGGCTGCATCTGTTGCACCGTCGCCGACGATTTCGCACCGGCGATTGAAAGCCTGCTGGACCGCCCCAATCCCCCCGATCACATCCTTATTGAAACCTCGGGCCTGGCGTTGCCGCAACCGCTGGTCGCCGCCTTCAATTGGCCAGAGATTCGCAGCCGCGTGACCGTCGACGGCGTTATCACCGTGGTCGACGCCGCCGCCGCCGCCGATGGGCGCTTCGCCCATGATCCCGACGCAGTCCAGTCCCAGCGCGAGGCGGACCCCGCGCTGGATCATGACGACCCCATCGAAGAACTTTTTGAAGATCAGCTTAATTGCGCCGACGTCGTCGTGCTGAACAAAACCGATTTACTGGACGCCCCAGCGCTGGCCGCGCTGAATAAGGAGATCACCGGACAATTGCGCGACGGCGTTCGCTTGCTATCCGCCGCGCATGGAAAACTGGATCCAGCCGTCCTGCTGGGCTTGGGGCTGGAGTCTGAAACCGATATCGACGCGCGCAAGTCCCACCATGACGACGAAGAAGAGCACGACCACGATGAGTTCGATTCCTTCGCCGTCGACCTGGGCGACATCGACGACGCCGATGGGCTGGAGCAACGCCTGGTCCAGTTAGTACGCGACCACGACATTCTTCGCGTGAAAGGGTTCCTCAACCGTCCCGGCCGGGATCGTCGTGAAATCATTCAAGGCGTCGGCCCGCGCTTCCAGCGCTACTTTGACCGGGATTGGCGCGACGACGAACCGCGCCGCTCTCAATTGGTCATTATCGGTATGGCGGGTCTGGACCAATCCGCCATTACGCAATCGCTTTTGGCCTGATCGAAAAGACCGATGCATTTACTCGCAGCGCAACCGGGGCTGATCGACGATGGGTCAGAAGCCATCGATCTGGGCCAAACCCCCGGCGACATCGTCGTCCTGAGCGCTGCCGATAGTGAAATCGCCGCCCTCGCCTCCGCGCAGGATCATATTCTCACACAGGATCCCGCTGCACCCAGCTTGCGCCTGGCCAACCTCATGCATCTTGGCCACAACATGTCCGTTGATTTGTATCTGGAGCAGGTCATCGATGGCGCGCGACTGGTGATTGTCCGGTTGCTGGGCGGACGCGGCTACTGGCCCTATGGGGTCGAACAGATTTCCGCACGGTGCGCGGCGCGCGGCGTTCGCGTCGCATGGTTGCCGGGAGACGATCAACCCGACGCCGACTTATCAAGCCTGTCGAGCGTATCCCCCGACGCCGGACATCGCCTTTGGCAATATTGCGTTCATGGCGGCGGCGGAAATGCGCAGTCCTTTCTCCGCTTTGCGGCCACCTTGATTGGTCACGAGACGCCGTGGCGCGAACCAGCGCCCTTGATGCGCGCGGGGCTTTACTGGCCAGGACAGGATAATCCATCGCTGGAAACACTGCCCCACCAGAGCGCGCGCCCGCGCGCCGCGATTCTGTTCTATCGCGCACTGACGCAAAGCGCGAACACGGTCGTGATCGACGCGCTTATCGACGCGCTAGATCAACAGGGGTTGAACCCGCTGCCAATCTTCGCTTCCAGTCTGAAAGACCCGCTGGCCGCTGACATCGTTCGCGCGCTGCTCCACGATGCGCCGCCTGATGTAATTTTAAACGGCACGGGGTTCGCGCTCTCCAACCCCGGCGCGGAGAGAAGCGAGACGCCCTTCGACGATGCGGATTGCCCGATCCTGCAAATCGTGTTTTCCGGCGGAAGCGAGGCCGCCTGGCGCGAGGGAACACGCGGGCTGTCCGCACGCGATATCGCCATGAATGTCGCTTTGCCGGAAGTCGATGGGCGCATCCTGACCCGCGCCGTCAGCTTCAAAGGGCAAGCGCGGCGCAACGAATCCAGCCAAACCGATATCGTGGAATACCAACCCGTCGCAGACCGGGTCGACTTCACCGCCCAACTGGCCGCCGCCTGGGCGCGGCTGCGGCGCAAATCCGCAAGCGACCGGCGCGTTGGAATCGTGTTGGCGAATTACCCCAACAAAGACGGACGCATAGGCAATGGCGTCGGCCTCGACACGCCTGCGGGAACGGTCAATGTTCTAAAGTCCCTTGCGACGGCGGGATACCGGGTCATTGAGGCGCCCACAACCGGCGCGGCGCTGGTGGCGCGACTGGCGGCGGGCCCCACGAACGCCGGGTGGCGCGGGCGGGAAATTCGCGAAACCCTGTCCTTCGCCGACTATCAGATTTTTTTCGCCAGCCTGCCGACATCCGTCCAGACGGCGGTGATGGATCGATGGGGACCACCGGAACGCGATCCGTTTTACAGACCCGGCGCGGTCGATTGCGGCGCCTTCGCCATTTCCACTTATCGCTGCGGCAACATCGCCATCGCACTGCAACCAGCGCGCGGATACAACATCGATCCCGTCTCGTCCTATCATGACCCGGCCTTGCCGCCGCCGCATAATTATCTGGCGTTCCACGCCTGGCTGCGGACCGAATTTCGCGCCGACGCCGTTATTCATATGGGCAAACACGGTAATCTGGAATGGCTCCCCGGCAAGGCGCTGGCGATGTCGGCGGAATGTTTCCCCGAAGCGGCGCTCGGCCCCATGCCGAACCTGTACCCTTTTATCGTCAACGACCCTGGCGAGGGCAGTCAGGCGAAACGGCGCGCACAGGCGGTCATTATCGATCACCTCACCCCGCCGCTGACGCGGGCGGAAAGTTACGGCCCGCTGCGCGATCTGGAACAGCTGGTCGATGAATATTTTGAAGCCGCCGGACTTGATCCAAGACGCCTGAAAGTTCTGGGCGCCCAAATTCTTGAACTCGCACAATCCACCGGGCTCGACCGTGATTGCGGGATGGCGGCGGACGCAAATGAGGCCGAATCGCTCGCCGCGCTCGACAATTACCTGTGCGAGTTAAAGGAAATGCAGATCCGCGACGGGCTGCATATTTTCGGCGAAACCCCTTCCGGCGGCCTGCTCGATGACTTACTTGTCGCCCTGACCCGCACCCCGCGCGCGGCGGGCGCAGGCGCGGACGCATCCTTGATTCGCGCATTGGCGGCGGATTTCGATATGGAATTCGATCCACTGGAATGCGTTCAAAGCGACCCCTGGACAGGGCCGCGCCCGGACATCTTAGCCAGCGTGCTCGCCGAGGGCGAAGCATGGCGCACCCATGGCGATACCGTGGAGCGGTTGGAAATACTGGCGACGCACATCGTCGCAGGCGGAACAATGGCGCCGGGCGACGCATCACGCGCCGTGCTTGGTTTCATCGATTCGGTGTTACGGCCAAACCTCGCGCGCTGCGGTCCGGCGGAACTCGACGGAATCATGTGCGGCCTGGACGGACGGTTCGTGGCGCCAGGCCCGTCCGGTGCGCCGACGCGGGGGCGCCCCGACGTGCTGCCCACGGGGCGCAATTTTTATTCGCTCGACACGCGCACCGTTCCAACGCCGGCGGCGTGGCTGCTGGGCTGGAAATCAGCGCAAATGCTGGTGGAACGCCATGCGCAGGACCACGGCGGCTGGCCCGCGCGGCTGGCCATCAGCGCCTGGGGGACGTCGAACATGCGCACCGGCGGCGACGATATCGCACAGGCCATGGCCTTGATGGGCGCGCGACCGACCTGGGATTCCGCATCCCGGCGAGTTACGGGGTTCGAGATAATGCCACTGGATGTTCTCGACCGACCGCGTGTGGACGTCACTTTACGCATCTCCGGCTTTTTCCGGGACGCCTTCCCCGGCCTGATTGATCTATTCGATTCCGCAGCGCGCGCCGTCGCCGCGCTGGACGAATCGGAGCGCGACAATCCGCTGGCCGCCCGTGTCGCCGCCGATACCGCCCAACTCGAAGAACAGGGATTGGACATTGATCAGGCGCAGTCGCGCGCCGGGGCGCGGGTCTTTGGATCAAAACCGGGCGCGTATGGTGCGGGGTTACAGGCGTTGATCGACGAACACGGATGGACGACGAAGGACGATCTGGCGCGCGCCTATATCGCCTGGGGCGGGTTTCGTTATGGCGCCGGCGCGCAAGGCGAATCGGCGCACGGGCTTTTTGAATCGCGGCTGCGCGCGGTTGATGTCGTGGTGCATAACCAGGACAACCGGGAGCATGATTTGCTCGATTCAGATGATTATTATCAATTTGAAGGTGGGTTGAGCGCAGCGGTGGAAAGCCTGTCCGGTCAACGTCCGACAATTTATCACGGCGATCATTCCCGCCCCGAATCACCAAAAATTAGAACCCTGGACGAAGAAATCGCCCGGGTGGTGCGCGCCCGCGCCGTGAATCCCAAATGGATCAACGGCGTCATGCGCCATGGATATAAGGGCGCTTTTGAAATCGCCGCGACCGTCGATTACCTGTTCGCCTTTGCGGCGACGGCGGGCTGCGTGGCTGATCATCATTTCGACGCCGTCTACGACGCCTATATCGGCGACGAGACCGTGCGAAACTTTATAGAAGACGCTAACCCGCAGGCGCTCCAGGAAATTTCCGAACGCCTGATTGAAGCCCAGACAAGAGGGCTTTGGCGCCCGCGACGAAACACCGCTTTCGCGTTTCTGGAAAGCTTGCTGCAAAATGACCAAATGTAAAAGACCAGGTATACTGGTCATCCAAACGCCGACACCGCCAGCCAGGGAGAGACAACTATGAAAACCGCCGGCATGACCGAACAGGAAGTTAATGAACGCCATGCGGAAAAGATGGCCAACAAGAAAGCGGCGCGGGATAAAATTCTGGCGACCAAGACCGAGGAAAAAGGCCTGCTGATCGTTCATACGGGTAAGGGAAAAGGCAAATCAACCGCCGCGATGGGGCTGGCTGTGCGCGCCATCGGCAATGATATGAAAGTCGGAATCGTGCAGTTCGTCAAAGGCGTCTGGGAAACCGGGGAACGCGTGGTTCTGGATAAATTTCCAGAGCTTTGCACGATCAAGGCGATGGGCGAGGGCTTCACCTGGGACACGCAGGACCGACAACGCGATATTGACGCCGCCCAAGCCGCCTGGACGTACGCGAAGGAAATTATGGCCGACCCGTCTTATAAAGTCATAATTCTCGATGAACTAAATATTGTATTGCGTTATACCTATATCCCACTAGATGAAGTGTTGGAGACGTTATCGCAAAAGCGCCCGGATTTGCATGTCGTCATCACCGGTCGTAATGCAAAGCAGCCCTTGATCGATATCGCCGACCTTGTGACCGAGATGACGGAAGTGAAACATCCCTTTCGCGCGGGCGTAAAAGCGCAGATCGGAATCGAGTTTTAGAAACGCGTTTTTTTGCGGCGCGTTCTAATGATTTGTCGAATGACGGTTCAAAATTTTAGCGGAGAGCATTCCATGTCCATAGTCGCCTCGAGACGCATTCCCGGTTTTACGGGGGTTCTTTTGATCCTTTTATTCGCGGCGTCCCTTGTTTCGCCACGGCCCGCGCTGGCGTATACCGAAAGTCAGGAACTGGTCGACAAATCGCTTATCTCGCTTCAAAAGATCATGTCGAAACCTGACATCGCGCCGCATCTGGGCAAATATCTGGCCCAGGCGAAAGGCGTATTGATCTTTCCCAACTTGCTGAAAGCGGGCTTTATCTTCGGCGCGGAAGGCGGCGGCGGCGTGTTGCTGGCCAAAGGCGCAAACGGACAATGGAGCTACCCGGCGTTTGTCCTGATGGGCTCCGCCAGCTTTGGGCTGCAATTTGGCGGCCAGGCTTCGGAAACCGTCATTGCGATCATGACGTCGAAAGGGTTGGCGTCGGTTTTAAAACATAAGGTCAAAGTCGGCGCGGAACTGAATGCGTCGGTCGGACCGTTGGGCGTGGGCGTTGAAGGATCGACGTCCGCGGCGCTGGGCGCGGATATGATTACCTATTCCGTCAGCAAGGGCGCGTTTATCGGCGGCGCCTTGGAAGGCGCGATCATCGAAACGCAAGAGTCGCTGAACCATGAATATTATGAAAGCACCGGCGCCGCGCCATCGACGATCCTGATCAAGGGCAAATACGCCAATACCAGCGCGAACAATCTGCGCAAGGCGTTGGCGGACATCAAATAGCGCCGCGATCCTTCGGCGACGCTATGCCCAAAACACCGGCGTTGATGGTGCAAGGCACCGGTTCCGATGTGGGTAAGTCATTGTTGGTCGCCGGGCTGTGTCGCGCGGCGGTGAACCGGGGCCTGCGCGTCGCGCCGTTCAAACCGCAAAACATGTCAAACAACGCCGCCGTCACCCCGGATGGCGGCGAAATCGGTCGCGCCCAGGCGCTACAGGCCCGCGCGTGCAGACTGGCGCCAAATGTTCATATGAACCCGGTGCTGCTGAAACCACAAAGCGACATCGGCGCGCAAATTATCGTACAGGGGTCGGTGATGGGGAACGCCAAGGCGCGGGACTATCACGCATTGAAGCTGACGCTGTTACCCAAGGTTCTGGAAAGCTTTGAGCGACTGTCAAAGGACGTCGATCTGATCCTTGTCGAAGGCGCGGGGAGCCCGGCGGAAGTCAATTTACGCGACGGCGACATCGCCAATATGGGCTTTGCGGAAGCCGCGGATTTACCTGTTATCCTGGTTGCGGATATCGACCGAGGCGGCGTCATCGCCAGTCTGGTCGGCACCCACGCCTTGTTAACCGAGGCTGAACAACACCGCATCGCGGGCTATATCATCAACAAGTTTCGCGGCGACAAATCCTTATTCGACCCGGCGCTCGACATTATCGGCGCGCGCACCGGCATGATTTGCCACGGCGTCATACCGTGGTTTGAGGCCGCCCGGCGCTTGCCCGCCGAAGACGCCATGATTCTGGAGGCGCTGGAAGCGCCAGACAATCTCGTTGCCGGCGCTAAAAAGATACATATTTCTGTGCCCCGGCTGGGCCGCATCGCCAATTTTGATGATCTCGACCCCTTGCGCGCCGAACCGGGGGTGACGGTTTCCATCATCCAACCAGGCGCGGTCATTCCCGCCGAGACAGACGTTATTCTTCTCCCTGGATCCAAATCGACGCGCGCGGATCTGGATCAACTTCGCGAACAGGGATGGGATATCGATATCCACGCCCATGTCCGGCGCGGCGGCGTGGTGGTTGGGTTATGTGGCGGTTATCAAATGTTGGGCGCGCGCGTCGCCGACCCAAAGGGAGTTGAAGGAACGCCGGGCGAGACTGCGGGGCTGGGCCTGCTGGAAGTGGACACGATTATCGGCGGCGCCAAAACATTAACCGAAGTCACCTTTCGCGATCCCGCTTCTGGCGTCGCCGCGCGCGGTTATGAAATGCATATGGGCGAAACTACCGGACCCGCCACAAAACGCCCAATGTTGGAAACCAACGGCGGCGGACACGACCGGGGCGCGACCTCGCCCAACGGGTTGGTCATGGGGTGCTATGTCCACGGGCTCTTCGCCGCCGACGCCTATCGCGCCGCATTTTTGAACCGCATTCGCGTTGGCGACTATGGCCAAACCGCGCATGACGCGCTGGTCGAGGCGACTCTGGACAATCTGGCCGCCCATCTGGAAACCCATCTCGACGTCGATAAATTACTGGCGATCGCCGGGGCTTAATTCCCTGAGCCTATTTTAACGACACAATCGCCAGACAGGCGACGATTAACCCGTTCAGCATGCAAGCGATGGTAAACACCACCAGCGCGCGGCGGATATCATCCACTGTCGCGCGCGAATCACCATCGCCCATCCACTGGGATTTCGACACCCCGCCGTCATAAGTGCGCGGCCCCCCCAACGCCACGTTCAACGCGCCCGCCATCGCCGCTTCGGGCCACCCCGCATTGGGCGAATCATGGTTGCGGGAATCGGTACGCAACACCCGCAACGCTCGGGTCGGATGGGCGGTGGGCGCAAACGCCGCCGCCAGGACAATGATGGTTCCCGACAGGCGCGCGGGGATCCAGTTCACCGCATCATCCAGCCGCGCCGCCGTCATGCCGAAATTTTTATATTGCGCAGATTTGTAACCGATCATGCTGTCCATAGTGTTAATGGCCTTATACGCGCACAGGCCCGGCAGCCCGAGCAGCGCATACCAGAAAATCGGCGCCACAACGCCATCGGCGAAATTTTCCGCCAGCGTTTCAATCGCCGCACGGGCCACACCGTGCGTATCCAACTTGGATACATCCCGCCCGACAATATGCGCCACCGCCGCGCGGCCCGCCGTAACGCCATCTTTCGCCAAAGCCTGCGCGACGTTGCGCACATGCGCGTAGAGCCCCCGCTGCGCCAGCAATATTGCGACCAACGCCAACTCCGCCAGCCAGCCATGGGGCGTGATTATCGCGACATAGTGGATCGCCCAACCCGCGCCCGCGCTGAGCGCAACGACGAAAACAACCACAATCGCCCCGCGCACCAGCTGCGCAGCGGCGCCCCGGCGATTCAACCTGCGGTCCAGAAATCCGATCAGGGTTCCCACCAGAACGACCGGATGGGGAACCCGGCGAAACAGCCAATCCATGTCGCCCAGCACCGCATCCAGCACAAGCGCCATGGTCAAAAGAAAGAGCGGTTCGGGCATTGCTTATAACGTCTCCGGTGTTTAACGCCGCACCATGTAGCGAACTGGCTGGGTTGGTCAATTGCTCCCCTAAAATTTTCCGCCCCTACAGGGTCGATTTGGACTGACCCCGAGCGTCAGGACTGATAAAAAGAGGGCTCTATTCATGCGAGGTCAGGAAGTCGGCGATGGTCAGTAAAACAGGCGTTATGGTATGCGGCCATGGCAGTCGCGATGAAGCGGCGGTTCGGGAATTTGAATCCGTCGCAAAAGGGTTGCGGGACCGCTTGCCCCAGTACGACGTTGATTACGGTTTTCTGGAGTTCGCAACGCCGATTATTCGCAATGGGCTTGATGCCCTGCGCGCCAAAGGCAATGACCGTATATTGGCGGTGCCCGGCATGCTCTTCGCCGCCGGACACGCCAAAAACGATATCCCCTCGGTGCTCAACACCTACCAGGCCAACGCCACCGGGGTGCAAATCGATTACGGTCGTGAATTGGGCATCGACGTAAAGATGATCCGCGCCGCCGGCGACCGCATCGAAGAAGCGCTGAGCGCGGCGGGCGAGGATATTCCCCGCAGCGAAACCATTCTTGTCGTTGTTGGCCGCGGCGCGTCAGACCCCGACGCCAATGGCAACGTCGCCAAAGTCACCCGCTTGTTATGGGAAGGTCTCGGCTTCGGTTGGGCGTCGACCGCCTATTCCGGCGTCACGTTTCCTTTGGTGGAGCCCGCCCTGGAGCATGTTGCGCGGCTTGGCTACAAACGAATCATCGTCTTCCCGTATTTTCTGTTCACCGGCGTTCTGGTGAAACGAATCTACGCCTACACCGACCTTGTCGCCGAACGGCACCCGGAGATCGAGTTCATCAAGGCGCCGTATCTGAATGACCACCCCCTGGTGCTCGACTGTTTCGCCGACCGGGTGGACGAAATCCTGAATGGCGCGAATCTCATGAACTGCCAGATGTGCAAGTACCGCGAACAGGTGTTGGGATTCGAGTCTGAAGTCGGGTTACCGCAGGAAAGCCACCATCATCATGTCGAAGGCGTGGGAACCGGCCCCGCGCATGAACATTCTGATGATCATGCCCACGGCCATGACCACAGCCACGACAGTGACCACGGGCACGACCATTCTCACGGGCACCATCCTTACCCCCATGCGGATCATCCCTTGGGCCCGGAAAGCATGAAGAAAACACCGCTGCCGGACGCATAAGATATTTATGGCGGCGATAAAACCTGCGGCCCCGTCCGATGGCTGTTTGTTTGACGCCTACATGGTCGTCGACTGGAGCGCCGCCAGCACGCCCCGGCGCGGCGCGGATTCCATATGGTGGGCGCTGATCCAGCGCACGGGCGCAACCTTCGCCATGGTGAAGCGTGAAAATGCGCCCACGCGCGAGGCCGCCACGCAGGATATCACCGAACAATTATGCGCGCTTTTATCGGATGGCCAACGAATTCTGGCCGGGTTCGACTTTCCCTTTGGCTACCCCGCAGGCACCGCCGCCCGATTGGGAATGCCGGGGTCGCCCTGGCGCCATATGTGGCAAGAGCTTTCCGACCTGCTGAACGATGGCGCGGATAATTCCAACAACCGTATCGACGTCGCGGAAGGCTTGAACGAACGCCTTGGGGAAGAGCCCTTTCCCTTTTGGGGTAATGTCCGTGAGGAAACGCGGCCCTATTTGCGGCGCCGGGGGCGTCGGCCCCATAGCGCACAGGACCTCGCCGAATGGCGGTTGTGCGACCAGCGCGGAAAGACCACCAGTTCAGTGTGGCAATTGGCGGGGAACGGCTCTGTTGGGAGTCAGGTATTGACCGGCATTCCCCGGGTCTGGCGCATGCGCACCGACCCACGACTGGCCATGGAGAGTCATATCTGGCCGTTTGAGACCGGCCTCGCGCACGACCCGCGCGCCCGCCTCGTCTTCGCAGAGGTTTATCCGTCACTGCTGACGCCGAAGCCGGAACCCCATCAAGTCAAGGACGCGCAGCAAGTCCGCACCACGGCGGAAAATTTCGCAGCGCTGGATATTGCAGGTGAGTTGGAAGTTTTGTTTCAGGGCGACCCCGATCTAAACGAGGCGGAACGCGCCATTGTAGAGCAGGAGGAAGCGTGGATTCTGGGTGTGACCGGAGTGCGGGACACCGGCGGAACGCGAGGGGCGCCATGAGCCCGATTCGATATGAGTATGTGCGGGACCCGGCGGAAATTTACCGCCAATCCTTTGAGACCGTGCAACGGGAAACCGACCTTCAGCATATTCCCGATGACTGGGCCGACATCGCTATTCGACTGGTGCACGCAACTGGTGCGCCCGAGATTGTGGCCGACCTCATCGCCTCTCCCGGCGCCGGCGCGGCAGGTCGCGCCGCCCTGCGCGACGGCGCGCCCATCTTGAGTGATGTGGAAATGGTGGTGCATGGGATCACGCGCACGCGTTTACCCCAACAGAATCCGGTTCTTTGTATGCTCAACGATGCCGCCACCCCCGGACTCGCCGCAACGCTAGGGACAACCCGGTCGGCGGCGGCGGTCGAATTATGGAAGCCCTCGCTGGCGGGCGCGGTGGTCGCCATCGGAAATGCGCCAACCGCCTTGTTTCATCTTCTGGAGCGCCTGAGCGACGGATGGCCGCGACCCGCGCTTGTGCTGGGTTTCCCCGTCGGATTTATCGGCGCAGCGGAATCCAAAACGGCGTTAATCGAGAACAATCTTGGCATTCCGTTTATCGCCATAAAAGGCCGGCGCGGCGGCAGCGCCATGGCGGCGGCGGCGGTCAATGCGCTGGCCCGCAAGGACCCTGGTTCATGACCCCCTGGCTTCACATCGTCGGCATCGGCGAAGACGGCGTCGACGCGCTTCGCCCCGTTGCGCGCGCAACGATCGACGCCGCTGAAATTTGCTATGGCGGCGCTCGCCATCTGGCGATGCTGCCAACGACATTTACAGGCGAACGCCGCCGATGGCGAACACCCCTGCGCGACACCTTCGACGAAATCAAAGCGCTCACGGGTCGACAAGTGATCGTCTTGGCTACGGGCGACCCGATGAACTTTGGTATCGGCGCCACTTTAATTTGGGAATTGAGTGATTCCATCGGACCCGACGCGCATAGCATAATCCCAGCACCCGGCGCCTTTTCGCTGGCCGCCGCGCGTATGGGATGGTCGCTACCGGAAACCGCCTGTCTGTCTATTCACGGACGCCCCCTATCCGCGTTGGCGCTTCATTTGTTTCCCGGCGCCAGACTCCTGATCCTGTCCGAAAATGAAACATCGCCTGAAAAAATATCAGCGCTTCTTCTCGACAAGGGGTTTGGGTCCAGCAACGTTACCGTCTTGTCACATCTGGACGGCGCCGGCGAATCGGTTCGCACCAGAAGCGCGAGAGACAATGTGGAGGACCCAGACACCGGCACGGCGCGGTTGAATATCGTCGCCGTCGATTGCACAGCGGATTCCGGCGCACGATATTTCAGCCGAAGCGGCGGCTTGCCCGACGACGCCTTTGAACATGACGGTCAGATGACCAAGCAAATCGTACGCGCTGCAACGCTGGCGGCGCTGACGCCGTTTCCAGGCGCGCACCTTTGGGATATTGGCGCCGGTTGTGGCTCGGTTGGCATCGAATGGATGCGCGCGGGCGGCCAAACGACGGCGGTCGAACGCGCGCCAAAGCGCCGCGCCATGATCGCCCGTAACGCGGAAGCGCTGGGCGTTCCAAATCTGGAAATCGTGGCGGGCGAGGCCAATGCGTCATTGCCCCAATTGAAGTCTCCAGACGCAATTTTTATTGGCGGCGGCTTGACCGGCGGCGCCCTGTTGGCCAACTGCCATGCGGCGTTGCGCCCCGGCGGGCGCCTGGTCGCCAACGCCGTGACCATAGAAGGTGAAGCACTTTTGACAAAAGCATTTGAGGATTGGGGCGGCGCGTTAAACCGGATCGCAATCTCCACCGTCAACCCGGTAGGGCGGCTGCATGGTTGGCGCGCGGCGATGACGGTCACCCAATATGCGATGACGAAACCATGACAGGTATCCTGCATGGCGTCGGCGTTGGCCCCGGCGATCCGGAACTAATCACGCTGAAAGCGCTGCGCCTGTTACGGGACTCCCCTGTCATCGCCTGGCCTGCCCCATTGACCGGCGAGAGCATGGCGCGCGCCATCGCCGCCCCGCATATCAACGCGCGCGGCCCGGACAACGCGCCGGTTGAAATCGCCATTCGCATGCCGATGGTCGAGGAGCGATTTCCCGCGCAGAGCGTCTACGATACAGCGGCCCAGGAAATCGCCACGCATCTGGAAGCCGGACGGGACGTCGTCGCGCTTTGCGAGGGGGATCCGTTTTTCTATGGCTCGTTCATGTACCTGTTTGGACGATTGGCGGAACGCTTTCCCGTCGAGGTTACGCCCGGCGTATCGTCCCTCACCGCCAGCGCCGCAGCCTTGGCCGCGCCCTTGGCCGCGCGCAACGATGTGCTGACTATATTGCCCGCCCCCTTGCCAACGGCCGATATGAAACAACGGCTGCAAGAGGCCGACGCCGTTGCGATTATTAAAATCGGCCGACAATTGGACAAGGTAAAAGCCGTTCTGGCGGAATTGGGATTGCTGGAGAATGCACGATATATCGAACACGCCACCATGGGGAGCCAACAAATTCTTCCGGTAACAGACGTAACAAGCGCGCCCTATTTTTCGATGATCCTCGTTCACAAACGCGGCGACGCCTGGCGCCTCAGCGATCTGCAAAGAGGGTCGCGGCCATGACGGCAATTGCGATTATCGCCCTCGACAAGCGCGGCCTTTTACTTGCGCGGCGTTTATGCCCGGACCTGCCTGGCGCGACAATTCACGGACTGAAGGGACGCGCCGGGGGACATGAACCCGCGCGGGGTGATTCCGTGACGGATATCGTCACCTTCGAAAACACCATCGATCATTTGCAAACCCTGTTTGGCGCCGGCGAGACCATCGTGGGGATTTGCGCGGCGGGAATTTTGATGCGCGCGCTCGGACCCAACCTGTCAGACAAGCGCCGCGACCCGCCCGTTCTGGCGATCAGCGGCGATGGCGCATCCGTTGTTCCCTTAATCGGCGGCCATCACGGCGCCAATGATCTGGCCCGGCGCATCGCGTTGATCACGGGCGGCGCAGCGGCGATCACCACCGCCAGCGACACAACGTTTGGCGTCGCGCTCGACGATCCGCCGGAAGGCTGGCGCCTTGAAAACCCGGAACAATTGAAACCCGTCATCGCCGCGTTGCTGGCCGACAACCCTGTCGCGCTACGTGTGGATTGCGGAAATGTGGACTGGCTTACCGGTCCGCCCTGGTCCGCGCAGGGCGCGCAGAATGTAAGGGTTACCGATCAAGCCGACGCGACGCGGGATAATACGCTGGTCTTGCGGCCCCCCATTCTCGCTTTGGGCGTCGGGTGCGAGCGCGATACAGACCCAGCGGAAGTGCAGGCGCTTGTGAACGAGACATTGCGCAACGCCAATCTATCGCCGCTATCAATCGCCTGTGTTTGTTCAATCGACCTGAAATCTAATGAGTCCGCTGTATTGGCGTTAGCGGAAAATCTCGGCGCCCCCGCGCGGTTCTTCAGCGCTGAAGTTCTGGAAGCAGAATCGCCGCACCTGCAAACACCGTCGACGGTAGTCTTTCGCGAAACCGGTTGCCACGGCGTCAGCGAGGGCGCCGCGCTCGCCGCTGCGGGACCGGAATCGTCGCTCATCGTCGCCAAAACAAAATCCAAACGCGCCACCTGCGCCATCGCGCGCGCCACCAGTGACATTATTGCGCACCGCGCTGGGCGCCCGCGCGGCGCGCTGGATGTCGTCGGCATTGGCCCCGGAACCAGCGCCTGGCGCACACCCGAAGCCAGCGCCGCCATTCGCGACGCTGATCTGGTGGTGGGGTATCGCCTGTATCTGGATATCGTCGCGGACCTTATTAAACCCGGCGCGCGGGTCGAATCAGATTTAGGCAAGGAAGAGGATCGCGCCCGCGAAGCGCTAACACTGGCGGCGGCGGGCAAACGGGTCGCGTTGATCTCATCCGGCGACGCCGGGATTTACGCACTCGCCAGTCTCGTATTTCAGGTTCTGGACTCCGACGAAAATTCCGCCATGGGCCGGGTCGCCATCAATGTCATTCCCGGCGTCTCCGCAATGCAGGCCGCCGCCGCGCGCGCCGGGGCGCCGCTGGGTCATGATTTTTGCGCGGTGTCCCTGTCGGATCTGTTGACGCCGCAAGACACAATTCGGACGCGTCTCACCGCCGCCGCCACAGCCGGGTTCGTCACCGCACTCTACAATCCACAAAGCCGCACGCGCCGAACGCTGTTGGGCGAAGCGACGGAAATATTCAGGGCCGCCCGCGCCGCAGATACGCCCGTTATCATCGCACGAAACCTGGGCCGGGCGGACGAGACCGTTTTAGTCACTACCTTAAGCGCCTTCCAGCCCGATAGCGTTGATATGTTCACCATTGTTATTTTTGGCGGCGCGAACACAAAAACATTCCAGCGCGGCGGCGCGCAATGGACCTATACGCCACGCGGCTATGGCGTGGGTAAAAAGACCTCTAATGAAAGCGAAACGCCATGATTGTCCATTTTATCGGCGCCGGTCCCGGCGCTCCCGATTTGATCACGGTTCGGGGATTAAGATTAATCAAAAGCTGTCCGGTCATGTTATACGCCGGGTCGCTAGTCCCGTCGGAAATTGTCGCGGAGGCCGCGCCCGACGCCAGAGTTTGCGACACTGCGCCGATGCATTTGGATGAAATCATCGAGGAATTTGTTCAAGCCAGGGCGAAAGGCCAGGACGTCGCGCGCGTTCATTCCGGCGACCCGTCGATTTACGGCGCCATCGCAGAACAGATGCGCCGCCTTGATGCGCTGGGAATCGACTATGACATCACGCCCGGCGTGCCGGCCTTCGCCGCCGCCGCCGCCGTGTTAAAGACGGAATTGACCTCGCCCGAAGTTTCCCAAACCATCATTCTGACCCGCACATCGGTGCGCGCGTCGGCGATGCCCGACGGTGAATCGCTGGAGACTCTGGCGAAAAGCAAGGCGACGTTGGCGGTGCATTTATCAGTCAACAATCTGGCCAAGGTCGTGCGCGAATTGACGCCCTATTACGGCGCCGATTGCCCGGTCGTTGTCGCCTATCGGGTATCATGGCCTGACGAACAGATTATTCGCGGCGAATTGTCGACGATCCGCCCTTTGGTGAAAGCCGCGGGCGTCACACGCACCGCATTGATACTCGTTGGTCGGGCGCTTAACCCGGATTTGGAAATCGATAGCCGCCTCTACGCCGCCGATCACCATCATGTTTTGCGCCCCCGTACTGGCGCGACGTCAACTGGTGGCTAAAACAAATGCGGCGATTATTCCGTCGCGCCCACTTTTTCCAATGTCCGACGAATAGAGCGGTTTCGACCTTCATCGGACCAGCTCAAAACGCCCCGTCCCGTGTAATCCAGCAAGGTCGTATCCGCGCCGCCATCCAGCAGCATTTGTACAACGTCCAGAAACCCGCTTTTCGCCGCCAGCATTAACGGCGTTTCACCCGCCTTGCTTTGCACATTCGGCTGGGCGCCGCTCTCCAGCAAAAATTCCAGTATCTCGATCTCACCATTCGAAGCCGCCGCCGCCAGCGCGGTGGAACCAAATTTATCCGGCAAATCGACCTTCGCGCCCGCTTCGACCAGCAATTGAACAATTTCCAACGATCCGCCCATCGCCGATAAAATAAGCGGCGTTCGCCCGCCTTCATCCCCGATATCGGGCTTGAAGCCCCGCTTTAACCAGAATTCAACAACTTCAACGTCGCCAATTGCGGCGCCATCAATAAGCGGGTGCCCGGCGAGCACATTGACCTGGGCGTGAATCGGCCCTGTCCACAACGTGGCCAGCAGGAATAGTCCCACTGCTGCTCTCAAAATCTGTCTCATGAGATTTCGTTCATCCTTCGCTCACACGCGCCTGATTGCTGTTTCCAACCAGGCCAGCGCCCGTTCAACCGAATTCACTATTATCGCGCTGTCCTCTTCTATATGCGCTGGCCGGTCGATCATAACAACCGGTACGCCGAGATCACGCGCCGCATCAATCTTTGCGATCGTCGCGTCGCCCCCACTGTTTTTGGCGACAAGAACGTCAATGCGATGGGTTTTGATCAAATGTACTTCATCCGCAAAGCTGAAGGGGCCGCGCGCCTCGATACGATCATAAGCAGCGAATTTCTGTAAAACCTCGGGCGCATCAATCACCCGTATCAGAAAATACATCTCATCCAGCCCGACAAAGGCGGACAAGTCGCTGGCGCCCGTAGTCAAAAAAGCGCGGCGCCCCACCGTTGGAACCAGACGCGCCGCCGCCGCCGCATCCGTGACCCGGCGCCAATCGTCTCCCGGTTGGATTGTCCAGGCAGGTCGCGCCAGACGAAGAAGCGGCGTATTCGTCGCCACGGCGGCCTGCGCCCCATGCGCGCTGATCTGTGCAGCGAAAGGATGGGTCGCATCGATGATCGCATCAATGCGCTGCGCATCGATCCAGTCCCGCAGCCCCAAAGCCCCGCCAAATCCACCGATGCGCACGGCGCCGGGAATTGGCGTCGGCGCGCGCGTGCGCCCCGCCAGCGAACTCGTCACCTGCATGCGACCGGCGTCAACAACCGCGCGGGCCAGCGCAAGCGCCTCGCCCGTACCGCCCAGAATTAAAAGATGCGGCCTAGAATCCGGCATAGCCGATCCGTTCGCCTTTTCGGTCGATGACAAGAACGTCGACCTCAACGCCACCGGACAAGGTCGCCATCGCCACGGCGCGCGCCTGGGCGGCGATAACGTCCGGCAAATCTATACCCTCTGCCAGGGTCAGTACTTCCGCCGCCGTGTTGGCGGTTTGAATATTGTTGAACAAGTCATCCGACAGGGTAGGCGCCAGCTTTTTCACCAGCTGCGCCAACCGTTCGAAATTCACCTGACTGCGCGACGAGTGCAAATCGAGATCGCCTTGCGCCAGTTTCGTCAGTTTCGCAAAGCCGCCCGCAATCGTAAGACGCGGCGTCGGGTGACGGCGTAGATATTTTAGCAATCCCCCGGCGAAATCGCCCATATCAATCAGCGCGCCGTCGTCCAGCCCATACAGGGCTTTCACCGCCGCTTCGGATGTCTTGCCCGTCGCGCCCGCAATATGGGTAACGCCAGTTTCACGCGCCACGTCCACGCCCCGGTGGATGGAATGAATCCAAGCGCTGCAGGAATAGGGAATGACAATGCCCGTTGTGCCCAGCACCGACAGCCCGCCCAAAATGCCCAGTCGAGGATTCCAAGTCTGTTCGGCGATCGTCGCCCCGCCGGGAATTGATATCGTGATGCTTGCGTCCCCGGAGACGCCCAGTTCATCGGCGACCGCCGCAACGCCTTGCGCGATCATGGCGCGGGGTGCGGGGTTAATCGCCGGTTCGCCCGGCGGCAAAGGCAGGCCCGGCTTGGTGATCGTTCCCACGCCTTCGCCCGCATGAAAGGTCACGCCTTCGCCCGCTACACCCGGCCGCACAATGGCCAGAACCGTCACTCCATGAGTGACGTCCGGATCGTCGCCCGCATCCTTAACAACACCCGCGATTGCGTAAGGACCGTCGGCGTCACGCTCCAGCGCGGTTTGCACCAGCGGAAAGACCGGCGTCTCGCCACGCGGTAGACGCAGGCTCACCGTCCGCTCGAAGGCGCCCGTATGAAGCGCCCGAAACGCCGCGCGTGCGGCGGCGGCGGCGCACGCCCCCGTCGTCCAGCCGCGTCGAAGCGGTGAAGTCGGTTTCCGGTTCATGGGGGCGATCATACGCCTCCAGACGCTATTCCGGAAACTTTGGAAACGACAAGCGCGCCTACAACATCACTTCGATGAGATAGGGCCCATTGACCGCAAGCCCCGCCTCCAGCGCCTTGTTCAGATCATCCGCCGATTCCACCCGGCATCCGTCAACGCCCATTCCGCGCGCCAACATCAGCCAATCCAGATCCGGTCGGGATAAATCGAGCATGTCCAACGCCTTGCGGCCAGGGTTGCCGGCGCCGACCTTAGCCAGCTCGCCCCGCAAAATGGCGTAGGACCGGTTTGCGAAAATCACCGTGGTCACGTCCAGCCCTTCACGCGCCTGCGTCCAAAGCGACTGCAGAGTATACATCCCGCTGCCATCGCCCTCCAAGCACACGACTTTGCGGTCCGGACAGGCGACCGCCGCCCCTGTCGCCAACGGCATACCCAGACCAATTGATCCGCCCATATTATTCAACCAGCAATGCGGCGGGGCGCCCGCAGTCAACGGGTAGAATCCGCGCCCGGTGGTCACTGATTCGTCGGCGACAATCGCGTCTTCCGGCAAGGCCGCGCCGAGCGCGGCGGCGATGGTGTCGGGGTTCAACGCGCCTGTGGGACGGCCCGGCCGGTTGGGCGCCTGACGCACCGCATCGGATCGTTTTGCGCCGACGACTTCCGCCAAACGCTCCAGCGCATCAACCATATCTTCGGAAATATCCGCCAGCTGATGAAATTCACACCCTTCCGGCGCCAGCAGGCTGGGCGTATTGGGATAGGCGAAAAAGGCGACGGGAATTTTCGCGCCAATAAGAATGATGTGCTTATATTTTTTCAAAACCTCCAGCGCCTGTTCGACGACATAGGGGATACGCTCCACCGGCACCCGTCCGGCGCCGCGTTGCAGACGCGCATTGGACCCCTGCGACATGAGCTCAGCGCCTGTTTTCGCCGCGATCCCCCCGGCCAGATCCAGCGGATCCTGATACAGGGCCTGTCCGGTCATCAACAACAATGTCGGTTCGCCCGACCGCAAGGCCGAAGCGGCCGCTTCCACCGCCGAATCCGAGACCTTTACGCGTTCGGGAATTTCCGGCACCACCGCCGGGCCTTCGGCATCGTTCCACGCGGTGTCTGCGGGTAATATCAACGTCGCGATTTGCCCCGGCGGCGCGGACGCCGCCGCGATCGCGGCCGCGCCATCAGTCGCGACCGACATGGCGTCTGGCGACGTCTTGACCCAGTCGGACAAGGGGCGCGCCATGCCTTCGATATCGGCGGTCAGGGGTGCGTCATGTTCAATATGATACGTGGCGTGTTCGCCGACAATATTGATCATCGGGGACGACGCCTTACCCGCATTGTGGATATTCGCCATGGCGTTATTAAAGCCCGGCCCGAGATGCAACAGGGTGGAGGCGGGTTTTCCGGTCATCCGCGCATAACCATCCGCTGCGCCCGATACCACGCCTTCGAACAGGCCCAGGATACAGCGCATCCCGTCAACCTTGTCCAAGGCGGCGACAAAATGCATTTCCGACGTTCCGGGATTCGTGAAGCAAACATCCACGTCACCGTTCACCAATGTCCGTACAAGACTTTCCGCGCCATTCATAAGCCGCCCCTATTCTTTTCAATCAGCCATATTTCGACAAAACAAAACCGCCGCGTAATGCGGCGGAAGCCTTTGATCCAGTCTTGCTATTGAACGGCCAAAACCACGCACTTGCAATATCTTTGATGGAGAGATTTCTTAGCGCAAACTTTGATGCGGCCCCCGGATCAATGGTATCATGTGTTGATGAACGCCAATCTCGACTCCACAGAAAACTTAGTGCCCGCGCCAGGGCTAATTATCAGCGCACCCGCCAGCGGCAGCGGCAAGACCGTCATCACGCTGGCGTTGTTGCGCGCCCTGCGCCGCGCGGAAATTTCGGTCGCGTCGGCCAAAATTGGCCCCGACTATATCGACCCGGCCTATCACCGCGCCGCCAGTGGCGCAGATTGCGTGAACCTAGATAGCTGGGCGATGCGCGAAAACGTCTTTTCCCGCCTGGCCCATCACGCGTCGTTAAACGCCGATCTCGTATTATGCGAAGGGGTCATGGGATTGTTTGACGGCGCGCAGGACCCATCGCGCGATGGCGCGGGCTCCACCGCCGAGGCCGCCGCGCGCACCGGATGGCCAGTCATTCTGGTGGTGGATGCGCGCGGGCAGGCGCAATCCGCCGGGGCGTTGATCGAAGGTTTCATGCGCCACCGCGACGATCTCCACGTCGCAGGCGTTATTTTCAATCGGGTCGGGGGCGAACGGCACGCGCAAATGTTACGCGCCGCCGCCCAGCGCGCCGGCGCCGTGGTGCTGGGTTGCGTGCCGCGAGACCCGGCGTTGTCCCTGCCGGAACGCCATCTTGGTCTGGTTCAGGCGGATGAACATGACGCGCTGGAATCATTTTTGAACGCCGCCGCCGATTTGATTGCGCGCGCCATTGATCTGGACGCGCTGCAAGAACTGGCGCGCCCGATAACATTGACCGACCCCAAGATCACGCCGGACCATGCGCCCAAACCACTGGGTCAACGAATCGCCATCGCCCGCGATCATGCCTTCGCTTTCGCCTACCCATCGCTCTTGCATCAATGGCAGAAACAAGGCGCCGCTTTAGAATTTTTCTCCCCCCTTAAAAACGAAGGCCCGGACGACGACGCAGACGCGGTTTATCTGCCGGGCGGCTATCCGGAGCTTCATGCCGGTCGGTTGGCGTCGAACGACTTGTTTCTATCTGGCGTGCGACAAGCGGCGGCGCGCGGCGCGGCGGTTTATGGGGAATGCGGCGGGTACATGGTTCTGGGCGATGCGCTGACCGATAGCGACGGCGATGCGCACCGCCTCTGCGGTTTACTGCCGCTGCATTCGTCGTTTGAAACCCCACGCCTTCATTTAGGATATCGCCGGGCGAGGACCATGATGGCCACCCCTCTTGGAGAGGCGGGCCTGCGCTTCACCGGGCATGAGTTCCATTACGCCAACATTATTGACGAAGGACCTGCGACCCCCTTGTTTCAGGTTAAAAATGCGCAAGGCGCGCCGGTTTCCGCCTCTTCAGGACTTGCGGTAGGCAACGTCGCGGGATCCTTTGTCCATCTGATTGATAGCGGCGCAGAATCATGAGCGACGACCAACCCTTCTGGCGCACGAAAACAATGCGCGAGATGACCCAGCGCGAGTGGGAATCCCTGTGCGATGGCTGCGGTCAATGTTGCCTGCACAAACTCGAAGACGCCGATACCGGCGAAATCGCCCTGACCAATGTCGCCTGCCGGTATCTGGATCTCAATTCCTGCCAATGCGGCGACTACGCCAACCGACAGAGCAATGTTCCCGATTGCGTACAACTGACGCCGGGCAATGCGACGACGCTGCGCTGGCTGCCCTACACGTGCGCCTACCGGTTGGTCGCCCGCGGCGACCCCTTGCCCGACTGGCACCCGCTGCTGACCGGCGACCCGAATTCAGTGCATGACGCCGGTATTTCGGTTCGCGTCGCCCCGGACAAGGTCGTGTCCGAGGATGAGGTCGAGGATTTGGAAGACTATGTTGTGGAATGGCTAAACGGCGGGGCCGACCCCTTTGGACGGCGTTCTTGAGCACGACCCGAACCCTTTTGATCGGCGAACGCGCGGTGGACATCGCCGTTCGCCGTAGCCCCCGCGCGCGGCGCATCGCGCTTCGCATTGATCCCACGCTTGGCGGCGCGGAACTGGTTTTGCCCCCCGGCGCCAAGGAGGCGGAGGCCATCGCCTTCGCAACCGCGCGCGGCGAATGGCTGCTCGAGCGGATCGACGAATTGCCGCGTCGTATCGCCTTTAGAGATGGCGTCTCAATCCCGCTCGGCGGCGAAACCGTTTTAATCCAGCATGCGCCGCACCAGAAAATTGGCGTTGAGCGCCAGGATTCTGCGCTGGTGGTGGGCGGACGCGAAGAACATCTCGCGCGCCGCCTTCAGGACTGGCTGCGCCGCGAGGCGCGACGGACGATTTCACCACTCGCTTGGGAATTGGCGGGACGCCTGGACCTAAAACCCGCCCGGATTTCAATTCGCGACCAACGCAGCCGGTGGGGCAGTTGTTCCAGCACGGGCGCGCTATCGTTCAACTGGCGGCTTATTCTGGCGCCGCCCTTTGTGCTTCAATACGTCACCGCGCATGAAGTGGCGCATATGCGAGAAATGAACCATTCTCCCGCTTTCTGGTCCCTGGTGGATGAATTGGGCGAACATCACGCAACGGGTCGCCAATGGTTAAAATCCAATGGCGGCGGCCTGCATGCTTATGGCTGACATATTCGTGTATGTTCATGTATTAATTCGTAATGGACCGGGTTTACAGCCTTCGCCCATCAACCTATGTATTGTGTAACATGAGTAAAATTCGCCCCTACGCCCAATCCATTGAGCGGCTAAAGACCGCCCAATTACGCCCGACCCGGCAGCGCATCGCGTTGGCGCGGCTGTTGTTTGAGGGCGATGATCGTCACGTAACGGCGGAGCAGCTTCATGGGGAAGCGGCGGCGGCCAAGGTCCAGGTATCGCTCGCAACAGTCTACAACACGCTGCATCAATTCACCGCCGCCGGGCTTATGCGCGAAGTGGTCGTTGAAACCGGACGTTCCTATTTCGACACCAACACAACCGATCACTATCATTTTTTCGAACCAGACACGGCGGTTCTTCGCGATATTCCAACCGAATCAATTAAATTATTGGCGTTGCCCGAAGCGCCTGCGGGTCACGAAATTGATCGCGTCGATATAATTGTCCACTTAAAGTAATATAACGTAGCGCCCTACTTAGTTGTTTAGAATAGTTTTAAGCTGTTGACTTCCCGATTTCATTCGCGATACCATAATCATAATCGTACGGTCTGTTTTCGAAAATACTGTGGCTCTAACGCGCGCAAGCGAGGCGAAAAAATTCGTTGGCGCGGCGCAGGACCCCATTGCGGGGGCGTCCCGATATAGACTACAAAAAGTAACGACAGGTCACAGGAACGACAGGTTTTATCAATTGCGGTACTCGCCGTAAGTGTTTGGGTTTAACAAAAAACTGGAGGTAGATATGTCCTTGAAAGACAGTAAAACAGAAGACAATTTGAAGGCGGCGTTCGCTGGAGAAAGCCAGGCTAATCGCCGGTATCTGTATTTCGCGCAAAAAGCCGATGTTGAAGGCTACAACGATGTCGCCACTGTTTTCCGGTCCACCGCCGAAGGCGAAACCGGCCATGCGCACGGTCATCTGGAATTCCTCGAAGAAACAGGCGATCCCGCGACAGGCAAGCCCATCGGCGCCACCGGCGACAATCTGCAAGCCGCCATCGCTGGTGAAACCCACGAATACACCGATATGTATCCGGGCATGGCCCGCACCGCGCGCGAAGAAGGCTTCGACGAAATTGCTGATTGGTTCGAAACTCTGGCGAAGGCCGAAAAGAGCCACGCCGGTCGTTTCCAGAAAGCGTTTGATACGCTGG
The DNA here is from genome assembly GCA_047631095.1 of Alphaproteobacteria bacterium. Classification (GTDB taxonomy): domain Bacteria; phylum Pseudomonadota; class Alphaproteobacteria; order UBA8366; genus JABJJH01. Next base: position 34,903 of record JBLHZD010000002.1, read on the forward strand.
ACGACTAATCAACGTTAAATATCACGCCGTGGCGCCGCGGATGTGTGCTTTTGCACATATAAAGCGGCGTCCGGTTTGATTTTTCAGATCAGGATAGGAACCCGCCATGTCGGAAGGTAGTCTGCAAGCGCCGACGCGCCACGCCATTCCCTGGCGGGACGAAAGTTTTTACGACGAAGCCGATATCGATTTAGAACTCCGGCGGGTCTTTGATATCTGCCACGGGTGTCGTCGATGTTTTAATCTGTGCGATTCATTCCCGCGCCTGTTCGACTTGATCGACGATTCGGAAAGCGGCGAACTCGACACGGTCGATTCCAAAGATTTTAAACCCGTCATTGACGCCTGCACCCTGTGCGATTTGTGCTTCATGACGAAGTGTCCCTATGTGCCGCCGCACGAATTCAACCTCGATTTTCCCCATCTGATGCTGCGTTATCGCGCCACGGAACACCGCAAGGGCGCAATCGGCTGGATGGACAAACAACTGACGCAGACCGACCGCAACGGCAAGCTGGCCGGATTGGTCGCGCCGCTGGCGAACTGGGCCTCTAGTGAGACGAATTCATTGACGCGCCCCCTGTTGGAAACAGTTGCGCATATCCACCGGGACGCCGCCCTGCCACAATTTCACGGCGAAACGTTCGAGAAACGCGCCGCGAAGCAACCGCCCGAGATCAACCGCGACGCGCCTGGGTTTGGCCGAAAAGCGGTCCTGTACGCCACGTGCTATGGCAATTTCAACAACCCGGAAATCGGCGTCGCGACCCAGGCCGTCCTGGCGCGCAACGGCGTGGAGACGGAAGTCGTCTATCCCGGTTGTTGCGGGATGCCCCAATTGGAGCAGGGCGATATGAATGCGGTCGCCGAGAGCGCCGCGACGGTCGCTACGGAAATGGCGCCCTGGGTTGAGAAGGGCTACGACATAATCGCGTTAACACCGTCCTGCGCCTTGATGCTCAAATTTGAATGGCCGTTGATCGTTCCTGAAAATGACGCGGTGCAGACCTTGAGCACGGCGACCCGCGACATCAGCGAATATATTGTCGACATCGCAAAGACCGAAGGATTGAGCGAAGGACTCAGCGCTGTCGAAGGTGGCGTCACCGTGCATATCGCCTGCCACGCGCGCGCGCAAAACATGGGCCAAAAGGCCGCTGAACTTCTTCGACTCCTGCCCGACACCGACATTCAGGTCATCGAGCGCTGCTCCGGCCATGGCGGATCGTGGGGCGTCATGAAGGATAATTTCGAGATCGCCCTGAAAGTCGGTAAGCCCGTGGCGCGCCAGACCGCCAAGGCGGGGCATAAACACGTCGTTTCCGAATGTCCCCTCGCTGGCGTGCATATTGGCCAGGGCCTTGAGCGGCTTCCCGATGCGCCTGATGACATCCAGGTCGCGCCGCACCCCGTTGTCCTGTTCGCGAAAGCCTATGGGATCACCCTTTAGATACCGCTTTAAACTTTTTTAACCGACCGGATAAAAAACCCCATGCCCGCCAAAACAGAAATCACCCGCGCCGATATCCTGGACACCGCCGCCTTCGCCGCCATCCGCAAGGAAAAGCGAACGGAAATCAGCGCCTTAAAGCGCAACCGGCGTATCGAAGTTGGACCCGTCGCAACCCTGTATTTCGAATCCTTCGATACGATGTGGTGGCAAATTCAGGAAATGCTCTACATTGAAAAAGGCGGCGACGCCCAGATTGATGACGAAATCGCCGCCTATAATCCGCTGATTCCCAAAGGGCGCGAACTGGTCTGCACGGTCATGTTTGAAATCGACGACGAAAAACGGCGCCGGAATTTTTTAAGCCGCTTGGGCGGGGTGGAAGAGACCATGTTCATCCGAATCGGCGACGACGAAATCGCCGGCGTTCCCGAAGCTGATCTGGACCGAACCGACGAGGACGGCAAAGCGTCTTCGGTTCAATTCATCCACTTTCCGTTTACGCCCAGCCAGATTGAAGCGTTTCGCAAAACCGACGTTCAAATTCTTATCGGGTTCGCCCATGAGACCTACGGCCATATGGCGGTGATGCCGGAGAATACCCGCGCGGCGTTGTCGAGCGATTTTAGCGAGGCCTAAACCATCGCGGCCTGCGACGATTAATTCGGGGTCTCGTCCTTATACAATCCCCAGACGCCGTCGCGGCGCACCCAACCGTCATACCCTTGCGTCTCCACACTGCACCACGCCAGATCACAGCGTTCAATCCGCGCGACGATGCCCGGGTCGAGCCTTGCGATAGCCGGAGAACCCGCCTTCGGCAAACGACGCATCGTTGTCTGTTTATCCACCACAACAATGCTGCGGCGCCCCGATAACATCGCGCGATGCACCCAGCCTTCGGCGCCGCTGGAATCGCGAACTTTTCGCCACGTCTCGAATTCTGCGGTGATTTCCACCGGCAAGCGGCGGCGCACAAACACCCATTTCACCGGATAACGAACACCCGGGCCCGCGCGCACATTCACTTCATCGGAATGGAGCGATACGAAACGCGGTAATTTCAGCCCGCTTGGCGCACGCTTCTTCGTCTCCCCTGCCGCCAGAACAGGCGCATCAATCCCGCTCAACACGACGTTTGCGAACAAAAGGGACAGGATTATGAATATTCGCATGGGTTGACCTGGCGGCAAATTAAGACGATTCAACGCCCTGGACCGAAGGCGATATCGGTAGCCGGTCTAGGCGAGACATTAACGTATACAGCCTATATGATTGGAACGTATTTATCACCCTTCGCTTTTACCCTGGCGGCGTTGTAGAAGGCGCCGCGTTTCGCGACTGGAATCCGCTATGAACGCCCAAAAACCGCAGGTCATCGTCACCCGGAAACTCCCCGACGCCATCGAAACCCGCATGATGGAGTTATTTGACACCCGACTGAATCTGGATGATGCGCCGATGTCCAAGGCGGCGCTTATCGACGCCGTCCAAAGCGCCGATGTGCTGACCCCGACGGTCACGGATATTATCGACCGGGACATCATTCAAGCGGCGGGCGACCAGTTGAAAATAATCGCCTCTTTCGGAACCGGGGTCGATCATATCGACCTGAACGCGGCCAAAGAACGCAATATCACCGTTACGAATACGCCCGGCGTGCTGACCGAAGACACCGCTGACATGACCATGGCGCTTATCCTGGCGGCGCCGCGCCGGTTGACCGAAGGCGAACGGCGCGTGCGGTCGGGAGAATGGACCGGCTGGAGTCCGGTATCGATGCTGGGCCACCGGATCTCGGGAAAGCGACTGGGCATTATCGGTATGGGCCGCATTGGTCAGGCGGTCGCACGGCGCGCGCGGGGTTTCGGACTATCGATTCACTATCACAACCGTAAACCGGTGCATGGGGATATCGAACGGGATCTGGAGGCGACCTATTGGGAAAGCCTCGATCAGATGCTGTCCCGCATGGATATTATTTCCGTCAATTGCCCGCACACGCCCGCGACCTACCACCTCTTGTCCCGGCGTCGGCTTCAGCTTCTGAAACCGGATTCCTATGTGGTGAATACCAGTCGGGGCGAAGTGATCGATGAAGGCGCGCTGACCGCGCTGCTGGCCGACAAGCAGATCGCCGGCGCCGCGCTGGATGTCTATGAACATGAACCCGCGATCAATCCAAAGTTACTGACGCTGGACAATGTCATTCTGTTGCCTCATATGGGCTCCGCGACTATCGAAGGGCGGTTGGCGATGGGTGAAAAAGTCATCATCAACATCAAGACCTTCATCGATGGCCACACGCCGCCGGACCGGGTTCTGGAAACGATGTTTTAAACATCGTTCCGGGAAGCCCGTATTCGGACTTCGCCACCCTGTTGAGCGCCTGAACCATTATGAAGACCCATACGTCCAGCCTTGCGACGCGGCTATTCCCGCGCTTGCGTCGTCACCTGTCGGAATTAATCCGTCTGGCCGCGCCCGTCATCGTGACGCGCGCCGGGCTGTTGGTGATGTCCGTGGTGGACGCCGCCATGCTGGGCCGCGCCACCGCCGAGGACCTCGCCTATCACGGCTTGGGGCTGGCGCCCTTCATCACTTTTATCGTCACTTGCATCGGGTTACTGTTCGGCACGCTGGTAATGACCAGCCATGCGGCGGGGCGCGAACAATACGCGCAATGCGGCGCCATCTGGCGGCGGTCCCTGCCCTACGCCCTGCTTCTGGGCGTTATAATTTTAGTCCTTTGCCTGTTTGGCGAACCGTTTTTCCGCCTGACCGGCCAGAACCCGGATATTGCGGCGGGCGCGGGATCGGTCATCCTGATCCTTGGGTTTGGCGCGCCGGGGTCGCTTCTGTTTTTTACGACCGCCTTTTTTCTGGAAGGCTTACGGCGTCCGGCGCCCGCGACAATCGTCATGGTCGCGGCGAACATCTTGAACGCGGCGCTGAACTGGGTCTTCATTTTCGGCAATGCCGGGGCGCCGGAAATGGGTGCGGATGGCGCGGCGTTGTCCACGACCATTGGCCGAACCTTGATGGCCGTGGCGCTCATCGCTTATGTCTGGTGGGGTTTGGCGCGCCACCCCGGAGAGCTGCGCGATGGCGTGCGCAATCGCGCGCCCGATGGATGGTGGCGCGGCGGCCGCGCCCACCGGCGCATTGGTTACGCCGCCGGCGCGGCGTATTCCATCGAAGCCGGCGCCTTCTCCGCCATCACTTTCTTCGCCGGGTATCTTAGCGCTGTCGCGCTCGCCGCCTATACGATCCAGCATATTATGTTCGCCCTGGTGTTCATGCTCGCCCTGGGTCTGGCCTCGGCGACCAGCGTGCGCGTGGGCAATGCGCATGGTCGTCAAGACTGGGCGGACCGCGCGCTGGCAGGCTGGACAGGATTAGGCCTGGTTTGCGTCGCCATGGCCGCGATTGGCGCCGCCTTGCTGGCGTTCCCTGCGTTGATCGCCGCGTTTTACACCGATGACGGCGCGCTCATTCTGGCGACCACGCCGCTTATCGCGCTATCCGCCTATGCGCTGGTCGCCGATGGCGGTCAGGTGGTGATGGCCAACGCCCTGCGCGGCGCGGGCGAAACCTGGGTTCCCACCGCGATGCATGCGTTCTCCTATTTATGCGTCATGACGCCGGTCTGTTGGTATCTGGCGTTTACGCTGAACCGGGGTGTGGGCGGCCTGATTGAAGGTATTATTATCGCCAGCCTGGTCTCGGTAATTTTGCTGTCAGCCCGGTTCTGGATGGTTTCGCGCGCCGCAAAAAAACCTACACACCACCCGGCGGCGTGATGGTCGGTTGATCCCCGCAAAGGGGGCAGCCTGGATCGGCGGAAATTTTAATCTTCCGGAAGGTCGTGTTCATCGCATCGAACAGCAACAAACTCCCCGACAGGCTTTGACCAAGCCCGAGTAGCTCTTTTAAAATTTCGCTCGCCTGCAAGGTTCCGATGACGCCCGCAATCGCGCCAAAGATACCCGCCGTTTCGCAACGCGGCGTCGTACCGGCGGGTGGCGGGTTGGGAAACAGACAGCGATAACAGGGATTGCCGTTCCCCTCATGCGCCTTGAACACCGAGAGCTGGCCTTCAAAACGTAACAAGGCGCCGGACACCAGCGGCTTCTTCATGAAAAAGCAGGTGTCGTTCACCAGATAGCGCGTCGCGAAATTATCGCTGCCATCGGTGACAAGGTCGTACTGGGCGAAAAGCCCGGCGGCGTTTTCAGCCGTGAGGCGCGCATTATGGGTGACAATCTTGATCTCGGGATTGATCGCGTTCAGCGTCGCGGTTGCGCTATCGACTTTCGCAACGCCGACCGAGTCCGTTGTATGGACGATCTGGCGCTGCAAATTCGACAAATCAACCACGTCGTCATCGATGACGCCAATCGTTCCCACGCCCGCCGCCGCCAGATACATCAGAACTGGCGACCCCAGCCCGCCCGCGCCAATCACCAGCACCTTGGACCGCAACAACTTCGCCTGACCTTCTTCGCCCACATCATCCAGAATGACATGGCGTGCATAACGCAATAATTGTTCGTCGGTAATCGTATCCATATCCGTCGTCGTCACGGTTGGCGCTCCTGAAAAATACGTAAACGTTGCTTTTTATATGCCGTCGAACAGGGCGGTGGACAAGTAGCGCTCGGCGAAGGATGGAATAATAACCAGAAACCGCTTGCCCTTCATATCAGGGCGTTCGGCGACTTCCAACGCGCCCGCGACCGCCGCGCCAGAGGAAATGCCTGCGGGTATGCCTTCGATCCGCGCCAGCGTTCGCGCGGTTTCAAAGGCAGTCTCATTGGCGATGGGGATCACCTCGTCGATCAAGGAAACATCGAGATTGTCGGGCACAAAGCCCGCGCCAATACCTTCGATCTTGTTGGGCCCCGTGCGCCCGCCAGAGAGTACGGCGCTGTCTTCGGGTTCAATCGCAACCAGTCGAATCGACGGCAACCGCGCTTTGAGAACCGACCCGCACCCGGTCATGGTGCCGCCAGTACCGACGCCCGCGATCAAAACGTCGAGGCGCCCATCGGTATCGCGCCAGATTTCTTCCGCTGTCGTATCGCGGTGAATCGCCGGGTTGGCCGGGTTGCTGAATTGTTGCGGGATCACCGCGTCGCCAATTTCCGCCTGCAGCGCATTCGCGCGCTCAATCGCGCCGCTCATACCCAGCTTTGCAGGCGTCAACACGATCTCCGCACCGAGCATCAGGATCATCTTGCGGCGCTCGATTGACATTGATTCCGGCATCGTCAGGATCAATCGATACCCTTTGGCCGCGCACACGAACGCCAGCGCAATCCCGGTGTTGCCCGAAGTCGGCTCGACAATAACCGTGTTCGGCCCAATTTTTCCTTTTTCCTCAAGCGCGGTGATCATCGCATGCCCGATCCGGTCCTTGACCGAATTCAAAGGGTTGAAGAATTCCAGCTTGGCGAGGATCTCAACATCCACACCCGCCCATTCCGTCAATCGGGACAGGCGAACAATCGGCGTGCCGCCAATTGTATCGAGAATGCTATCGTGAATTTTACCGGGCGTTTGAGGGGTGTTTGACAAGAGAGGCTCAGATCATAAAGTTGAATTCTTCGGTCGCGCTGCACTCAACGCCCGACGCCCGCGCGCGCGCGCATAATTCGTCAATACTGACTTTGTCGAGTTTCTTTATCGCGTCTTCCTGGAGCTCAATCCATAACGGGTGCAGCACTGTGCGCCCCAGCTCGGACCCGACGGGTTCTTCAAGGGGATCCGTATTGCCTTCCATCTCCGCGACCATACGGGTGATTTCACCGATTGAAATTCGGCGCCGTTCGCGCGCCAGACGATACCCGCCGCGCGGGCCACGCACGCCTTTTAAAATTCTCGCGCGCACAAGATGCTGGAGCACCTGCTCCAGATAACGCCGGGGAATACCCTGTCGTTCTGCGATTTCACGGCTTTGAACCGGTTCTTCCGATGCGTTGTACGCAATATCGACAACCGCATCGATCGCAAAAATCAGTTTTTTCGTAAGACGAAGCATTCGCTCAGCCTCCTTTCATTCCCGTCGATCCATAACCACCCGCGCCTCGTTCGGTGTCCGGCAAATTTGCGGTTTCATTCCAGGACAATTGCGTCACCGGCGCGACCACCATTTGCGCAATCCGCATGCCCCTGGTCACGACAAAGGGCGCGTCGCCATGATTGATCAGGACAACGCCAATTTCACCGCGATAATCGGAATCGATTGTGCCCGGACTGTTCAATACGGTGACGCCGTTTTTCAACGCCAGACCGGAACGCGGACGAACCTGCGCTTCAAATCCTTCAGGCAACGCAATCGCCAACCCCGTCGGGGTCAAGCGGCGTTCCCCCGGCGCCAGGGTGGCGTCGCCCGGTATCGCGGCCAGAAGGTCCAGCCCTGCACTGCCCGACGTCGCGTATTCGGGCAATGGCAGGTCGGCGCCGTGTTCCAGCCGCACCACCGCGACGTTAATACCTGGCATCGTGACGTCCTGTATCTCTATGCCCCATCATGACGCCGATTTAAAATGGCGGGCGACCCGCGCCGCCAGTTGTTCCGCGACCTGTAACTTGCTCATCTTGGGCCAAGCCTCCGCATCCGCCGCGGCGATGAAATGAATGGTGTTCAAATCGCCGCCAAACACGCCGGAATCCGACGAAACATCGTTCGCCAAAATCCAGTCGCATTGTTTACGGGCAATCTTGGCCCGCGCATTTTCAACGACATTGTCCGTCTCCGCGGCAAAGCCAATCACCAAACCGGGCCGCGCCGGGTCGGGCGCGGACAGGGTTTTTAAAATGTCGGGGTTTTCGGTCAACACGAGATTGGGCGGACCACCACCGTCTTTCTTCATCTTTTGATCGGCCTCGCTCGCGACCCGCCAGTCGGCGACGGCGGCGGCGCAGACTGCAATGTCGGCGGGCAGGGCCGCCTGACACGCCGCCAGCATATCCCGCGCCGATTGCACACGCACCACCCGCATTCCGGCGGGGTCTTCAAGATTCGTTGGGCCGCTGACCAGCGTCGTGTCCGCCCCAAGCGCTGCAAGAGCGACGGCGATGGCGTGGCCCTGCTTTCCCGACGATCGGTTGGCGATGTAACGCACCGGGTCGATGGCCTCATGGGTCGGGCCGCTGGTCACCAGCGCGCGCAGACCGCTCAAAGGTCCCTCGCCGATATCTTTTGACGCCTCAAAATGGCCGATTACGGCAGTGACGATATCAACGACTTCGCTCATGCGGCCAAACCCGTATTCGCCGCACGCCATGTCGCCTTCCACCGGTCCAGCGCTAAGAACGCCGCGCCCGGCCAGAGTCGCGATATTCGCCTGTGTCGCCGCATGTTCCCACATACGCACATTCATCGCCGGCGCCACCATCACCGGCTTGTCAGTCGCCAGTAATGTCGTCGTCGCCAGATCCGTCGCCAGCCCGGCGGCCATTTTCGCCATAATGTCGGCAGTGGCGGGCGCGACAAGCAGCAAATCCGCTTCG
>JBLHZD010000003.1:0-42280 GCA_047631095.1 Alphaproteobacteria bacterium
CGGCTCCGCCGGATTCAGCCAAAACCTTCGTGATCGCCGCCGTCAACGTCGTCTTGCCATGATCAACGTGACCAATCGTGCCGATGTTGCAATGCGGCTTCGTCCGCTCAAACTTTACCTTCGCCATGACGTACTCTCCGTTACCTTAACTTAACTCGCCAAATCACACTTTAACCGCCGGTGCGGCCACTTATGCCAAATTGGCGCGAACTTCTTCGGCCACCGCTTGCGGTACCTGTTCATAATGATCGAAATGCATCGAATATTGCGCGCGCCCCTGACTCATGGACCGCAATGTATTGATATAGCCAAACATGTTCGCCAGCGGCACCATCGCTGAAATCACGCGCGCATTTCCGCGCTGATCCATGGTCCCAACCTGCCCGCGACGGCTGTTCAGATCACCAATAATGTCACCCATATAATCCTCAGGCGTCACAACCTCAACCCTCATTACCGGCTCAAGTAACCGAGCAGCGGCCTTTTGCATCGCTTCGCGAAACGCCGCTCGTGAGGCGATTTCAAACGCCATCACGGACGAATCGACATCGTGGCTGGCGCCATCTACCAGCGTCACGCTGAAATCGATAACGGGGAAGCCTGCGAGGACTCCGGCGCCGCGGGAGCTTTCCAGCCCCTTCTCGACGCCAGGAACATATTCCCGAGGCACGCTGCTACCGTGCAACTTGCTCTCGAAGCTGTACCCTGAACCAGGTTTACCGGGTTCAAATTTCAAAATAACGCGCGCGAACTGACCAGACCCACCCGTTTGCTTCTTGTGCGTGTAGTCGACTTCGACCGCCTTGGTGATCGTCTCACGATACGCTACCTGCGGCGCACCAATATTCGCTTCAACCTTGAACTCACGCTTCATGCGATCGACGATAATATCGAGGTGCAATTCACCCATGCCCTTGATTATCGTCTGGCCGCTTTCGTGGTCTGTCGTCACGCGGAAACTCGGGTCCTCCTGCGCCAACCGGCCCAGTGCGGTGCCCATTTTTTCCTGATCGCTTTTCGTCTTCGGCTCAACTGCGATCTCGATAACGGGATCGGGGAATTCCATCCGCTCCAGAATGACCGGATGGGATGTATCACAAAGCGTCTCGCCTGTCGTGACGTTTTTCAGCCCCGCCAAAGCGACAATATCGCCGGCGCGCGCTTCTTTTACATCTTCCCGGTGGTTGGCGTGCATCAACAACATACGACCAACGCGTTCCCGGTTATCCTTTACGGAGTTCAGCACCGCGCCCCCGGTGGACATAACTCCGGAATACACACGCACAAAGGTCAGGGAACCAACAAACGGATCCGTCATGATCTTGAACGCCAGCGCAGACAGTGGCTCTTCATCTGTCGGTTCGCGGTTCAATCCCTCGTCGCTATCGAGCTCCGTGCCCGCCGTCGCGCCAATATCCTGCGGCGACGGCATGTAATCAACGACAGCGTCCAACAACGGCTGAACGCCCTTGTTCTTAAACGCCGAGCCCGTCAGCACAGGGACGAAAGACAGGGAAATAGTGCCCTTACGAATACAGGCCCGCAAGGAATCCTCGCTAATCTCCTTGCCATCAAGATAGGCCTCCATAACGGCCTCATCCTGTTCAACCGCCAAATCCAATAAGGCTTCCCGATATTCCGCAGCCTGATCGGCAAGATCGGCGGGGATATCTTCTTCCGTATAATCTGCGCCCATCGCCTCATCGTGCCAGCGGATCGCCTTCATCTTCACCAGATCAATGACGCCTGCGAATTCGGCTTCGCCGCCAATCGGCAGCTGCGTCACCAGAGGCACCGCGCCCAACCGGTCCTTGATCATATCCACACAACGAAAAAAGTCGGCGCCGGTACGATCCATCTTATTAACGAAACACATCCGCGGCACATTGTATTTGTCCGCTTGGCGCCAAACCGTCTCACTTTGAGGCTCCACCCCGGCGACGCTATCAAACACCGCTACGGCGCCATCCAGCACACGCAGGCTGCGCTCGACTTCAATAGTGAAATCAACATGGCCGGGCGTATCGATGATATTGATGCGGTGGTCGCGCCAGAAACAAGTCGTCGCGGCGGACGTGATCGTAATGCCGCGCTCTTGTTCTTGCTCCATCCAATCCATGGTGGCGTTGCCGTCATGGACTTCGCCAATCTTATGAGACCGGCCCGTATAGAAGAGTATCCGCTCCGTCGTCGTCGTTTTCCCGGCGTCAATATGCGCCATGATACCGATGTTGCGGTAGCTTTCTATGGGGGTGGTGCGTGCCATGTTACAATCCCGACGACGTTTAATACGTCTGCCCTATTACCAACGATAATGTGAAAATGCGCGGTTTGCTTCCGCCATGCGGTGCGTATCTTCACGCTTTTTAACAGAGCCGCCCCGGTTATTCGCCGCGTCCATTAACTCACCGGACAACCGATCCGTCATTGTATATTCGGAGCGTCCACGAGCGCTTCCGATCAACCAACGAAAGGCCAACGCCTGTGCGCGCTCCGTCCGAACATCGACAGGCACCTGATAGGTGGCGCCGCCAACGCGACGAGACCGAACTTCGACCGTCGGGCGAATATTCTCGATGGCGTCGTGAAAAACTTTCACCGGATCGCCGCCCGCCTTGCGCTCGATTTCATCCAACGCGCCATACACGGTGCGTTCGGCGACAGACTTTTTCCCATGCATCATCAAGCAATTGATAAACTTGCTCAAAACAATATCGCCAAATTTGGCGTCTGGGTTAATTTCCCGCTTTTCTGCGCGGTGACGTCGAGACATATAATCGTCCCCCTATTTCGGCCGTTTGGCGCCGTATTTCGAACGACGCTGGCGGCGATCGCCAACGCCTTGCGTATCCAGGGTGCCGCGAATGATATGATATCGCACACCCGGCAAATCCTTTACGCGCCCACCGCGGATCATCACGACTGAATGCTCTTGCAGATTATGCCCTTCGCCTGGAATGTAGCTCGTAACCTCGAACCCATTCGTCAAACGAACCCGTGCGACCTTACGCAACGCGGAGTTCGGTTTCTTTGGCGTTGTGGTGTACACCCGCGTGCAGACTCCCCGTTTTTGGGGGCAGGCCTCCAAAGCCGGAACCTTATTACGTCCCGCCGGAGACTTCCGCGGCTTCCGAATTAGCTGATTAATTGTCGGCATGCGCCGTCCTCATTCCAGTCATTACATCTTGTTACACGGACCCTGATTGTACGCTCATCCAATCTAGTGGAAATTGCAACACAACCAAAAAGCGCGTAGCCCGCTCGTATCAGCGGTTCGCGCCAAATCTATAACTCCACCGGTCAGACCGGCTATCGTTTTCTCAAGTGCTCGGTTGCTTCGTCTAGCGCCTAACCGATTAACATTTGGCGCTACAGTAAGCCCCCTAAAAAGCTCGCGCATCTTAGTGTCGCTACATTACATCGTCAAGATAAAGATACTCAGTTTTTCAAATATTCTGTTTGAATTTCGACACCTTAACAAATGGCCGAAAAGTTTCGCCGTACTGTCAATCTTAGAACAAAATTACACAGTACGGCGATATTCACTCACATAATTACCGACGACAGTTTGGCAATAATACCGACTACGCCGCTTCGGTAGGTTCAGGCTCCGCCGCCGCCGCCGATTCTGCCGCAGACGCAGCCGCCAACTTCGCGGCGTCAGCTTCTTCCTTAGCCAACAAGTCCCGATCCCGCTCGCCAGCGATTTGACGCATCCGGTTCATGAAACTACCGGTGCCAGCCGGTATCAGGCGGCCGACGATCACGTTCTCCTTCAGACCTTCCAGCGTATCGATCTTACCGCTGACGGCGGCTTCAGTGAGAACTCGCGTGGTTTCCTGGAAAGACGCCGCTGATATGAAAGACTTGGTCTGGAGCGACGCCTTCGTGATGCCCTGCAGCACAGGCACGCCCGTCGCAGGTTGTCCGCTTTCCGCAAGTGCGACCTCGTTCGCCGCCTCGAACTCATCCCGATCGACCTGTTCGCCAACCAGAAGAATCGTATCGCCAGAATGCGTAATTTCAACTTTTTGCAGCATCTGTCGGACGATAACCTCGATGTGCTTGTCGTTGATCTTCACGCCCTGCAGTCGATAGACCTCCTGAATCTCGTTCACAAGATACGCCGCCAACGCTTCAATCCCCAAAACATGCAAGATATCGTGCGGCACCGGGTTGCCATCCATCAACAAATCGCCGATTTCGACATGGTCGCCTTCCTGGACCGAAATATGACGCCCCTTCGGCACCATATATTCCGCTGGTTCCTGATCTTCACCTTCGGGAACGACGACAATGCGTCGCTTCGTTTTATAATCCTTGCCGAACTCCACCCGACCGGCGGCGCCGCTCATGACAGCGAAGTCTTTCGGTTTCCGCGCCTCGAACAGTTCCGCAACACGCGGCAAACCACCCGTGATGTCGCGTGTTTTCAGCGTTTCCCGAGGGATCCGAGCTAACACGTCGCCCGCCCGGACCTCTGAGCCGGTTTCGACGGACAAGATCGCGTCCACCGACATGAAGTAACGCGCTTCCATTCCGTTGCCGAGCGTTAACACTTCGCCATTTTCGTCCCGGACAGTAATCCGGGGCTTCAAATCGGCGCTTCGGGGTTGTTGTTTCCAATCAACGACAACCTTACTCGAGATACCCGTGGCATCATCCACCGCTTCACGCATGGTGACGCCTTCGGTCAAATCGACATAATTTGCGATACCGTCTTTTTCAGTGATGATCGGAACCGTATAGGGATCCCAATCGGCCAGGGTTTGGCCCTGCGTAATCGCATCGCCTTCATCGGCCGTTAAACGAGCCCCATAGGGCACGCGATGGCGCGCCCGTTCCCGGCCCTGCGAATCGAGCAGAACCAGTTCGGTGTTCCGTCCCATAACCACCGGCCGCTTATCGGAATCCATAACCATATTGCGGTTGGTGATTGTAATCGTGCCGTCGATTGTCGATTCGACGGAGGACTGTTCGGCCCCACGTTGCGCCGCGCCACCAATATGGAACGTCCGCATGGTAAGCTGCGTACCCGGTTCGCCAATCGATTGCGCCGCAATGACGCCGACGGCTTCGCCAAGATTGACGGCGGTTCCACGGGCGAGATCACGTCCGTAACACGCGCCGCAAGCGCCTTTCTCTGACTGACAGGTCAGCACCGACCGAATTTTCACCGAATCGATACCGGCCCGGTCAATCGCGTCATTGACCTCTTCATCAATAAGCGCCGCCGCCTTAACGATAAGGTCGCCGCTCAACGGATCCAGAATGTCTTCCGACGCGTGACGCCCGATAATGCGCTCGGACAGGGGCTCAATGACTTCGCCGCCTTCCACAACCGCTTTCATGGTCAAGCCTTCGGTCGTGCCGCAATCGTGCTGATTGATAACGCAATCCTGCGCCACATCGACCAAACGCCGCGTCAGATAACCGGAGTTGGCGGTTTTCAGCGCCGTATCCGCCAGGCCTTTACGCGCGCCGTGCGTCGAGTTGAAATATTCGAGAACCGACAGGCCTTCCTTAAAGTTGGAAATGATCGGCGTCTCGATGATTTCGCCGGACGGCTTCGCCATCAGGCCCCGCATACCCGCCAATTGCTTGATCTGCGCGGCTGAGCCACGCGCGCCGGAATGCGCCATCATGTAAACGGCGTTTTCTGGTTCATTTTCCTTTGGCGTCGAGATTTGCTTCATCATCTCGTCCGCCACACTGTCGGTGCAAATTGACCAAACGTCGACGACCTTGTTGTATTTTTCACCCTGAGTGATCAAACCGTCGAGATATTGTTTTTGGTATTCGCGAACCTGCTCCTGCGCCGCATCGATCAATCTCACCTTGGCGTCCGGAATAACCAGATCGTCCTTGCCGAAGGAAATGCCCGCTCGGCACGCCCAGCGGAAGCCCGTTCCCATCATCTGATCGCAGAAGATCACCGTGTCTTTCTGACCACAGTGGCGGTAGACCATATCGATGACCTCCGACACGTCTTTCTTGGTCAGCGGCTGATTCACCAGAGAGAACGGCACCTTCGGGCTTCGAGGGAGAATTTCACCCAACAACATACGACCCGGCGTCGTCACGACACGCTGTGTAATGGGGTCGCCATTTTCATCAACGGTTTCGTACAGACCTTTGATCGTGGTGTGCAACGTTACGTTTTTATTCGACAACGCATGCTCGATTTCACCGATGGTGCCGAACACAGGCACCCGGTGCGCCGTAATTTTTCCGTCTTTCAAATCCTTGAAGGCCGCCTTGGGGTCATCGGTCTCAACGACCTTCGACAGGTTCTTGGCTTTCCTCAAAACGACATCCGAGCCTTCCAACGCCGCCGCCAGGGCCGCTTCGGAATCGATGCTCGCCAGCGGCCCGACATGATCGTCACGCTGCAGGGACAGATAATACAGACCCAGAACAATATCCTGACTCGGCACGATAATCGGCTTTCCGTTCGCAGGCGAAAGGATGTTGTTCGTCGACATCATCAAAACACGGGCTTCCAACTGCGCCTCAAGCGACAGCGGAACGTGAACCGCCATCTGATCGCCATCGAAATCGGCGTTGAACGCGGTGCAGACCAGCGGATGGAGCTGAATGGCCTTACCTTCGACCAGAACCGGCTCAAATGCCTGAATGCCAAGACGGTGCAATGTCGGCGCACGGTTCAACAAGACAGGGTGTTCCCGGATAACTTCTTCCAGAATATCCCAAACCTCGGGGCGTTCTTTCTCCACCATACGCTTGGCGGCCTTGATCGTCGTCGCCATGCCGTATAACTCGAGTTTCGAATAGATAAACGGCTTAAACAACTCCAACGCCATTTTCTTCGGTAACCCACACTGATGCAGTAGCAATTCTGGTCCCACAACGATGACCGAACGACCCGAATAATCGACCCGCTTGCCCAGCAAATTCTGGCGGAACCGGCCTTGTTTGCCCTTCAACATATCGGACAAGGATTTCAGCGGGCGCTTGTTCGCGCCCGTGATGACGCGACCGCGACGACCATTATCAAACAGGGCGTCTACGGATTCCTGCAACATCCGCTTTTCGTTCCGAACAATAATGTCCGGCGCGCGCAGTTCGATAAGGCGCTTCAAGCGGTTGTTACGGTTGATCACGCGCCGATACAGATCGTTCAGATCCGACGTGGCGAAGCGACCGCCATCCAGCGGCACCAGCGGGCGTAATTCCGGCGGAATAACCGGTACGACTTCGAGGATCATCCATTCCGGACGCGTATCTGATGCAATAAAGGCCTCAACCAGCTTCAGCCGCTTGACGTATTTCTTACGTTTGGCTTCCGAACCGGTTTCCTTCAAATCCACGCGAATGGTTTCGAGCTCTGTATCCAGCACAAGCGCCGCCAGCATATCCCTGATTGCTTCCGCGCCAATCTTGGCGGTAAAATTCTCCGCGCCATACTCTTCCTGGGCGTCAATATAATCTTCTTCGCTCATCAATTGCCGATAACCAAGCGCCGTCAGGCCGGGCTCGATAACGACATAGTTTTCGAAGTACAAAATGCGCTCAAGATCCTTGAGCGTCATGTCCAGCAACAGGCCAATCCGGCTGGGCAGCGACTTCAGGAACCAGATATGCGCCACCGGCGAGGCCAATTCGATATGGCCCATACGCTCGCGACGCACTTTTGACAGCGTGACTTCAACACCGCATTTTTCACAAATAATGCCGCGATACTTCATCCGCTTGTATTTGCCGCACAGGCATTCGTAATCCTTGATCGGCCCAAAGATCCGGGCGCAGAACAAGCCGTCGCGCTCCGGTTTAAAGGTCCGGTAGTTGATTGTTTCAGGCTTTTTGATCTCACCGAAAGACCAGGACCGGATGCGATCCGGGCTGGCGATTGAAATCTGAATCTGGTCGAAACTCTGAGGACCCGATTGTTGGCCGAAAAAATTCATCAACTCATTCATGGATGGACTCCTGAAGTCATCTTGCGCCGCGCCCTATTTCGCCACAACAGTTACACCGGGGACGGCCGTCCCGGTGTGTGACGATTTGGCCGGGCGTTACCGCCCGACCAATCTTATTCGCCTTGCTTCAACTCGACGTTGAGACCCAGCGAGCGAAGTTCCTTCACTAACACGTTGAAGGATTCCGGTATGCCAGCCTCGAAGTTGTCGGCGCCGCGTACGATCGACTCGTACACTTTCGTTCGTCCGGAAACATCATCGGATTTCACCGTCAACATTTCCTGCAACGTATACGCCGCGCCATAAGCCTCCAACGCCCAGACTTCCATCTCGCCAAAGCGCTGTCCACCGAACTGCGCCTTGCCGCCCAACGGTTGCTGGGTGACCAGAGAATACGGCCCGATTGAACGCGCATGGATTTTATCATCGACCAGATGGTGCAGCTTGAGCATGTAAATATACCCCACCGTCACCTTTCGGTCGAATGATTCTCCCGTACGCCCATCGACGAGGGTCATTTGCCCCGACGTATGAAGGCCAGCCTGCTCCAACATCGCGTTGATATCGTCTTCACGCGCACCGTCAAACACCGGCGTTGCGATCGGAATGCCGGCGGTCACATTTTCCGCCAACTCGATCATGGCTTTTTCGTCGAACGCCTGAATATCACCGGCATAGCGCTCGCCATAGGCGGTTTTCAACGATTCGCGTAATTCAGCCGTTTCACCGGAGCGTTTCATCTCCGCCAAAACTTTGCCAATCTGCTTCCCGAGCCCGGCGCACGCCCAGCCAAGATGGGTTTCCAGAATCTGTCCGACATTCATCCGACTGGGAACGCCCAGCGGATTGAGCACGATATCCACCGGCGTGCCGTCATCCAGGCACGGCATGTCTTCAATCGGCATGATGCGCGAAATAACGCCCTTATTGCCGTGTCGACCCGCCATTTTATCGCCCGGCTGAATCTTGCGCTTCACCGCAACGAAGACTTTCGCCATTTTCATCACGCCCGGCGGTAATTCGTCGCCACGTTGCAATTTATCGACCTTGTCGTCAAAGCGCGCCTGCAACCGGTCCACCGCCTCGCCAAACTGCGACTTGATGGCGTCAAGCTGATCATTCACCTTGTCGTTTTTCACAACGATCTGGCGCCATTGACCCGGCGTGTATCCGCTCAAGAGCGTATCGGTGACTCGACCGCCTTCTTTGACGCCGGCCGGCCCACTAACAATCGTCTGATTCATCAGCACGTTTTTAAGGCTGTTGAAGAACCAACGTTCCAGAATGGATTTTTCGTCGTCCCGATCTTTCGCGAGGCGTTCAATTTCCGAACGCTCAATGGCGAGCGCGCGTTCGTCCTTGTCGATGCCGCGACGGGAGAACACCCGCACTTCAACGACTGTGCCCGTCTGACCCGGCGGCACCCGCAGCGACGTATCACGCACATCGGCGGCTTTCTCGCCAAAGATCGCGCGCAACAGTTTCTCTTCCGGCGTCATCGGCGATTCGCCCTTTGGCGTCACCTTACCAACCAGAATGTCGCCCGGCTGCACTTCGGCGCCGATATAGACGATCCCGGATTCATCGAGGTTTTTAAGCGCTTCTTCACCGACATTGGGAATGTCGCGGGAGATTTCCTCCTGCCCCAGTTTCGTATCACGCGCCATAACCTCAAATTCCTCGATATGGATCGAGGTAAAGACGTCATCGCGAACCACACGTTCAGACACAAGGATCGAATCCTCGAAGTTGTATCCGTTCCACGGCATGAAGGCGACCAGTACGTTTCGACCCAAAGCGAGTTCGCCCAGATTGGTCGACGGTCCATCCGCCACGATATCGCCCGCGTCAATCTTGTCGCCAACCTTCACCAGCGGCCGTTGCGTAATGCACGTATTCTGGTTGGAACGTTGGAACTTTAGCAGGTTGTAAATATCAACGCCTGGCGTAGACACATCCGCGTCTGCGGTGTCTTCCGCGCCGATAACGATGCGGGTGGCGTCCACCTGGACAACCGTGCCCGACCGCCTCGCCACAATGGTGACCCCGGAATCCCGCGCAACTTGCGCTTCCATACCCGTACCGACCAGGGGCGCCTCACTGCGCACGAGCGGCACCGCCTGACGTTGCATGTTGGAGCCCATCAACGCGCGGTTCGCATCATCGTTCTCCAGGAACGGGATCAGCGCCGCCGCGACGGACACAACCTGTTTCGGCGAAACGTCCATCAGGTCAACTTCGTCCGCGCTCGACAAAATATATTCACCGCCGCCGCGACAAGAGATGTTTTCCTCCGTCAACGCGCCGTTTTCGTCGAGTATCGAGTTCGCCTGCGCCACGGTGTAGCGGCCTTCATCCATCGCGGACATGTAGATCACTTCGTCCGTGACCTTGCCGTCTTCGACCCGTCGATAAGGCGATTCAATGAACCCGTATTTGTTGACCCGCGCATAGGTCGCCAGGCTGTTGATCAACCCAATATTCGGCCCTTCGGGCGTTTCAATCGGGCAAATCCGGCCGTAATGCGTCGGATGCACGTCACGTACTTCAAACCCTGCGCGTTCGCGGGTCAAACCACCCGGCCCAAGCGCCGAAAGGCGCCGTTTATGGGTAATTTCCGCAAGCGGATTGGTCTGATCCATGAACTGCGACAATTGCGAAGACCCGAAGAATTCCCGGACCGCCGCCGCCGCCGGCTTCGCATTGATCAGATCATGCGGCATGACAGTGTCGATATCGACCGAACTCATGCGTTCGCGGATCGCCCGCTCCATACGCAACAAGCCAATGCGATACTGATTTTCCATCAATTCGCCAACAGAGCGGACACGACGATTACCGAGGTGATCGATATCGTCGATATCGCCACGACCGTCTTTAAGATCACAGAGAACTTGCACGATCGCCAGAATGTCCTGCTTGCGCAACACACGAACCTGATCGCCGGTTTCCTGCTCCAGACGGGAGTTCATTTTCACCCGGCCAACCGCCGACAGATCGTAGCGTTCACTGTCGAAAAACAAGCCTTTGAACATGGCTTCCGCTGTCTCAAGTGTTGGCGGTTCCCCGGGACGCATCACACGATAGATATCAATCAACGCATCGGCGCGCGACGCATTCTTGTCCGCCGCCAACGTATTGCGGATATAGGGACCGACTTTGATATTGTCGATCGCGAGAATCGACATTTCCTTGATGCCCAATTCACCGAATTTCTCCAGCACGTCCTCCAGCACTTCCGCGCCAGCTTCATACATGACCTCGCCCGATTCCGGGTCAATCACGTCGGTCGCCATAAAGCGGCCGATCAATTCTTCATCCGTCACGCGGATTTCCGCCAGACTGGATTCTTCGAGCTTGCGTAACAGACGCGGCGTCACTTTTTGGCCCTCTTCCGCAGCGGCCTTACCGGTCTTTGCGTTAATCAGGTCATGGGTCAGCTTGGCGCCGCTATACCGCGACGAGTCAAAGGCGCATTTCCAGCCCCCCTTAACCTGACTGTATTCAATAATGTCGTAAAACAGGCCGAGAATTTCAGCCGGTGACTGACCTTCCGCCTCTTCCGCCGACAGCACTTTGCCTTCACGCGCCAGTTCTTCGCGTTTTGCTTCGGTCGCGGCGCTATCGAGCGCCAACAGCAACGTCGTCGCCGGCAATTTGCGGCGTCGATCAATGCGGACATAGAGCAAATCCTTGGCGTCGTATTCAAAATCCAACCAAGAGCCACGGTAAGGGATCACGCGCGCGGCGTGTAGAAATTTGCCGGATGAATGGGTTTTGCCGCGGTCATGATCGAAAAACACGCCGGGCGACCGGTGCATCTGACTGACGATAACCCGCTCCGTCCCGTTGACGACAAACGTGCCGTTGGGAGTCATCAGCGGCATGTCGCCCATATAGACGTCTTGTTCTTTGATATCGCGAATCGAACGTGCGCCCGTATCTTCATCGATATCCCAAACGACCAGGCGCAGCGTCACTTTAAGCGGCGCGCCATAGGTCATGCCGCGATGCTGACATTCCTCAACATCGTATTTCGGCGTTTCCAGGTTGTAACTGACGAATTCCAGCTGTGAACGGTCCGCAAAATCCTTGATCGGAAACACAGAACTAAACACCGACTGAATCCCTGAAGGCTCAGCGTTATCCTCGTCCCGGGCTTTCAAAAACAACTCGTAGGACAGTTTCTGAACTTCAATGAGATTCGGCAACGGCGCCACTTCGGTAATTCGCCCAAAGCTCTTGCGAATACGCTTACGATCCGTGAAGGAGTTCGCCATTCTTCAACCTCGCGTCAAAAATTTAATTCGCCGGATATTCGGCGAAACCTCGCGTCTGTCGCCAAACGCAAAACACGCGCCGCCGGAAAAGCTCTTTTCCCCGGGCGCGCAAGACGGGGCGACGCCAAGATGGCGCGCCCCGACTGCAACAGTCTCAAACGTAATGCTAGACCAACTCAACCGTAGCACCCACGGCTTCAAGCTTCTTCTTGATCTCTTCGGCTTCGTCCTTGCTAGCGGCTTCCTTGATTGCCTTAGGCGCGCTTTCAACGAGGTCTTTCGCTTCTTTAAGACCAAGACCGGTGATTCCCCGGACTTCCTTGATGACGTTGATTTTCTTTTCGCCAAACGACGCCAAGACAACATCAAATTCGGTCTGTTCTTCAGCCGCGGCGCCACCGCCATCGGCTGCGACCGCCGCTACGGCGACAGGCGCTGCTGCAGACACGCCCCATTTTTCCTCGAGCATTTTGGAAAGCTCGGCGGCCTCGATTACGGTTAACGCCGACAGGTCGTCAGCAATTTGCTCTAAATTCGCCATTTTAAGTCTCCTAGGCTTGATAGTCTCGGTTTGTCTTCTAAATCAGCCGCGCCACAGGGCGCCGCCGCATTAATCTCCAGCGCCGTATGCCCCGAACACCCGGGCTAACTGACCGCTTGGCGCCTGTAGGACGCCAACAATCTTGCCCGCGGGCGCCTGAAGCAGGCCAACCAACTTGCCGCGTAGTGCATCCAACGACGGAAGTTTCGCCAAAGCGACGATAGCGTCAACATCGAGCGGTTTGTCGCCCAAGGCGCCGCCTACGATTGTCAACTTCTCGTTCGTTTTTGCGAAATCGACCACCACTCTGGCGGCCGCAACCGAGTCTTCGGACACCGCGATCGCCGTCGGACCAGTGAACAAGTCGCTCAAAGGTTCAAACTGCGTATCTTTCATCGCGATTTTGGCTAACCGGTTTTTCGTTACCTTAAAACCGGCGCCAGCTTCACGAATTTGGGTTCGAAGCGCCGTTGTCTCCTCTACGGACAAACCATTCTGATGGGTCACAACCAACAGGTTGACACCCTCCAGAGTTTGCTGGATTTCGGCTACTAGTTCTTCTTTGCGTGATCGGTCCACGTATAAGTCTCCGATCCTTCTTTGCGCCGCTCCATGAAGAGCGGCAGGTTACAGGATGAGCGCAACATAGCGACGTCACACCCGTTATTCCTGTCCGAGAAGTTCAAGCCAGACGCGACATATGTCGTGCCCAACATTTCCTCCTGTCTCATGTCGGCCAACGCCATTCTCGAAAACCCCACTCTCGGGAAATCCCAGGATGACCAGATTAAGCCGGTTGGAAAAATCCTAACCGGCGCCCACAATCTCGGACAGCTGACGAAACGCCGTTTTCAACGCGCCGTCGTTTCCCGCAAACGCCGCCCTTTCAAGCGCCGCCGCGTGAATTCTTGTCGTCTGGCCTTATTCGCCCGCGTTAACGCTGGCAACGTCGATCCGAACGGCTGGGCCCATCGTCGATGAGACCGTAACTTTCTTGATATAAGTGCCCTTGACGCCGCTCGGTTTGGCGCGAGAGATTGCCCCGATAAAGGCGCGCAGATTATCGTTCAGTTGCGCTTCGTCGAAACTCGCCTTGCCGACGCCGGCATGTATAACGCCCGCCTTTTCGGCCCGGAACTGAACTTCGCCGCTTTTTGCAGCCTTCACCGCCGTCGCCACATCTGGCGTCACGGTGCCAAGCCGAGGGTTCGGCATCAAGCCGCGCGGGCCCAAGACTTTACCCAAGCGACCGACGATCGCCATCATGTCCGGCGTCGCCACACAACGGTCGAAATTCATTTCGCCCGCCTGAATTCTCTCCGCCAGATCCTCGGCGCCAACGATATCCGCGCCCGCTTCCCTGGCTTCATCGGCCTTGGCGTCCTTGGCGAACACCGCGACGCGAACCGTTTTGCCGGTGCCATGCGGCAATTGCACAACGCCGCGCACCTGTTGATCCGCGTGGCGCGGGTCAATGCCCAGGTTCAACGCGATTTCGATCGTTTCATCGAACTTTACGCTCGCGTTTTCCTTCAGCGCTTTGACCGCATCGGCCAGCGCGTAATTTTTTTCTGCGTCGATAGAGGCGCGCGCGCCCTTCATACGTTTACCTTGTTTCGCCATGATGCCTACCCCGTCACTTCCAAGCCCATTGAACGCGCCGACCCAGCGATAATCTTCATCGCCGCCTCGATATCATTGGCGTTCAAATCCACCATTTTCGCTTCCGCGATTTCGCGCAACTGCGCCTGCGTCACTTGACCAGCAACAATGCGCCCTGGTTCGCCTGACCCTTTTTCCAGCCCAACCGCCTTGCGCAAATAATAGGACGCGGGCGGCGTTTTGGTGACAAAGGAAAATGAACGATCCGAATAGGCCGTGATGACCACCGGAATCGGCGTTCCCTGCTCCATGGTTTGCGTGAAGGCGTTGAACGCCTTACAGAATTCCATGATGTTCAATCCAGCTTGACCAAGCGCTGGCCCAACGGGCGGCGATGGATTCGCCTGACCTGCGGGAATTTCGAGCTTGATGAAGCCCGCTACTTTCTTCGCCATGTTTTACCTTCCTAAAATGGCCGCGCGGTACGGCGCTGACTCGCCTCCCGCACGAATTCAATACGTTTAGTTCTAGAGTTTTTCGACCTGCGAATACTCCAGATCGACAGGCGTCGCCCGACCGAAAATCGATACGGACACTTTGAGCCGCGCCTTTTCTTCGTCAACATCCTCGACATAACCGTTAAACGATTGAAACGGTCCATCGCTGACGCGAACCTGTTCGCCGATATCGAAGGTGATTGACGGTTTTGGCCGTTCCACGCCCTCCTTAACCTGATGCAATATCCGCTGCGCTTCCGTGTCGCTGATCGGCGTCGGCTTGCCCTTACCACCAAGGAAATCGGTGACTTTGGCGGTTTCCTTAATGAGATGCCAACTTTCGTCGGTCATCTCCATATTGACCAGAATATAGCCGGGGAAGAATTTACGCTCGGCGCTCACGCGGCTGCCGCGACGTAACTCCACTACCTCCTCCATCGGGACCAGAACCTCCACGATGGAGTCGGTCATATCTTTTTGTTCAGCCTGCTCGGTAATCGATTGCGCGACTTTTCGCTCGAAACCGGAATAGACATGCAGCACGTACCATCGCTTCGCCATGACCTATCCTCCAACCCCCAAAACAAGCTGCACGCCGCTGGCGAGAATTTTATCAACCAGCAGGAAAAATACAGACGCCAACGCCACCATGATAAACACCATCGTGGTGGTGATCATGGTTTCCTTGCGAGTCGGCCATGTGACTTTGTCGGCTTCCTGCCGAACCTGCCGCATGAAGACTGCTGGGTTTGTCTTCGCCATGTTTTATACTTCCAACGCTTATCTGCTTATGACTACGTATTCGTTAACAAACAACCGACAAATAACGACCGTAACGGATGAGCCAGTGCTGGCAGGGGCACTAGGGTTCGAACCCAGGACCTTCGGTTTTGGAGACCGACGCTCTACCAACTGAGCTATACCCCTATGCGCAATCGATGCGCCGGTCCGTGATAACTACGATCCGGCGCGCCGAATACGGGTCAAGATGACCCAAGCCTTACTTAACTATTCAATCACGCTTGCGACGACGCCAGCGCCGACGGTCCGGCCGCCTTCGCGGATCGCGAAACGCAATCCTTCGTCCATCGCGATCGGCGCGATTAAATTAACTTCCATCGAGATATTGTCCCCCGGCATCACCATTTCGGTGCCGTCCGGCAACACAACAGAACCCGTGACATCCGTCGTACGAAAGTAAAACTGCGGACGATAGTTCGAGAAAAACGGCGTATGACGACCGCCCTCGTCCTTCGTCAGAATATAACACTCGCAGGTGAACTTCGTATGCGGCGTGATCGATCCCGGCGCCGCCAGAACCTGGCCTCGCTCAACATCTTCACGCGCCGTGCCCCGAAGAAGCGCGCCGATATTGTCGCCCGCTTCACCGCGATCCAACAACTTCCGGAACATCTCAACGCCCGTGCAAATCGTTTTCGTCGTATCCCGGATACCAACGATTTCAATCTCGTCGCCAACCTTAACTACGCCGCGTTCGATCCGACCGGTGACAACCGTGCCACGCCCCGAAATCGAGAAAACGTCTTCAATCGGCATCAGGAACGGCAAGTCAATCGCGCGTTCCGGTTGCGGAATGTAACTATCAACCGCTTCCATCAACCTGGTGATCGACGGTGCGCCGGTATCGTCGCCCGTGCCTTCGAGGGCGCCAAGCGCCGTGCCGAACACGATGGGAATATCGTCGCCCGGAAAGTCGTAGCTATCCAGAAGCTCCCGGATTTCCATCTCGACAAGCTCAAGAAGCTCGGGATCATCAACCTGATCGACCTTGTTTACGTAAACGACAATCGCGGGAACGCCAACCTGGCGCGCCAACAAAATGTGCTCGCGCGTTTGCGGCATCGGGCCGTCGGCGGCGTTCACCACCAGGATCGCGCCATCCATCTGCGCCGCGCCCGTGATCATGTTCTTCACGTAATCCGCGTGACCCGGGCAATCAACATGCGCGTAGTGACGGTTTTCCGTCTCGTACTCAACATGGGCCGTGTTGATCGTGATACCGCGCGCCTTCTCTTCGGGCGCCTTGTCGATATCCGCGTAATCCTGAAACTCGGCTCCGCCGGATTCAGCCAAAACCTTCGTGATCGCCGCCGTCAACGTCGTCTTGCCATGATCAACGTGACCAATCGTGCCGATGTTGCAATGCGGCTTCGTCCGCTCAAACTTTACCTTCGCCATCGTAATCTCTTTCCTGGCCTAATCCGTGTTTCAATCGTTCCATGTTCCAATCGACCGACCTTGCTTCAGGCCGCCCGGCGCCAACCGCGTTTTTATCGACGGCGCGGAACCGTCGGTATTCTGGAGCGGGTGATGGGAATCGAACCCACACAACCAGCTTGGAAGGCTGGGGCTCTACCTTTGAGCTACACCCGCCGATTACGTCTCATCAACGGCTCCGTTTTCGTCGCCTTATCGTCATCGGGAAAACCGTCGCATCCGACGTTTTTCCGCTCTTTTCTTTACCATCGTGCCGCAGCGTTTTACCCGTAAAATCAAACGGTTACGCAAACCGTGGTGGAGGGGGTTGGATTTGAACCAACGTAGGCATAGCCAACGGGTTTACAGCCCGTCCCTTTTAACCACTCAGGCACCCCTCCATTTACCGGCGTCACACCAATCAGACCGGCGCGCGGAGTGCGCACTATCTCGATTTAGCTCCGCTTGTCAACTTTAAATCGACACGACGAAAAGCATCTATCCGCGCCCCAACAGAAAGACGACGATCAGATGCTTCTTGCACTTTAAATCCAGTATCAATAATAGGAATTATGGCACGAAAAATCAAGTCCCCTGGCGCCCGTACGGCGTCACGATCAAACCCACGCTCGGCGAACCGCCCAGCGCCCCGTTCAACAGTGCGTTCAGCATCCCCCGCTGCGCCAGAACACGACTCAGCCGCCGCGCCGCAAACATCGAATCGCGGCGCGGAAAGCTGGCTCTACGGACGCCATCCCGTTTTTGCGGCGCTGGAAAATCCAGATCGGCGTATTGAACGTCTTCTGGCGACGACCGAGGTCGCAAAGTCTTTCCCGACTAATTTGCCCGCAACCACGGCCAACCTCCGCGTCGAGATCGTCAGTCGCCGTGATCTGGATGAATTGTTGCCCGAAGGCGCGGTGCATCAAGGATGCGCCCTTCTCGCCCATCCATCCCATACACTTACCCTTGAAGATATTTTGGACACCGCCGGCGCTGACGCCGTCGTGGTTTTGCTCGATCAGGTCAGCGACCCCCACAATGTTGGCGCGGTGCTGCGCAGCGCCGCCGTCTTTGGCGCATCCGCCGTCATCGCGCCCGCGCGCGGCGCACCCCCGGCCACCGGCGTCCTCGCCAAAGCCGCCAGCGGCGCGTTGGAGCAGATCCCGCTTTTGGGCGTCGCCAATCTCGCGCGGGCCATGGAAACGCTGAAACAGCATAATTTCTGGTGTATCGGTTTGGATGGCGGCGGCGACGCGCCGTTAACGTCCGCGCTCTTCGAAGGCCGGGTGGCGCTGGTGCTGGGCGCCGAAGGACAGGGGTTGCGCCGGTTGACGCGCAAAAACTGCGACGTTCTGGCGACGATCCCCTCTGCCGGGCCGTTCGCCACACTCAACGTCTCCAACGCCGCCGCCATCGCCCTTTATGAAGTCGCCCGGCGCAGGACGACACCGCAACCAACCAAAAAATAGGCTCCGACGTGGTGATTCTAAATCAGCGACACCTGTTCGACATCCCCGATGACGTCACCTATCTGAATTGCGCGTCCTATGCGCCCCTGCTTCGCGAATCCGTCGCCGCCGGTGAAAAGGGCGTTGCGCGCAAGGCGCACCCTTGGGCGACATCGACGCAAATATTCGAGGAAGCCGACGCCGATGTGGAACAGGTGCGCTCTTTGTTTGCACAGCTGATCGGCGCGACAGCCGACGATATCGCCATAACACCCTCCACCAGCTATGGAATCGCGACCGCCGCGGCCAATCTTACCGTAAACCCCGGTCAGGACATCGTCGTTCTGGAACATCAATTCCCGTCCAATTTCCATCCCTGGCGGCAACTCGCATCCGATACGGGCGCGCGGCTAACGCAAGTAACGCGCCCGTCTGACAGCGATTGGACGGCGGCGATTATGGCGCAACTGGGACCGGACACGGCCTCAAACACGGCCCCCGACACGGCCCCTAAAACAGCCATCGTGGCGCTGCCCCCCTGCCACTGGACGGATGGCGTCCGGATTGATCTTGTCGCTATCGGCGCACGGTGCCGCGAAATCGGCGCAGCCTTCGTCGTCGACGCGACCCAGTATATCGGCGCGGCGCCACTTGATATCGCAGCGATACAGCCGGATTTCCTGACCTGTTCCGCCTATAAGTGGCTGTTATGCCCGTATACACTGGCTTTCCTGTATGCGGTGCCACACCGGCAACAGGGCCGCCCGCTTGAGCTGCGCACCGATCGCCCCGTCGACAATGCGCGACGCTACGACATGGGCGAATACTATAATTTCATCAATATACCGATGGCGATCGCCGCCCTTCAACAGATCCTGGACTGGACGCCGGACGCAATCGGCCAGACCCTCGCCCCGCTAACCCAGCACGCGGCCAATGAGGCGCGCGTACGCGGCCTTATTGTCCCTCCGGATGCGCATCGGGCGCCTCATTTTATAGGCTTTCGGTTTCCGGACGGTATGCCATCGGAAATTGATGAAAAACTCGCCAATGATAACGTTTTTGCCGCACTTCGGGGCGACGCCTTGCGGATCAGTCCGCATCTTTTTTGCGATACAGGCGATATCGACCGTTTCTTTTCGATGCTGGATCAGTATATGTGACGCCGATTGACGAATTTACGTGGTCTCGCCAAATCTGTTTTGGTAATGTCCCGCAAATTCACGCCGCAGTAGCTCAGTTGGTAGAGCAGGGGTTTTGTAAACCTCAGGTCGGGAGTTCGAGTCTCTCCTGCGGCACCATCATCCCCAGGACCTGAGCGAAACGTATCCCCGCGCGAAGATCATAACCGCGGCGCAGGCGAAGGCGATCAGCGGCCCGACCGGCATATCGGTCCAGACCGACACCCCAATGCCGATAAGGACCGCGACCCAACCGCCAATCATCGCCGCGACAACACGCCCGGATCGGACCGTGTTCGCCGCAAGCGCCGGCAGGATCAAACTCGCGAACACGACATAGACCCCCGCCAGTTGTACCGATGCGGTCACAACGAGCGCGAAAATAGCGAAGAACCATGAACCTTCGCGGGCCCGTGGCCAGCCGAACCACACTACGAACGCCACGGCGTACAGGGGCGCGAAGGCTGCGATTTCCGACCAGGACACGAACAGAAGCTGGCCGGAAAGGATGTCCTGCATTTTCTCCCCCCCATGCGGGTGATTCGCCAAGGCCAGCAACGTCGCCGACGCGGCCAGCACGAAACAGGCGCCGATGATCGGTTCCTGTTCCTTGGGGAACCGCTTCTCGACGATGCGAAAGAACCATGCGGCCAGGAGGGCGGCGGCCATTGCCGAAACCTGACGCAGCGGCCAGGACGCGTCCTGTGACAGGAGGTCCACGAGCACGACGCAAAGCCCGGCGATCTGCGCTATGGCGAGGTCAATGAAGATGATCCCGCGCCGCAGGACTTCGAGGCCTAACGGTCCGTGAATCGTCGCGATCATAAGCCCGGCAACGAGCGCCGGCGCGACGATGGTCAGAAAATCAACGCCGTTCAAGGCCGGACTCCAGACGCGCCAGCAGATCGTCGAAAAATGCGGCGAGGTCGCCTGGCGCGGCGTCGCGGTCCACGGTCGCCGGCAGTTCGACTATGGGAATGCCGGTGCGGCCCGCCAACCAATCGGACGGAGCGTCGTCGTCATAGGGCGTGCGTATGATTGCACGAACCTTACTCGTCCGCGTGATGGATAACAGGTACTCCAGATGCTTGACGCTTGGCGGTATACCCGGTTTCGCCTCCAACGCGCCGGTTTCCCGCAGACCGGTCCAATGCAGGAGATAAGACCAGAACTTGTGATGCACAATCACGGGCTGGCCTTGCAATGCAGCCGCGCGCCGTCGCCAACCCGCCATCGCTGCGGACCAGGTTGCGGTGAAGGTTTCAAGACGTTGCGCATAATGGTCCGTTCCCGCAGGATCAATCACGGTAAGGCGCCGCCGTAGCGTTTCGGCGAGGCCTGGAATATTCTTCGGATCAAGATGGACATGCGGGTTGCCCTCGGGGTGCAGATCACCAAGGCTCCGGTCGATTGAGACGGGTATCTCGATAACATCGACATGGTCCGCCGCCATCAGGTGACCGGCCTTCCCGGGCTGAATGCCGCCGCCGCCGCGCTGTAGCAACAGCGGCAGCCAGCCAACTTCCAGGCCGCCGCCGGAGCAAAAGACCAGGTCGGCGCGCCGGATTTTCGCGACGAGACTCGGGCGCGCCCGGATATGGTGCGGGTCCTGGCGGGCGTGCGTGGCGGCATACGCCGACACCCTTTCACCGCCGATCTCCCGCGCAAGCGCGGCCCATTCGGGTTCACACGCAAACACATTGACCTTCGCGTCAGCGCGGTCGGTCGTCGCCAGCAGAAACGCCGTCGCGACGACCGGAAATATATATCGATAAAGCATGGCGCTAGTAGGGGTGCGCGCCGTGCGCGCCAATGCTCATGACATATTGCAGGAAGAACTGGTTGTCCGTCCTGTCGTTTGCCAACGCCTCGCGATTGTACTGGAGACGGAGGCGGCCGTATTCGCTGTTCGTCCAGTCGCCCATTATGGCGAAAGCGTCGGGATCATGACCGGCGGCGTCCAGGTCGCTACCGACAAGCCCTACCGCCGCATCCGGCGCGTACATCCGCGAATAGCGCGCGCCGATGCGCCATGCCGGCGCGAATTTGTAGACAGCCTGCGCATACCAGCCGCCAGCGTCATCGTCGAACGACACCAGGCCGTTGCCGACGTTGTACTCACCGTCCTCAAAGCGATGGAAGTATTCCCCCTGCAAGGTAATTTCCTGCTGACTGGCATTGCCGGTCGGCGCCAAAGTGTAGCGCAGATCGACCGCGTACAGGTTCGATTGACCGGTAAAGGTTATCGCGTCCTCATTGCTCAGACGCGCATTGACATCCCCTTGCAAGGTATAGGCGCCGAGCCGCCAGCTTTGATTGTCGCCAACATCACCGCCGATACGTCCGAAAGCGGACCAACCGCCAAGCCCGCTCTCCGAACCGCCAAACGGAAAATCATCGCCCCGGAAGGCGCCGCCGCCAAGTTCGGCGTATGTGTCCGTCGGCAGGACATAAGACACTTCGACACCGTCATCATTGAATGAATTGTTGAGGAAGATGCGATGGGTCAACGGTCGGTCGACGAAATCGTCCGCATGCTGATGATGCTCGTTCAGATAGCCCATGCTCCAGAAAGCACGGCCCGCCTTCAACCGAAACCCTTCCGGCAACCCGGCGCCGGGGAGTGTTTGGAAATAGGCTTCTTCGAGTTCCACCTTATCGGCGCCGTCTTCGCGAACGATCGCCGCCGTGACGCTGCCGAAGAATTTGTCGTCGATGTTGGCCGAGAAATTCAATTCGGTCTCACCGAGAGACAAGCCCTCATTGCCGCGTTCCCCTTCCTCTCCGGCGCCGAAGCCGGCAATTTCAGAGGCGGCGCGAGAGAAGGACGCCGCCGTGCCGACGACGATGGCGCTGATCGACGGGTTGAACCCGTTTCCCTTGCTCCTCGTATCCGCCGACACGGGGGCCTCTATGATTTTTGACTTTCCCTGTTTTTGCGAGAGGGTCTTGATCCGCGTCTCGAGCGACTGAATCCGGGTCTCATAGACCTGTTTCATCTCGCGCACTTCCTTTAGGATCGCCTTCAGATCCTCAGGTTCAGCCGCCTGTGCGACTGTCGATGCTAGCCACACAGGCGCGGCGAGCGCATACCAATACTTGCGATGCATCTTCGTTTCCTTCGAGTCTGTTAGGTCCGCCGCATTTGACTGGCGCAAACAGGCAGCGTGATAAATGTAATGTTATAACATTACATTTACAGTGCTCAAAAGGCAAGCGCGTATTTCCGCCTGGTTCCAAATGTGACGTCAGCGCCGCTCTTTGGTCTTGGAGCCGATAAGGTTTGGCGGGCGCCTTGACCTCAGCGCCAGAAGGTTTTTTCGGACTCTTCTTTCGCGCGGCGTTTGGAAATTCCGATATCTCTCAACAATCGGTCGTCAAGGCGGGCCAATGCGCGGCGTTGACGTCTGCGCTCGCACCAGAGCTGGACTAAATAGGTCCAGCCGAGCCAAGGCTCAACACTTTGCGCGCTTGTGCTTGCCGGTCCCGTGCGGCGTGTCTTGGCGTCCATGAGCATAATTCAGCCGTCCTCCAGTGAAATTGGGTAAATAATCAAGGGTCAGGCCGTTAAATAAGGGCTCAAGCAGCTTGCTCACAAAGCATCTTTTCTCTACCTTGCCTGAGAAAAATTGCGCCTTGGAACGCCAATATGCCACGACGATTACCGCCGCTGAACGCACTGAGGGCCTTCGAGGCCGCCGCCCGGCACGAAAGCTTTACCCGAGCGGCGGAAGAGCTGAGCGTCACCCAGGGGGCCGTCAGCCATCAGGTAAAAGCGCTGGAAGCGGTGCTTGGATTAGCGCTCTTCACCCGAGAACCCCGGCGATTGATCATCACGCAAGCAGGCCGCGACTATCTTGACGTCGTGCGCGACGCCCTGGACCGGATAGCGGTGGGAACGGACCGTTTGCTAGAGCGTCAACGTTCAGGAATCCTCACAGTCAGCACGTCCCCCAATTTTGCCTCAAAATGGCTTGTGCACCGCCTGGGACGGTTCGCCGAACAACACCCGGCCATCGACCTCAGGATCGGCGCCGCCCTTCACCATATCGATTTCACCCGCGAGGACGTTGATGTCGCTGTCCGGCACGCCGAGTCTGCGGACCCGGGATTTGACTGCCATCGGCTTTATGAAGAAGAACTGTTTCCGGTGTGCAGCCCTGGCCTGCTCGATCCGAACCTCCCGCTACGAACCCCAGCGGATTTGACCCGGTTGACGCTTTTACATCTCGATAGCCGGCAGGATTGGTTGAAATGGTTCAACGCTGCGGGCGTTTTAGCGGCCGACATGTCGCGGGGGCCGGTCCTGAACCAGGCCAGCATGGTGATCGACGCCGCCGTTGACGGTCAAGGCGTCGCGCTGGCGCGAACAGGGCTCGCGGCCCGCGATTTGATCGCCGGACGTCTGGTGCGACCAATCCCCCTCTCCCTTCCCGTCTCCTACGCCTATTGGATCGTTTGCCCAACGGCGACGGCCAATTTGCCAAAGATTACAATTTTCCGGGACTGGCTCTTGGCCGAAGCCGCAGAAGACGCGCGTCAGC
Organism: Alphaproteobacteria bacterium; assembly: GCA_047631095.1. GTDB lineage: Bacteria > Pseudomonadota > Alphaproteobacteria > UBA8366 > JABJJH01. The sequence continues at coordinate 24,254 of JBLHZD010000003.1, forward strand.
TCAAAGAAATTGAAGTTCCGGGAGCGCAATAGGGTGGCGCGGCCTGCATCAAATTTTAACGTCACAGGGAAGCGGTTTATTTGTCAGGGTACCAGCAAAAATCGATCATAAGACACCCGTTTGCGCTGCTAACGGGGCCATGCATAACGCCGGGCGCGCGTGCGGCGTAGGCGCCGATTCCAACCCGTTTCTCGCCATCGGTCCCGTCATGGACCATCATTTCGCCTTCCAGAATATAAATTTCTTCCCAATAATCATGCGCGTGCGCTTCCGGCGTCTTCGACCCGGCGGCCATGCGCAATAATCGCGTTCGCCGTCCTGTCTTGGCGACCGTATCGAGGTCGTTTGAAAGAATTTTGACGGAGACGCCCAGATTGCCGTCGCCGCGCTCTTCAAACCCGTTTTCGGAATCAATCGCGCCAAAAAACATATTATTGCGGATGTTGGTCATGGTCATGTCCTTATTCGGTTTATCAACGAAGCAATTGATAGGCCTGTCCGCATTCGGCGGCCCCTTAATGTGGCGAAAATTAATCCCGCATCGAGACATTTCGATCAAGCCCCGATCACAAGCACCAGATCAAATGTCGAAAAATCATGTTGTCGGTGTTGAGCTTGACGGCGGGCTTGGTATGATCTTCTTTCCTGTATTTATTGATTTTGAGGTCGTAGCGTCTGATTTTGCGCGTCTCTGAATTTGAACAGGCTCTTTCCTGAAGCGCAGGGCCGCGCTACGAGGCTTGCGAATCATAAATTGAACGGGAGGCGACACCATGCGCAAAACCACACAACTTCGTAATCTGCTGAAATCCGGTAAGCCGCTGCTTGTGCCCGGTTGCTATAATGCGCTGTCCGGCAAGATGCTCGACAAGACCGGGTTTCCCGCCGTGTATATGACGGGCTACGGCACATCGCTGTCGCTATTGGGTATGCCGGACGCGGGTTTGGCGACGATGACGGAGATGCATCTGAACGCGCGCTATATCGCCAACGCCGTCGACGTGCCCGTGATCGCCGATGCGGACAACGCCTATGGCAACGCCATCAATGTGATCCGCACGGTGAAAGAGTACATTCAGACGGGCGTGGCGGGTATCCATATCGAAGATCAGGCCATCCCCAAGCGGTGCGGCCATGTGGCGGGGCGCAAGGTTATCCCGATGGACGAGGCCGTGGGCAAATACCGCGCGGCGGTGTCGGCGCGCGACGAGATTGACCCCGACTTCATGATTATCGCCCGCACCGACGCGCGCGGCGCCCATGGCGGCACGCTGGACGACGCCATTGAGCGCGCCAACGCCTATCTCGACGCCGGCGCGGACATGGCCTTTGTCGAAGGCCCGACCTCGGTCGCGGAAGTCGAGCGCATCTGCAAGGAGGTCAACGGCCCGATCTTCTACAACCAGACCGGCGTATCACCGCGTTTCACGATGGATGAAATGGCCAAACTGGGCATCGCACTGACGATCCTGCCCGGCGCCTTACTGCGCGCGACCTTGAAAACCCTGTATGATTTTTCCAAGGATCTGTACGACAACGGCCCGGTCGTGGAAGAGAACTTCGCGGACAAATTCAAGGACCATCCCGTGGGAGACTTCCACACCTTTGCCGGCTTCGACCAAATTCGGGAATGGGAAGAGGCTTTCCTTGTGCCCGAAGAACTGGAAAAATACGAAGAATCCGTCGGGCATCAGCCCGCCAAGCGCTAACCAAGCTAGGTTGCAGGCGACGATCACCGCCGCACCATTCTCATTTTCAAGACAGGAGATCACTATGAGCGTCGCAGAATTCACCGGAAAACCCGAAATGAGCGAAGAGGAATGGGACACGCGGGTTAATCTCGCCGCCCTTTACCGGGTGCTCGCGAAATTCCGCATGACGGATTTTATCTTCACCCATTTATCGGCTCGCATTCCCGGTGAGGAAGGCACGTTTCTGATCAACCGCTACGGCGATTTGTTCGACCGGGTCCGGGCGTCCGATCTGGTGAAGGTGGATTTTGAGGGCAATGTGATCGGCGAGGGCGAATTCAACGACGCCGGGTTCACCATTCATAGCGGCGTCTTGATGGCGCGACCCGACGTTAACGCCGTCATCCATGTCCATACCCGCGCCAGCGTCGCCGTCGCGGCGCAAAAACGCGGCCTTCTGCCCATCAGCCAGCAAGCCATGCTGGCTATGCCGCATGTCTGCTACCACGATTATGAAGGCGTGGCGCTTGATCTGGACGAACGGGAAAGCCTGGGCCGCGACCTTGGCGATAAATCCGCCTGCATCCTGCGCAATCACGGGCTGTTGGTCTGCACCGCGACCATTCCCGAATGCTGGCAATTGACCTATCAGCTGGAAACCGCGTGCCAGATCCAGATCGACGCCATGGCGGGCGGCGCGGAACTGATCGAGTTGCCGTCGGAAATATCCGCGGAAATGTATGAGCGCTATAAGGCGACCCCGCCCGAAGAGCGGGGCCAGCGCGGCTGGCGCGCCGTTCTGGAAATGCTGGAAGGCGAAGATTACGCAACCTGAGCGATCTTCCGCCACGACCGGTAACCGTTTATTTATAGTCTTCAGGGCGTGGTTTTAGCGTGTCTTCTCAAGGCGCGTTGTAGCCACGCCTTAAATTCTCATGCTTGAATTCTCGGCGAAGACGATAAAGTATATAGTCCTACCGGCGCCCACAGTCGTTTGAGGCGCCACGATCACACAAATCAAATGCGGCGGGGCGCTCCCGCAAGCACATATCTTGGACAGGGACGAAACCATGAAAATCACCATCTATGGCGCCGGCGCTATTGGCGGCAACCTTGGCGCGCTTTTGAATCGCAATGGCGTTGACGTCAGCCTGATCGCACGCGGCGCCCATCTGGACGCGATGCGCGACAACGGCCTCAAACTCGTCACCGACAAGGAAACATTCGTGACGCGTCCGCGCGTCACCGACAACCCGGCGGAACTGGGCGTACAGGATTACATTATCGTATCGCTGAAATCCCATCAGGCGCCCACGGTCGTTGAGGCCATGCAGCCTATGATCGGCCCCAACACGACCGTCGTCACCGCCATGAACGGCATTCCCTGGTGGTATTGTCACGCCCTCAAAGGACCGCTGGAAGGGCGCCGCATCAAGGCGGTCGATCCCCTGGACACGCAATGGAACGGCATCGGACCGGAGCGCGTCATCGGCTGCATCACCTATGTCGCCAGCGAGGTCGTCGAGCCCGGCGTGATCGAATCGGGCGGCGCCTTCCGTTATCAGATTGGCGAGCCGGACAATTCCATCTCGCCCCGGGCGCAGGCGCTGTGCGATGTCATCGATAAGACCATCATCTCCGCAGAAGTCAGCGCTGATTTACGGCGTGATTTCTGGGTCAAGCTGATGGGCAACGTCGCCTACAACCCGTCCAGCGCCCTGACATTGGGCACCACCGGCGACATGATCGACGATCCGGACATGCAGCAGGTCCTGCGCAACATCATGACGGAGGTCAAAGCGGTTGGAACCGCGTTGGGCAGCGGGCCGGAAGCGTCGATCGACGACCGTATCGAAGGCTCTCGCAAGGGCGCGCATAACCACAAATCCTCGATGCTTCAGGATTTGGAGCGGGGACGGCAAATGGAAATTAATCCGATCATCGGCGCCGTCGCAGAGTTGGGCAAAATCGCAGAGGTCGCGACGCCCACAATCGACACCGTTCTGGCGCTGGTGCGGTTGCGGGCGCGCAAAGGCGATCTATTGCCGGATCCGGCCTAGGCCTCCGGGTCGCTCAGCAGAGCGCCCGCCGCCGAGAGTTCCTCGATGGCGGAATCGTCATAACCCAGTTCCCGCAACAGCTCCGGCCCGTTTTCGCCGAAGCGCGGGGCGTGGCGATGAATACCGCCCGGCGATTTTGAATACGTAACGGGCGGACGCACAAGCACGGTTTCGCCTTCGCTCGGATGGGTGTGTTTTTCAAACATGCCCACCGCCTTCAGATGTTCGTCATCCATCAAGTCGTCCATATCGATAATGGGCATGCAGGGGATCTGGCATTCCTCACACAGCGCCACCCATTCCGCCGTGGTTTTGCTCGGCGTTACGTCGCCGACAAACCCATACAGATCGTTAATCGTATTGACGCGCGCGTGGTAGCTGCAGAATCGCGGGTCGTCCATCAATTCCGGTCGCCCGACGGCGGTAAAGAAATTGAGCCAGTGCTTGTCGCTATACGGCAAAATACAGACATGGCCGTCCTTGGTCGGGAACGGACGCCGCGCGGGGGTCACGACTCGTTGGTAACCGATATCGCCAATCGGCGGATCGAAGGCGCCGCCATTGATGTGCTCGACCATATTGAAGGCCACCATTGTCTCCAGCATCGGCACTTCGACGAACTGGCCCTCCCCGGTGCGTTCCTTGTGCAGCAGTGCAAAGGCGATCGCCTGGCTCAAGGTCAGACCGACAACCTTGTCAGCGATGGTTGAGGGCACATAGCGCGCCGCGCCGTCCTGTCGCCGGAACATGCTGGCGAGGCCGGACGCCGCCTGAATGGCGTCGTCATAGGCCGGTTTATCGGCATAAGGGCCATCCTGACCAAACCCGTAGGCGCCGACATAGACGATATCGGACTTGATCGCGGACACGGCGTCATAATCAAACCCCAAACCCGCCATCGCCTTGGGCCGCATGTTGTGAACAAAGACGTCGGCGGTGGGAATCAGCTTGCGGAGAACCTCCTTCGCCGATTCCTTTTTTAGATCCAGCGCAAGCGAACGTTTATTGCGGTTGGCGTTGATGAAGATGCCCGCCATATTGACGTTGCGCACCGTGCCCATATTGCGCGCGATATCGCCGGTGGGCGGCGCTTCCACCTTGATAATATCCGCGCCCATATCGCCCAGAGACTGGGTTCCGTAGGGGCCAAGCAACACGGTGGTGATGTCGATAACGCGAATTCCGTCCAAGGGTCCAGGCAAGCTCTTACTCCACATAAAACAGGGGTGCCGCAGCTTCGTTGCGACGGCGGAAAATTCAAAGCATCGTTTTAAATTCGGGCGTCGTTTTCGGGGCGTCGTTTTCAGGGCGTAGTTTTATAGAAAGAACGCTAATTTTCAACTGCCCGTCTCGCCGCTGCCCAAGCGGATGGACCAACCCCGCGTTAGCAGCGTATAATAGTGTATTATCCAAATCCGCGTATCGAACAGCCCGGCGCACGGGCGAGCGGACTCCACCCAAAATTACATTCACGATGGCGCCGCCGTAGAGACGGCGAACCAATAGCAAAGGGATTGCTCAGGTATGGACGGAAATAACATGGACAATAAGTGGATCGGCAAACGAACGATCCGCCCGGATGGCGCCGACAAGGTGACCGGGCGCGCAACCTTTGGCGCGGACTTCACGTTACCGGGCATGATTTGGGGCAAAGTCCTGCGCAGTCCGCACGCGCACGCCAAGATCAAATCCATCAATCTGGAAAAAGCCGCCGCCCTGCCCGGCGTCAAAGCCGTTATGGATTCTCGGGATATGGTCGAATTCCCGATGGACACGCCAGTTATGGTCGGCCCCGCCGATATGCGGATCGTCAGTCGTAACCTGATGGCGCGGGACAAAGTGTTGTACGCCGGGCACGGCGTCGCCGCCGTCGCCGCGACATCCCAGGCAATCGCGCAAGAAGCGCTGGCGCTGATCGAGGTCGAATACGAAGTACTGCCCCACGTGATTGACGTCGAAGACGCCATGAAGCCCGACGCGCCGATCCTGCATGATTACATTCGCACCGCAGGCGTCGAGCCAAAACCCGAAACCGCGTCAAACATCGCCAGCCGACTGGAATTCAAGCTTGGCGATCTGGATGCGGGATTCACCGCCGCCGACGTCGTCATCGAGCGTGAATATCGCACCAAACCAGTGCATCAGGGGTATATCGAACCGCACGCCTGTCTGGTCAGCGTGGCCAAGGACAATCAGGCGACCGTCTGGAGCAGCAGTCAGGGCCATTTCATGGTCCGCAACGCGACCGCCAAAATGACCGGCTTGAATGTCGCCGACGTGCGCGCCATCCCCGCTGAAATCGGCGGGGGTTTTGGCGGCAAAACGATTGTGTATCTGGAGCCGATGGCGCTGATTCTGGCGCGAAAATCCGGATCTCCGGTAAAAATGGTGATGACCCGTGACGAAGTCTTCCGCGCGACGGGGCCTACTTCGGGCTCTTTCAACTCCGTAAAAATCGGCGCCACCAAAGACGGTAAAATCACCGCCGCGACGGCGACGTTCCGCTTTCAGGCCGGCGCCTTCCCGGGGTCGCCCGCGCGCCCGGCGGCGTCCTGCGCCTTTGCGCCCTATGACATCAAAAACGTCCAGTCGATTGGCTACGACGTCGTGATGAACCGACCCAAGAGCAACGCCTATCGGGCGCCGGGCTCGCCCATCGCCGCGTTCTCGGTTGAAAGCGCCATGGACGAACTGGCGCGTGAACTCGGGATGGATCCGCTGCAGCTGCGTCTGAAAAACGCCGCCAAGGAAGGCACCCGCGCCGCCTATGGACCGACCTTCCGCAAGATTGGTCTTGTCGAAACCCTGGAAGCCGCAAAGGCGCATCCGCATTACAAGGCGCCGCTTGGGCCTAATCAGGGTCGCGGCGTCGCCAGTGGTTTCTGGTTCAATGTCGGCGGCGAATCGAGCGCACAGATTCACGTCAGCGAAGACGGCACCGTTACGGTCATTACCGGACACCCGGACATCGGCGGCAGCCGCGCGGCCATGGTGAACATCACCGCCGAGTTGCTGGGCATTGATTACAAGCGCGTGCGGGCGCAGATCGGCGACACCAACGCCATCGGCATCAGTGCGGTGACCGGCGGCAGTCGCGTGACCTTCGCCGCCGGTATGGCGGTGACGCAGGTGGCGGAAAAAGTCATCCACACCCTGCGGGAACGCGCCGCGAAAATCTGGGATATCGACATCGACGCCGTGGTCTGGGAAGGGGGCGAAGCGCGCCCCGCCGGATCGAACGCGGGTGAGTTCGATCCCTTGTCGATGGCCGATATCGCCGCTAAAGCAGCGGAGACCGGCGGCCCGATCACCGGGCAAATTTCCATCAACGCCCAAGGCGCCGCGCCCGCCTTCGCCACGCATATTTGCGATGTCGAAGTCGATCCGGAAACCGGCCGGGTGGATATTCTGCGCTACACGGCGTTTCAGGACGTTGGCCGGGCCATCCACCCCAGCTATGTGGAAGGTCAAATCCATGGCGGCGTCGCACAAGGCGTTGGTTGGGCGCTGAACGAGGAATACATCTACGATGACAACGGCATTATGGAGAACGCGGGATTCCTGGATTACCGCATGCCGGTCGCCTCGGATCTGCCGATGATTGAGGCGGTATTCCTTGAAATTCCAAATGACGCCCATCCCCAAGGCGTGCGCGGCGTGGGCGAAGTGCCCATCGCGCCGCCCATGGCCGCCGTCGCCAACGCCATCGAAAATGCGGTTGGATTACGGCTTCTGAACTTGCCAATGTCACCGCCGAAGGTGCTGGCCGGGTTGGACAAATAGTCCAAACCGCGCGGCTTTCTCGAAAGCCAAAATAAATGCGGAAACGGCGGTCCTCAGGGGCCGCCGTTTTTTTGCGCGCTCAAAATCATACTCCTGCAGCCATCTTGACATGATCATTAAAAAAGACTAAATTCCTATTTATCAAAGACTCTCAAAAAAAACCGGCGCCGCTAAATGCTAATGAATGATAAGCCATGTTAATGATTTGCGCCTTTTTTCGCTTAAATCATTAACATAGGCCGCAGTATTCTCCGCGATCATCACGCCTGTAACTTACGACGCCGCAAAAGCCGACTCACACCAATGCGCGACCGATAACAGGCGCTCATCATCATGGGCGCGGGTCACAATTTGAACGCCCACAGGCAGGCCGTTCGCGCCCCGGTTTCCCGGCAAGGTGATGCAGGGGGCGCCAATCGTCGTCCATGCTCGATTGAAGGTGGCGTCGCCCGTCGTCTCGAACCCCAGCGGGGCCTCCCCGGCCGCGCTGGGCACAATTAACGCATCGAAATCGTCCATAAAGCGGTCGAAATGATCGCGACACTGGCGCGCATGGAGAATGGCGTTGCGGTACTCTTCGTAGGGAATGTCGAGATTTGCGGGAATGCGCGCTTTTAACTTGTCGCTCAATTTGTCGAAATGGAGGTTGAATTCATGCGCCAGCGACCGGCGACCTTCATAAAACATGATCGTGTTGTTATCGGATTCCAGCCCGGCGAATTCCGGCGGCAACACCGCATCGCGAAGACTTGCCCCCGCAGCCGCAGCAGCACTGGCCGCCGCTTCGACAGCGGCATGGGTCGCCGGGTCCGCCCGGTCCCACCACGGCGTGCGACACAACCCCAAACGCGGCAGAGTCTCAAGCGCGGTGACTGTCGAGGGGGCGCCCATGAAGGCGGCCCGCAGCAAGGCGAGATCAGCGACGCTACGCGACATAGCGCCCAGCGTATCGAGCGAGCCCGCCAACAATTTAGTCCCCGCATAGCTGAAATGACCGTGGGTCGGTTTATAGCCCACCACGCCACAGAACGAGGCGGGCCGGATCACCGAACCACCGGTTTGCGTACCCAATCCCAGCGGCGCCATGAAATCCGCAACCGACGCTGCGGAACCGCTGGACGATCCGCCCGGCGTGTGAGCGAGATTGTTGGGGTTTCGGGTTTTACCCGGATTTACAAAAGCGAACTCCGTCGTCACCGTCTTACCCAGGATAACCGCGCCCGCTGCGCGCGCCATCGCCGCACAGGCCGCATCACCAACCGGACGGTGACCAGGATAGATCGCCGATCCGTATTCGGTCGGCATATCGTGCGTGTCGATAATATCCTTCAGACCAATAGGCACCCCGTGCAGGGGACCAACCGGTGCCGTTCGATCCCGGTCTCTCGCCTGAGCTAGGGCCAGCGCCGGATCGATAAACGCCCAGGCTCGAACATCCTCTTCACGCGCGCTGATCCGTTCCAGACACGCCGTCGTCAAAGCCTCGCTGCTAATGTCTCCCGACGCTATCGCCTGCGCCGCTGCGACGGCGGTCAATTCATTCAACTCAGTCATAACGATTTCCCTTCTGGTAAAAGCAGCATCTACCGTCCGACGGCGCGATACGGCGACAGGTCCAGCCCGGGATTGCGCCCGGCGACAAGGTCCGCGACGATACGGCCGGTCACCGGCCCCAAAGTAAGGCCCAGATGACTATGACCAAACGCAAGATAGGCGTTGTCGAAACGCGGCGACCGGTCGATCACCGGCACGCTGTCCGGCAAGGTCGGGCGATTACCGCACCAGATGCTTTGCTCTGTCTGATCCAACTCCGGCACAACGCCCGCAGCCAGCGCGATCATGTTTCGAATGCGGCGGTAATCGGGCGGCGCATCCACCTTCGCGTATTCGACGCCCGAGGTCAGGCGCAACCCGTCTTCGTGGGGCACCAGCACAAACTTTTCATCGGCGAACAATATAAACCGACCAATCGGTATTTTCGGCATCGGCAACATCACGTGATACCCCCGTTCCGCCTCCAACCGCACGCTGGCGCCCAGTTCCTTGGCAAGCGCACGCGACCACGGCCCCGCCGCCAGCACCACATGGTCCACTCCCAGCACCGCGCCAGTGGTGCGTACTGCGGTAACCTTGCCGTGCTCAACGTCAAAGCCCAGCGCCTTTTCCGTAAGAATAGCGCCGCCATTCGCGACAAGCGTTTTTGCAAATTCCCCGACCATCCGTCCGGGGTTCACCGCCGTGCCGGAATCCGGCGTATAGATTGCACGCTCGAATTCAGGCCGCAACCCCGGCTCCAGTTGACGCAACTCATCGGCGCTCAGGATATCAAACTTGAAGCCATGTTCCGTCATCAGGTCCCGTTCGCGTCGGGAGGCGTCGAAAGAGGTTTCGGTGCGAAACACCTTCAACGACCCCTGGCGGCGCACCATGGATTCCACATTCGCATATTTCAACAATGTCGCGTAAGCGGGCATCACCCCATCGACAAGGTTCGCAATCGCCTCGCCATGCGCTTCGGAGCGTTCCGGCGCCGTATTGCGCAGCATTTCCAACAGAAACGGCGCGAGGCGCGGCAAATACCGCCAGCGAATGTTCAAGGGCCCGGCGGGGTCCATCAGCATCGCCGGAATCTGTTTGGTGATCCCCGGCGTCGCGGTCGGCAGGATCGACGCGGCGCTGATCGAACACGCATTGCCGTAGGACGTCTTGGTCCCCGGTTCCTCGGGATCAATCAGGGCGACCTCATGCCCATCGCGTTGCAAAAAAAGCGCGCAGGACGCGCCTACGATACCTGCCCCGATGACAGCGATTGTCGCCATACGAATTCTCCCCCTTCAACCAAATACCCTCTGTGTGAACAGTCAGCGCAACCACAGCCATCGTCAAGCTGGTTTTCCCACATGAGGCGCTTGACGAGGACGCACACAGGGGCCAGTTAATTCAAGTAAATAGACATCGGGAGTCGAGACCACATGGAAATTGAAATTGTGACGGCGGAAACGGTTCGTGACTGGATCGACGCGGGCGAGGCTGTTGTTGTGGATGTACGCGAAGAACACGAATTCGCAGCCGGTCACATCGCGGGCGCGACGCTTATACCACTCTCCCGGTTCGACCCCGCTCTATTACCACCCAGCGAAGGCAAACGTCTGGTCTTGCACTGCGCCAGTGGCATTCGATGTGGGCACGCCGCAAACCACCTGCACGCGAACCAGATTGAGGGCCGCGGGCCGGACGTTATTTACCGCATGGCGGGCGGCGTTATGGGTTGGAAACAAATCGGCGGCCCACTCCAGACATGAGGCTGGCGGCCCTGAATTGATCCTCAACGCGACGCGATTTCCGGCGCATTCCACGACGTGACAATACGACGCGCATCGCTTCGCGCTCGCATTCCATTTTTCGAATAAATTCGGATTGACTGTTTCATAGAAAAAACATATCTTCCCAATGACTTAGTGGTCAAAAAATCAAATCGGCGCTTGTTTGATAAGCCAAAAAGTCAAAGCGGCGCTTGTTTGATAAGCGACGCCGGACGGACAGAAGAGTCAGTGAACCTATATTTGCCAATCGCCGAAATGTCGGTGAATGTTTTTCTACTCCTCGGCATGGGCGTCGGGGTTGGCATGCTGTCGGGAATTTTCGGCGTCGGCGGCGGATTTTTGATGACGCCGCTTCTGATCTTTATTGGCATCCCACCCGCCGTAGCCGTCGGCACCGAAGCAAACCAGATTGTCGCATCCTCCGTTTCCGGCGTTCTCGCGCATTGGCGCCGTGGCAATGTTGATTTCAAAATGGGCTCGATCCTGTTGGTCGGCGGCATCGCCGGTTCAACCTTCGGCGTCTTTCTATTTCAGTATTTACGTTCCCTTGGTCAAATCGACCTGGTCATCATGTTGTCCTATGTCGTTTTCCTGGGCTCCATCGGCAGCCTGATGCTGGTCGAAAGTTTGCGCTCGATGCAACGCAGCCGCAGGCCCGGCGGCTCGCTCCGAAAACTGCACCAACATAATTTTCTACACGGCCTCCCGTTCAAGATGCGCTTCCGGCGCTCGAAGCTGTATATCAGCGCGATCTTGCCGCTCCTGATCGGATTTGTCGTCGGCGTGTTATCCGCCATCATGGGCGTCGGCGGCGGCTTTGTGATGGTGCCCGCCATGATTTATCTGCTGGGCATGCCGACGGCGGTCGTCGTTGGCACATCGCTGTATCAAATCATTTTCGTCACCGCTAACGCGACCTTCCTGCAGGCGATGCTCAACCAAACGGTGGATATCGTACTGGCGCTTTTGCTGCTCTTTGGCGCGGTGATTGGCGCACAATTGGGAACACAGCTCGGCTCGAAATTAAATGGCGAGCAGTTGCGTGGATTGCTGGCGCTGATGGTTCTAACCGTATGCGGGAAAATTCTGTTTGACCTGGTGTCGACGCCGGATGATTTGTTTTTCCTGATCAGCGGCGAGGGGCATTGATGGCGCGTCTCGCCCTGTTCGCCGCCTTGCTCTTTTGGTGCGTTAGCCCAAGCCGCGCACAGCCCGTCATTGCGGATGTCTCTGAACATTTTGTCGGAATTACCGCCGATTTCACGGGCGCTAAAATCCTGTTTTTTGGCACGACGACCGGGCCCGGAAATATCGTGGTCGTCATACGAGGCCCGTCTCGTGACATCGAAGTGGGCGCCAAGGTTCAACGCGCCGGAATCTGGATGAATGGCGAGAGCGTAACGATCAAGAACGCGCCTTCTTTTTACCGCGTCCTGTCGACAAAGCCTCTGGACGAATGGTTGCCGTTGGACGTTCGCGAAGAAAATGAGATTGGCGTTGAATATCTTGACCTGCAACCCGCCACTGATGTCGGGCCCGCAAAAGTGGCCAATTTTCGATCTGCACTCATCCGCAATATGGAAAAACTTGGGTATTACGGACAGGCCGAGGGCGAATTAAAGGTCTTGGGCGGGCGGTTGTTTCGCACGCATATCTTTTTACCATCCAACGTCCCCACGGGCGATTACGTCATTCGCACCTACCTTGTGCACGAAGGCCGCGTCACCGATATAGAAGTCACGCCGCTGAACATAAACAAAACCGGCATCGGCGCGGAAATTTACCGGGTCGCCTATGAACATGGTGCGTTGTATGGTGTGGCGGCGATCGTTATCGCGGTTCTGGCCGGACTCGGCGGCAACGCTGTATTCCGTAAAACCTGAACCCTTTATCTCTATCTCCACGAGAGTTCATGACTTTCACTTCTGGATCTCCCGAAATGACCGAAGACAAGACTCACGACACTGACGTGTTACTGGACGTAACCGGATTTCAATGCCCGATCCCGGTGTTGAAGGCGCGCCGCGCGGTTCGAAACATGACGCCCGGTGATATTTTGACCGTTCTAGCCACGGACCCCGCGTCGATGATCGACTTCAATCATTTTTGCAACACTACCGGACATGAACTGCTTGATTCGTCGGAATCCGACGACATTTACAAATACGTCATCCGCGTCACCGAATAATAAGCCAATCACACGCCAATAATGATGGCGCGAAAATCATTGACGTTGGTTAAGGTTGGCCCCGTCATAACCAGATCATCCAGCGCTTCAAAAAAACTGTAACCGTCATTGTCCGCCAACCTGGCGCGGGCGTTGACGCCAAGCTTCGCAGCACGGGCCAAACTGTCGGGGGTCATGATTGCGCCCGCATTGTCCTCACTGCCATCGATACCATCCGTATCGCCCGCCAGAGCGAAAACCGGCGCATCCACACCCTCCAACGCAACCGTCAACGCCAGAAGAAACTCGGCGTTTCGGCCGCCCCGCCCCTGCCCTTTCACGGTCACGGTCGTCTCCCCACCAGACAGGATCACGGCGGGTGGGCGAACAGGCTGGCCATGTCGCGCAACCTGCCGCGTCACGCCCGCGAAAACCTGCGCGGCTTCCCGCGCTTCACCCTCGATCGCGTCCCCCAGGATTACCGGTGAAAGACCATGCCGCCGCGCAACGACCGCCGCCGCCTCCAGCGAGGCTTGCGGGGTCGCGATCATCACGACCTCACTTTTCGATACCCCGGAATCGCCCGGCTTTGGCGTCTCCGCCTCGGCCCGATTCAAGGCCGCCATAACCGCGTGGTGATCCGTCAGTTTGTATTTCTCCAGGATCGCCCGCGCATCGCGTAATGTAGTAGGGTCGGCGACGGTGGGACCGGACGCGACCACCGCTGGATCATCACCGGGCACATCTGAAATCATCAAGGAAATAACCCGCGCGGGCGCCGCTGCAGCCGCCAGACGCCCGCCCTTGATCGCCGAGAGATGCTTTCGCACACAGTTCATTTCTGTGATGTTGGCGCCAGAGCGCAGCAACCCCCGATTAACCGCCTGTTTGTCCGCCAGGGTTAACCCGGGCGCAGGCGCCGTCATTAACGCAGAGCCGCCGCCAGAAATCAGGCACAGGACCAAATCATTCTCGGTTAACCCCTGCACCATTTTTAGAATCCGCGCCGCCGCCTTCGCGCCCGCTGCATCTGGAACCGGATGCGCCGCCTCGACAATTTCAATCGACTCACACGCCACGGCATGGCCGTATCGTGTGATGACCAAGCCTTCTAGCGGGCCGGACCAGTGCTGTTCCACCGCACGCGCCATGGCGGCGGACGCTTTTCCCGCGCCAACGACGATGACGCGCCCTATCGGCGGCGGCGGCAAATGCGCCGCCACGCAACGCTCCGGTTTGGCCGCATCAATAGCGGCGGAAAACATTTCCAAAAGAATATCGCGGTAATTCATAAGCCCCAGCTTCCATCGTTTCGATCACAAAATATTCGCTGATGGGCCCTGAAGGAAAGCCGTAATATAATAGGGCGCAATTCAAACAGGAGGCCGCCATGGAATTTTCTCTGCACCGTGACTTTTTATCGACCTGTATCGAAGTTTGTCGGTTCTCTCTGTGCCGAGTGCTGTTAAACGACGACAGCAATTTTCCGTGGGTCATCCTGGTGCCGGAGCGCCTTGAGATGCGGGAAATACACGATTTAGCCCCTGCCGACCGCGCCTTGTTGATCGAAGAGATCGCCTCCGTATCATCCGCAATGTCGACAGCCTTCAACGCCTACAAGATTAATGTTGGAGCGCTTGGTAACGCCACGCCGCAACTCCACGTTCACGTCATCGTTCGTTACAAAAATGATCTAGCGGGTCTGGGGCCAGTCTGGAACGCTGCGCCGCCAGCGCCATACGCAAAAAATGACCAACTGGAAATGGTGAAACGATTACAGGGCGTACTATCGTCAGATGGCGTGCTCAATTGCACCGACGCGGGGTCGGGCTAAACGTCCATATAATTTGCAATATCCACAGCATCGATTTGCGCTGGATCCAGGAACAGATCCGCATATTCCCGCCACACGCCCGACGTCAGGAACAAATCAAACAAATCGGGATCAATATGCGCATCCTTCTTCATGAAACACATAATTTGTAGGCAGTCGCTTAATTTTTTCGCCTTTTTATAAGGCCGGTCCGACGCTGTTAGCGCCTCAAATATATCCGCTATCGCCATCATCCGCGCGGGCCATGACATTTGATCTCTGGTTAAACCGTTTGGATAACCCGTGCCGTCCATTTTCTCATGATGCCCACCAGCAATTTCTGGTACGCGCTTTAAATGCTTCGGAAAGGGTAGTTGTTCCAACATGGAAATCGTAACCGTTATGTGGTCGTTAATTTTTTCCCGCTCCTCAGCGGTAAGCGTTCCCCGCTGAATCGATAAATTATAAAGTTCCCCAAGGTTATAGTTTTCCGTCTTTTGATCCTGCCGGTCCGCAAGCAAAAACTCCTGCGCCGGGACATTTCCGGCGTCACTTCCCTTCGTCCGGTCCACTTCCTCCCAGGACAACCCAAGCGTCCGGTCAAAATATCGGGTCCAGCTTTGCGCGCCAATCACCACAATCTTTTCTGCGGTTTCCGGATTCAGAAATTCACCGCCCATATTCGTTTCCGCGATCAACTTGAATTCGGCTTCCAGCTCGGCGCAACGCGCCGCAAATTACGCCTCCAGCACCGCGTCTTCTTCTTCCCGGCTCGCCTTTTTCTTCCACATTTCGATTTCTGCGTCTCGGCGAAGCACCTCGAACCGCGTTCGTATTTCATGAATCCGGTTATAAATCGTCTCTAATTTCGTCGCTTTATCGACAACGTATTCCGGCGTCGTCACCTTGCCGCAATCGTGCAACCATCCCGCAAGGTGCAATTCGTACCATTCATCTTCATTCAGGTTAAAGTCGGTGAACACGCCCTCCGTTGACGCGCAAGCGGCCTTTGCGAGCATTTCCGTCACCATAGGCACCCGCTGACAGTGCCCGCCCGTGTAGGCGGATTTTGCATCAATAGAGCCCGCGATCAATTCAATGAAACTGTCCAATAATTTCTTCTGCGCTCGCAACAGCATGTCATTTTTAAGCGCCACCGCTGCCTGACTGCTTAACGCCTCGATAACCGGTTGAATGTTGGGGCTAAAGGGAACGACCTTATTTTCAGCGTCCCGGGCGTTTATCAACTGCAGGACACCAATCAAAGAATTCTGGCGCGTCGTTAACGGTACGGTCAGAAAACTCATGGAGCGATATTCCGTTTTCTGATCAAAGGCGATGGTGCCGCTAAAATCAAATGTAGACGTTTCTTCATAGGCGTCGGGAATGTTGACCGTCGTCTTGGTCAAGGCAACCGCGGTCGCGACATTGGAATAGTTGGGGGCGCCGTCCGGTTTGGTCAGAGATAGCGGTGAAAACGGAATTTCAACACCCGTCGCGCCGCCCTGAGCAATATTAAGCGTATCGTTCCGCATAATTGCGAACGCCAGGCCCAGACCATCCTCCGTTAACAGGTACAGTGTTCCGCCATCCGCACTACAAATGCGCTTGGCTTCAAGAAGGATCATTTCCTGCAAACGGTCGACGTCGCGCTCGACGCTCAAGGCAATGCCAAGCTTAATCAACCGCCGAAACGTAGAGGCGTCGTCGCTCGCTATGTCACCTGGGTCGGAATCCGCCATCATATCAAAGTTGACTCGCCGCCATCCATTTACAGGGCCCGGTATGTCGCCGCTATGTATTGGTTTGAAAGGCGGCGCGCCGAGCTTTCCACTCAACTTTTGCTCTTAATCCACATTGACAACGTTACGTTATCAGACCGCCGGATAGAAAGGAACGTTATCGTCCTATTTCGTCGTCGCCACAAAGACGCCATCCCAATCCTTTGAAGGCGGGGTTTCCAAATAATCTAGAATTCTTTCTTCATATAGATCGTAAAATTCACTAATTTCGCCGTTCGCTTTTTTTCGACATTCCGCGATCAACCGACGAGCTTCCTCCCAATCCTGCCGTCGATACGCACACAACATCGCATCATGAGTTTTCTTGTGGTCGATGAAGTCCGCGCGCGCGGCGCGCTCAGCATTTCCGTACAAACAGAATATTGTAACGGCTTCAGTTTTACCCTTTACCGCGATAAGGTCCAATTCAAGCGTCGCAAACTGATCGCCAATTTGGATAACCGTTTCCTCGCCCAGCACCGTATCAACGCCATAACTTTTTGATTGTCCCTCCAACCGCGCCGCCAGGTTCACCGGGTCCCCCAACACAGAATAATCAAAGCGCTGATCTGATCCCATATTCCCGACCACACATTCGCCGGTATTAATGCCAATGCCGACGTTAAGCGGCAAATATGGCTCCCCCGCTTCCGCGGCCTCTTTCTCCCGTTCATTGTTTAGGCTTTCGAGTGCAACATACATTTGTAGCGCTGATGCACAGGCGTCCGCCGCATGGGTTTCATCGTCAAGTGGCGCATTCCAAAACGCCATGATGCAATCCCCCATGTATTTATCGATGGTGCCCCGTCGATCGAGGATGACATTCGTCAATGGCGTCAAAAGACGGTTTATCAACCGCGTTAGGCCATGCGGATTCGATTTGAACGTTTCTGAAATCGTCGTAAATCCGCGAACGTCGCAAAACAGAAACGTCATCTCTCGTGTTTCGCCGCCCAACTGCAAACGCTCCGGCTCATCGGCCAATTGTTCGACAAGCGCGGGCGACAAATATTGCGCAAAAGCGGATCGCACCTGTTTCTTTTCCGATTCCGTACGAACATAACTGATCAAGGATCCCGACAAATAGACGATTAAGACGGCGACGGATGGGTAAATGGAATCAATCAACTGCTGTTGCTGAACATAAGCGTACCACGACCCGCCAAAACTGGCGCCCACGGACATCGCCCCAATAGCAGCGCACCAAACCGCGCCTAGCCGGGGCAACAAATATATCAGGAGGCAGCCCACGATAGCGATATAGGTAAACTCAATCGCAAGCGCATAATCCGAGGGTGTTCAGAATTCCGTGTCATTGGCGTAGTTTAAATATCCAACACGTCATCTAACCTGCCGTCAAAATAGATTGAGAGCTGGGACAGTGTCAAATTCCAGTTTTGCAGCGGCAT
>JBLHZD010000004.1:0-40447 GCA_047631095.1 Alphaproteobacteria bacterium
GCTTGGTCTTCCGCTGGTGGTCAGGGGTTTAAGGGAAGTCGGAAATCGACGCCCTATGCCGCGCAGATGGCTGCTGAAGACGCAGGCCGCAAAGCGCAGGACCACGGCGTGAAAACGCTGGAGGTTTGCGTTAAGGGGCCAGGGTCGGGGCGTGAATCAGCGTTGCGCGCCTTGTCATCGATTGGCTTCACCATTACGGCGATCCGCGATGTTACGCCGATTCCTCATAATGGTTGCCGTCCGCCGAAACGTCGCCGGGTTTGATTTGCGTACTGGCGCGCGTTTGCGCCTGACGTTCTTTTACCTTCGCTAAGACATAAATTGGCTACAACGAACTGCAAATAAGCGTGGTTCAGTATCCAGATACGAGAGGTCGCTTCCGTGATCCAGAAGAATTGGCAAGCCTTAATTAAGCCTAACAAGCTGAGCATAGAGCCGGGTGTAGAACCCAACAGAACCGCGATGGTTGTCGCGGAGCCGTTGGAGCGCGGGTTCGGATTGACCTTGGGCAATGCGCTACGGCGCGTTCTGCTGTCGTCCCTTCAGGGTGCGGCGGTGACGTCGATCCAGATTGAAGGCGTTTTGCACGAGTTTTCGTCGGTTCCCGGCGTGCGTGAAGATGTCACCGACATTATTTTGAATATCAAGCGGTTGGCGTTGCGGCTGCACGGCGAAGGTTCAAAACGTATCCGTATCGATATGGATGGTCCCGGTGAAGTTCGGGCGTCGAATATTGAAACCGGTCATGACGTTGAAATCATGAACCCGGAGACGTTGATCTGCACCTTGGATGAAGGCGCGCGTCTCGCCATGGAATTGACGGTCGAAAACGGCACCGGCTATGTCGCCGCAGCGCAGAACCGCCCGGAAGACGCGCCGATTGGCCTTATTCCGATCGATTCCGTGTTCAGCCCTATTCGCCGGATTTCCTACAAGGTGGAAAACACGCGCGTTGGACAGGTCACCGATTATGACAAGCTGGCGATGGACATCGAAACCGACGGCACCGTAACGCCCGAAGACGCTGTCGCGTATGCGGGTCGTATCCTTCAGGACCAGTTGCAGCTCTTTATTAACTTTGAAGAGCCTCAGGCACGCGTTGCGGAAGAGGCGGAGGAAGAACTGCCGTTTAACCGTTACATGTTGCGGAAGGTTGATGAGCTGGAACTTTCGGTCCGGTCCGCGAATTGCCTGAAGAACGACAATATCGTGTATATCGGCGATTTGGTTCAAAAGTCAGAGTCCGAAATGTTGCGGACCCCGAATTTTGGCCGGAAATCGTTGAACGAAATTAAGGAAGTGCTCTCCCAAATGGGACTGCATCTTGGTATGGAGGTCACAAGTTGGCCGCCGGAGAATATCGAGGACCTTGCGAAGAAAATCGACGAACCTTACTAGGCTTGAAACGCCGTTCGTATCGCAAAACAATTTGCGAGCGAACGATTTAAATAGGAGTAAGCATCATGCGTCACCGCATGAGCGGCCGGAAACTTAACCGGACCAGTTCTCACAGAAAAGCGATGTTCGCAAATATGGCGGTAGCGCTGTTGAAACACGAGCAAATCACAACGACGTTGCCGAAGGCGAAGGAGTTGAGCCCGATTGTTGATCGGTTGATTTCGCTGGGAAAGCAAAACACGTTACATTCCCGCCGGCGCGCGAATTCCGTGCTGCGTGATACGGGTTTGACCGCCAAGCTGTTTGATACGCTTGGGCCCCGTTACGAAGATCGTAAAGGGGGGTACACGCGTGTGTTGAAATCCGGTTTTCGCTACGGCGACGCTGCGCCGATGGCGGTGATCGAACTGGTTGATCGCGACCTCGATGCGAAGGGTCTGGATTCCGGTCCGGAACTGGGCATTGATGACGACGACGAATAGGGCCGGTTAACGGACTATTTGGAAAAGAATTTGGGGTGGTCTCAGGACCGCCCCTTTTTTGTGGACGCTGTACGGTGGATGGTGCGTCGAATTAGCGGTGCGTCGAATTGCGGGTCGTCCAATATGGCAACGCCTATTTGTATAGTCGCGCAACTTCCTGTGTGAAATCACGGGCCGGGCTTTGCAAAGTGCGGCGCAGTATATACATACGGTTCATGTATCCAAAAAAACGATCCCTCATTGCGGCTGTGATCTTCAGCCTTTCTTGCTTCGTTGCCGCGCCGTGGGCGCTTATGGCGCAAGTACCCCAATCCGGGGCGCAGATTAAGTTGAGCTTTGCGCCATTGGTGAAGTCAGCCGCACCGGCTGTCGTCAATATTTACGCAAAACGTTTGGTCCGACGGAAAAGTCGCGGCACGCTGTTTGACGATCCGTTTTTTAATCGGTTCTTTGGTGGTTCGCCTTTTGGCGGCTTTACGCGCGAGCGGCTGGAGAAATCTCTGGGGTCGGGAGTCATTGTTCGGGCGGACGGCCTCATCGTGACAAACCATCATGTCATCGAGAAAGCCCAGGAGATTACGGTCGTGCTCGCCGACCGGCGGGAATTTGCCGCCAAACTCGTGGTTTCCGACAAAAAGACCGACATTGCGGTTCTTCGCATCGATCCGAAGGGGGAAACGCTTCCGTATTTGGCGTTGGCGGATTCCGACAAGATCGACGTCGGTGATTTGGTGTTGGCCATCGGCAATCCTTTTGGCGTGGGTCAAACCGTCACAAGCGGTATCGTCTCGGCGTTGGCGCGCACGTCCGTCGGGGTAAGCGACTATCGCTTTTTTATTCAAACCGATGCGGCGATCAATCCGGGTAATTCGGGCGGGGCCTTGCTGGGGATGAATGGCCGGTTGTTGGGCGTTAACACAGCGATTTATTCCAAACGCGGCGGTGGGTCTCTCGGGATTGGTTTTGCCGTTCCCAGCAATATGGTGCGCACTATTATTGAAAGCGCCGTTTCCGGCAAACCGTTGGTTCGACCCTGGTTGAGTTTTACCGGGTCGGCGGTCAATACCGATGTTGCGGGCGCGCTGGGCCTTCGCCGTCCCGTAGGCGTCTTGGTGGAACGGTTGCATGATAAAGGTCCCGGCAAACAGGCGGGTATTCGGCCTGGCGATGTCGTCGTTTCGGTTGGCGGTCACGATGTCGATAATCTAGAAGCGCTGCGGTTTCGGATCGCAACCAAGGGGATTGGTGAGTCGGTCCCTTTGACGTTGATCCGCAAAGGGAAGTCGATTTCGGTTAATTTCGCGCTCGTCTCGCCGATCGAGGATCCACCGCGCAATTTATTTTTACTTGAGGGACGAAACCCCTTTGCAGGCGTAAAGGTTGCAAATTTGTCCCCAGCGGTCGCTTTGGCGCTGGATTTTGACGACATGGCGTCAGGCGTCATCGTGCTGGAGGTCGGGCGTGGTTCGACCGCCGCACAACTCGGGTTCCAACAACGCGACATCATTCTCGAGGTAAACGGAGAGAACATTAAGCGGGTCTCGGATTTGAAACAGGCCGTGTCCCAACGGACCGCCCGGTGGCGTATTGTTCTGCGGCGTGGCGGTCAGGACATCGGATTTGAGGTGACGGAGTGACCGGGGCGCCCGGTCTTTTTGAAACGATGGCGCCACGCCCGCTGGCGGAGCAACTGCGTCCTGCAAAACTGGAGGACGTCGTCGGGCAGGATCACCTGTTGGGGCCGGATGGCGCGCTGCGTCGGATGGTGGATGGCGGCCGATTGGCGTCTATTATTCTGTGGGGGCCGCCTGGTACGGGCAAGACGACGATTGCGCGGTTGATTGCTGATAATATTGACTTGGCGTTTGAGCCTCTGTCGGCGGTGTTCTCTGGCGTCGCGGACCTTCGCAAGGTTTTTGAACGCGCGAAGGCGGAACGCGCGGCCGGTCGTGGGACGCTATTGTTCATCGATGAAATACACCGGTTTAATCGCGCGCAGCAAGATGGATTTCTGCCTTACGTTGAAGACGGCACGGTCGTTCTTGTTGGCGCAACGACCGAGAATCCAAGCTTTGAGTTAAATCCTGCTTTGTTATCGCGCGCGCAGGTTTTTGTCCTGAACCGTCTGGACGACGCCGCGATGGAAAAATTATTAATCCGCGCCGAAGACGCGAAGTCGCGCCCGTTGCCGCTGGATTCCGACGCGCGCATTGCGTTACGGGCGATGGCGGATGGCGACGGGCGGTTTCTCTTTAACCTGACTGAAGAGCTCTTTGCGCTGAATGTCGAAGCGCCGCTTGATTCAGCGGGACTGGCGGAGACCGTGCAGCGGCGCGCGCCGGTTTATGACAAGGGACAGGAAAGCCACTACAATTTAATAAGCGCGCTCCATAAATCGCTGCGCGGTTCAGATTGCGACGCGGCGCTGTACTGGATGTCGCGGATGCTCGATGGTGGGGAGGATCCCCGTTATATCGCCCGGCGTCTGCTCCGCTTCGCCTATGAAGATATCGGGTTGGCCGAACCGCAAGCCGCTGTCCAGACCTTGACCGCGTGGGAGACGTACGAACGATTGGGGTCCCCTGAAGGCGAGCTGGCGTTGGCGCAGGCGGTTATCTTTTTGGCGACCGCGCCAAAATCGAATGCGGCCTATAAGGCCTATGGCGCCGCGCGGCGGTTGGCCAATCAAACCGGCTCCCTTATGCCGCCAAAGCATAGTCTCAACGCGCCCACGGGATTGATGCGCGACCTTGGCTACGGCGCCGGTTACGACTACGATCATGATGCGCCTGACGCTTTTTCCGGACAGAACTACTTTCCTGATGAAGTGGCGCGGGAAACCCTGTACCAGCCGGTCGAACGCGGATATGAACGTGAAATTCGCAAACGGCTGGACTATTGGGACAAGCTGCGGCGCGACTCAAATCTAGAGGATTAACGGGGCGGTCATGAAGATGATTTTGGCGATCGCGGCAGGTGGCGCATTCGGTGCGCTGGGCCGGCATTTCCTGTCCGCTCAGATTGGTCACTGGATGGGATATGGATTTCCGTGGGGCATTATGACGATTAATATTCTGGGATCCTTTTCCATGGGCGCGTTAGTGGAGACAATGGCGCTGACCTGGTCACCGTCGGTGGAATTGAGAGCCTTTCTCGCAGTGGGCGTGCTGGGCGCTTTCACAACGTTTTCTACTTTTTCCCTGGATGCCGCATTGTTGTACGAACGGGGACAATTCATGACGATGGCGCTTTATGTTGCGGGCTCCGTTGCGTTGTCCATTTTGGCGCTGTTTGGCGGATTGGCGCTGATGCGGAGTATTTTGACATGATTGAGGCCAAGGTAGTCGCGCCCGATGAAGCTGATCTACGACTGGATCGGTGGTTCAAACGTCATTTTCCGGATTTGGGGCATGGGCGATTGCAAAAATTGCTGCGCACCGGTCAAATTCGCGTCGATGGCAAACGAGCGAAGACCAATCATCGGCTGTCGCCTGGGCAGGCGGTCCGCATTCCGCCACTGGATGCGCCGCGCACAGCGCCGGTTAAAAAACAGGATGAGGGATTAAGTGCGGCTGATCGGGACTTTGTGCAATCGTTGGTGATTTACAAAGACAACGACCTGATCGCGATTAACAAACCCGCGGGCCTGGCGGTGCAGGGCGGCACGAATACCCGCCGCCATCTGGATGGCTTGCTGGACGGCTTGAAATATGACGCCGATGAACGCCCGCGACTGGTGCACCGGCTGGATAAAGATACCAGTGGCGTCCTGCTTCTGGCGCGCAACCGGTTGTCGGCGGCGCGCATGGGAGATTCCTTTCGGCGGAGCGATACGCGAAAATTGTACTGGGCGGCGACGGTTGGCACGCCGGAAATTTCTCAGGGCCGGGTTGAAGCGCCGTTGGGAAAAATGCCCGGCCGCGCGGGAGAGCGGGTCGGCGTAGACGAGGCCAATGGCAAGCGCGCGGTCACCTTGTATCACATGATGGATCAATCGGCGGGGCGGCTTGCCTGGATTGCATTTATGCCGCTTACCGGGCGGACCCATCAGCTGCGCGCCCACGCGATGGTTTTGAATACGCCCATCTTGGGGGATGGAAAGTATGGTGGCGCGGATGCGTTTTTGACCGGGATTGAAATCCCCCGGCAAATGCATCTTCACGCGCGCCGCCTGGTAACGCCCCATCCTTCGGGCCAGGGCATGCTTTGTCTCGACGCGGCATTGCCGACGCATATGGAAAAAACATGGTCGGAATTCGGGTGGTATGAACCACAGGATGAAGCGGAGATTGATCCGTTTCCTGAAGAGTTATGACAATCTCACAACGCCTCATTGTCTTTGATTGCGACGGAACGCTGGTGGATAGTCAGCATGGCACCGTCTCATCCATGACAATCGCGTTTGAGTCGGAAGGTTTGCCCGCGCCGCGCGCACACGCCGTACGGCGCGTTGTCGGTCTGCCTCTGGACGCCGCGATCGCGACGCTGATATCCGCTGAGGGCGCTCCAGATATGGAAAACCCCAAACTCGATGGGCTAGTGTCCGCCTATGCCAAGGATAGTGATGAGCGCCGCCGTGTTGGCGCTGATCCGGAGCCCCTGTTCCCCGGCGTGCGGGATGTCCTGCAACGCTTGCAAGAGGATGGTTATGCGCTCGGCGTCGCCACGGGAAAGTCTCGCCGGGGCCTGTTGAGCACATTAGATAACCATGACCTTGGCGGGTTTTTCCAGACATTGAAATCCGCGGATGATGGACCGGGAAAACCGCACCCGACAATCCTCCAGGACGCAATGCGCGAGACTGGCGTGGCGCCGGAATCGACCGTTATGATAGGCGATACGACATTTGATATTCAAATGGCGGTGAACGCGGAGTCCCTATCTATCGGCGTGTCTTGGGGATATCATGACGTGGAAGAACTGACCCAAACCGGCGCGGATCGTATTGCGCAGACTTTTGAAGATTTGCCGGGTTTGATCGACGCTCTCTGGCGCTAATTTGCGCTGAACGCTACGCGAATAAATCGGAGGAAGCTGACGTGAAAATTGGAACAATACTTAAAGGCGCCGGAATTGTCGTCGTGGCGCTGGTTGTTGGCGTTGTTGTTTACCTGACGTCCCTCGATTTTAACGATTACAAACCTGAGATTATCGCGCAGGCGAAAATTCACACGGGCCGTGATTTGGTTATCGATGGCGACCTGGAGCTCGAGATTTCCCTGACGCCCGCCATCGCTGTCAGCGGCGTAAAATTCGCCAATGCGTCCTGGGGCTCGCGCCCGCAAATGGCGTCCGTCGAGCGGTTCGAAGCGAGAGTGGCGCTTTTACCGCTTATATCGGGCACGGTGGAAATCAAAAAGATCGTCTTGCGGGGCGTTGATGTCTTGATCGAAACGGACGCGAAAGGGCGTCCTAATTACGTCTTTGAAACGCCGGTTCAAAAGTCCGGTGACGCCAAATCCAAACAGGAAGAAACCTCCGGGTCGGATGATGGTGAAATGCAATTGCCGATTATCCACCATGTCGCGGTGGAGGACGCCAAAATAACCTATAAGAACGGCGTGACGGGACAGACGCAAATCGTGGCGGTGGAAAGTCTGTCGGTTCAGGGGACCGGTGCGAATGACCCTATCGAAATCGCGCTGGCGGCGGCTTATAACGACTCGCCATTGCAAGCGGCGGCGACATTGGGCGCACCGGCGGCCTTCATGAAACCATCCCAACCGTGGCCTTTAACCGTGTCGCTCAAGGCGGGCGGCGCGGAGATCGCCATCAAGGGGACGATTGGCGAACCGGCGACGGGTAAGGGCCTGAATCTGGTGCTGGACGTTTCCGGCGCGCAATTGGGTGATTTATCGAAACTTGCGGGCGCCCCGGTGCCCCCGCTTGGCGCGTATAAGGTTTCCGCCACAGTGACGGGCGATCCGAAAACCGCGATTAACTTGTCGAATTTGGCGGCGAAAATTGGGTCCAGCGACATTGGCGGGGCGATTACCGCCGTGCTGAGCGGCGCGCGTCCTCGGATCACGGGCGCGATTAAGTCAGAGCGTCTCGATATTGCGGATTTCACGAAATCCGACGCGCCTGACAAAGCGGGCGAAACGACAGCCGCCGCCAATACAGCGCCAGCCGCCACAACATCAGATCGTATTTTCCCGGCTGACCCTCTGCCGCTGGATGGGTTGAAGGCGGTGGACGCCGACCTTGGTCTTACAATCGCCAAGCTGGTGACAGGGGCGATTACGGTTGATGACGTTGACGTCAAACTAGGTCTTAACAATGGTGACTTGAATATTTCGACCCTGAAGGCCGTCGTCGCCGATGGCGTGGTCAATGGGGGCATTCGGTTGAACGCGGCGAAGGCGGTTCCGGCGTTGAACGCGAAATTGACCGTAAAAGGGTTCGATGTCGGCAATCTGCTGTCGCAGCTGGCGGTTACGGATCTTCTGGAAGGCGCCTTTAATGTTGTTGTTGATGTTCGCGGCGCCGGGACTTCAGTCGCCAAGATTATGGCGGGTTTGAATGGCCACACGGCGCTCGCCATGAAATCCGGTAAAATGAAAAGCGATGCGCTGGATACCTTTATCGGAGGACCGGCCAAATTTTTAACGCAACTCGTTGCGGGTGAAAGCAATTAATACACCGTTATCAATTGCATGCTCAGTCGGATCGATATCAAAAATGGGCTGGCGACGCATAAGGCGCTCTTGTTCGATACGGGTTTTGCCACGATTTCGGGAACGGGCGCGATTAATTTTGCGACCGAGGGGCTGGATATGAAGATTGAACCACAACCCAAATCCGCAACGATCAACGCGGCGGTTCCCGTGTTGATTGGCGGCACACTGGCGAGCCCATCCTACAGCGTCGACAAGCTGGCCGCCGCGCGGAAAATTGGCGGTTTGGTCGGCGCGATTGCGTTTCCGCCCGCCGCCATTCTGGGGCTTGGCGAAGTCGGGACGGGCGAGGCGAATCCATGCGTGAAGAACGGGTCCGGTAAAGCGAAACCGGCGGCGCAGCCTGCGGCGTCGACAACACCATCAGTTACCAAAGATCCGGCTGGTGCGGCGAAAGGTGCGTTGGAAGGTGTTACCAAAAGTCTCGGCGGCGGCTTGAAGGGCCTGTTTGGGACAAAATGAAGCGTTTTTACAAGGAAGCTGCGGTTGTTGAAGCCGACGGTAAATTTGGCGTCACGCTTGACGGGCGAAAAATTCGGACGCCCGCCAAAGCGCTGCTGAATTTTCCAAACAGGGTTTTGGCTGACGCCATCGCTGTTGAGTGGAATGCGCAGGGCGATGAAGTGGATGTGGACTCCATGTCGATGATGAAGTTCGCCAGCACCGCCATCGACCGGGTGCAACCGAGACGAAACGCGGTTATTGATCAGATAAGCGCTTATGCGAATACCGACCTGCTTTGTTACAGGGCTGAACAACCGGACGACCTTGTCGCGATGCAAGAGGGCGCGTGGCAGCCATTGCTGGATTGGTGCGATGACGCCTACGGGGCAAGGTTGAAAACAACGATGGGCGTTATTCCCATTGATCAGGAAGACGACGCCTTGTCCGCCGTGAAGGAGGCGGTCGCAACCCATGACGATTTCGCCCTGGCGGCGCTTCATGAACTGACCGCGGTCTCCGGGTCGGTGGTCATCGCGCTTGCCGTGACGGCGGGACATTTGTGCGTAGCGGACGCGGCGGATGCGTCTCAAATTGATGAGACGTTTCAGGCGGAAAGATGGGGATACGACAAGGAAGCGGCGGACTATTTGGCCGGGCGTCGCTGGAGTCTGGAAGCCGCGGCCGACTATCACGCATTGCTTGGAATATAGTCCGAAAAATTAGTTCGATCGTCTTGCGGCGAATAGCGCCGAATGCAATTCTGCGCCGCGTTTCATCAAGGAGTCCTCAGTCATGTCCGAGATTATTCGTCAACTCGAGGAAAAGCGCGAAGCAGCCCGTCTGGGCGGTGGTCAGCGTCGAATTGACGCTCAGCACGCCAAGGGAAAACTGACGGCGCGTGAACGGATCGACCTGCTTCTGGACGCTGATTCCTTCGAGGAATGGGACATGTTCGTGGAGCATGACAGCCACGATTTCGGCATGGCGGATCAGAAAGTACCCGGCGACGGGGTGGTCACAGGCAGCGGAACCATCAATGGGCAATTGGTGTTTTTGTTCAGCCAGGACTTCACCGTCTTTGGCGGCTCCTTGTCGGCGGCGCATGCGCGCAAGATATGCAAAATTATGGATCAAGCGATGAAGGTCGGCGCGCCGGTCATTGGTCTGAATGATTCCGGCGGCGCGCGTATTCAGGAAGGCGTGGCGTCCCTGGCGGGTTATGCGGATGTCTTTCAGCGAAATGTCATGGCGTCGGGCGTGGTGCCGCAGATCTCGGTCATAATGGGCCCCTGCGCGGGCGGCGCGGTATATTCGCCCGCGATGACCGATTTCATTTTCATGGTTCAGGACAGTTCTTATATGTTCGTCACCGGCCCGGACGTGGTCAAAACGGTGACGCATGAAACGGTAACCCATGAAGAACTGGGCGGCGCAGTAACGCATACCACGCGCTCCGGCGTTGCCGATGAGGCGTTTGAGAACGATGTGGAAGCCTTGCTCCAGCTCCGCCGGTTTATGGGATACCTGCCGTCTTCAAATCGAGAAAAGGCGCCGGTCATCGAGACGCTGGATCCGGTTGATCGGGTGGAGCCGTCGCTTGAGACCCTTGTCCCGTCGAACCCGGCGACGCCTTACGATATGAAAGAGTTGATCGTTAAGCTGGCCGATGAAGGTGAGTTTTTCGAGATTCAACCGGATTATGCGGCGAATATTGTGATTGGCTTTATTCGTATGGGCGGCGCGACGATTGGCGTCGTGGCCAACCAACCCATGGTGTTGGCGGGCTGTCTGGATATCGATTCCGCGCGAAAAGCGGGGCGTTTTGTCCGGTTTTGCGATTGTTTTAACATCCCGATTTTAACACTGGTGGACGTGCCCGGATTCTTGCCCGGTACGGCGCAGGAATATGGCGGCATCATCAAGCAGGGCGCCAAGCTGCTATTCGCATTCGCCGAGGCGACGGTGCCAAAGGTGACCTTGATTACGCGCAAGGCCTATGGCGGCGCATATGACGTTATGAGCTCCAAGCATTTGCGCGGCGATATGAATTACGCGTGGCCGGCTGCTGAGATCGCCGTCATGGGATCACAGGGCGCGGTGGAAATCATTTTCAGAAGTGACCTTGGGGACGCGGAAAAAATTGAACGCCGCACGGAGGAATATCGTGAAAAATTCGCCAATCCCTTTGTCGCGGGCCGAATGGGATTCATCGACGATGTCATATTGCCGCGGAACACCCGCCGGCGGATTTGCCGCGCCTTTGAACGGCTGCGGAACAAACAACTTGAAAACCCGTGGAAGAAACACGCGAATATCCCTCTTTAAGATACAGAACGTCTCTTAATCGACCAGATTGGATTTGCGATATGCCCGCCATTGAGATTGACCTGTACAGCGACACCCAGACCCGCCCCAGCGCCGCGATGCGCGATGCCATGGCGCATGCGGAGGTCGGCGACGAACAACGCGATGAGGACCCAAGCACCACGCGCCTGTGCGAAATGGTGGCGGAAATGGTGGGCAAGGAAGCCGCCGTATTCATGCCGTCGGGGACCATGTGCAACCAGATCGCCATCTTGGTGCATTGCCGCCCGGGCGATGAAATCATCGCCGACAAGACAGCGCACATCATTAATTCTGAAGGTGGTGGCCCGGCGGTGTTTTCTGGCGCCTCCATTCGGCCCGTTGATGGGGCGCGGGGTATTTTTTCCGCAGATCAGGCGGAAGCCGCCATCCGCAAGGCCCGGCGACATTCGCCGAAATCCCGGATGATCGCCATCGAACAAACGGCGAATTCCGGCGGTGGCACGGTGTGGCCCCTGGAGACGGTGCAAGCCGTTGGGACGGTGGCGCAAGACAACGATATGGTGCTCCATATGGATGGTGCGCGTTTGCCAAACGCCGTCGTCGCCTCGGGCGTATCCGCAAAGGCGTTTGCGGCGCCCTTCGATTCACTGTGGATCGATTTAAGCAAAGGCCTGGGTTGTCCCGTTGGCGCGGTTTTGGCGGGAAGCGCAGATTTCATCGAGAAATCGTGGCAATGGAAGCAGCGTATGGGGGGCGCGATGCGCCAGTCCGGCGTTATCGCGGCTGCGGGCGTATACGCCCTGGATCATAACGTCGACCGCCTGGCCGATGATCACGCCAATGCAAAATTGTTCGCGGAAGGGGTCGCAAATCTGCCGGGAATTTCGGTGGATATGGGATCCGTACAAACCAATATGGTGTTCTTTGATGTTTCCGGCACCGGCATGACAGCGGCGGAACTACACCAGAAACTCTTATCTCATGGCATCCGAATTGGTGAAAACGACCGATATCGGATGCGCGTGGTCACTCATCTGGACGTGACGCGCGATCAGGTGGCGAATGCGGCGGAAATCGTCCGAAAAGTTGTTCTTGAAAACGCAGCGTAGCCGAACGGTTCCGTATTCCGTTCTAGGCGTCTGTCTTTTCGACGCTTGATCCTGAATGGGGCCAGTCACTGAACGGAAACGGTTTTGTTTCGGTGTTGTAGGTCAAAAACCGCACAAGTTGCTGGAAATATCGGCCAAGAGCGGCGCCGAATGCTGTCAGGCGCGGATTATTGCGCCCGGTCGCCAGTACCGAGATAAACTGAATGATCGCGACAGCACCTACCAGCATGATCGCGATGTGGTAGAAAAACACGAATAAAACCATGAACAACCGGCGTATCTAGGCGTCCTTGTTTTTGTAGGTTGCGTGTTCATCGTGAATGATTTGTTCGGCCATCAGACTAATCCTTTTTTATAGAGATCATGATGTGGCGATTCCTTTTTGCGTCGTCAAGGGGGCGTGGTTCAGGAATGGTTGCGGCCGGTTTCGCCTCTTTGTCAAAATCAGAGGCAAAAAGCGCGCCCCCGATAAACGGGACGCGCATATCAAAGGCAAAAAAAACGCGCCCTCGATAAACGGGACGCCCAAATCAAAGGTAAAAAAAACGCGTCCCGATAAACAGGACGCGTTGAAAAAGTAACGGCCACACCGCCGCTTTTGCGACGGTGTGGGTCTCGGATCTTATTTATCGAGCCAGACTTGGTCCAAGTGCTGGTTCAGATAGTGGCTCGGAGCCTGCTTCCAGCCTTTAACATAGGACCGGTGCGGGTTGATCTTGAACCACCAATGGGTCGGGCTCCAATGCGCCTGATCCCACATAACGCGCTTTTCATATTTGCGCATGATGGAACGGGCTTCGACGGGATCGCCGGTGCGATTCATTTTCTGCCACAGGGCGTCAACTTCACGGTCAATATAGTTGCCGTAGTTGTTGCCAGCGACATCAGATGATTGCCATTTGGAAACGTCGATCAAAGGATTGATAACGGACTGACAGTTCAGATCCATGGAAATCGGATGGTCTTTTTTCTTACGAAGACCATCGTACCAGATGCCCGACGGAACAACCGTTTGCGAAGCGTCAAAGCCGACTTTCCGCCATTGATCAATAAGCCAGGTGCCAACAACCTTGTAAGGTTGGTCGACAGCGCGGTTCCAGAGCGAAATCTTCATGCCCGATGCGTCTGCATCGGCAAGAAGTTTTTTCGCCATGGCGTGACGCACTTTATTGTCTGGGTTGAACATTGGAATGGCCAGCAGTTCTTCCTTGGTGGACGCGAGCTTGCTGTCCGGGAAGACGATTCCGCCGACGGTTTTAACAATCGCAATTTTCGACAGGTACTTAGACCCACCCCAACGATCCGGAGCCAGGTGAAGCGCTTGACGGACGCGAACGTCCTTGAACTTCTCGGGGCCTTTGGGGCCCTGGTTGGCGGAGAAACCGTTTACGCAGTTCCATGTGCTTTCCTGAACCGTAATCTTGTCGCCCAACGCTTCCTTCAGATCGTCACGCGCTTTCGGCGGGAAGCCACGGAATTCAATCGCTGCGCGATCGCCACGGATGGCTTGCAGACGAATGGCCATTTTCGGGGCGCTGATCGCCTTGAAGCCGTCGAGATAGGGCAGATTTTTACCGTCTGCGCCCATGTGGTGGTAATTCTTGTAGGCTTTGCCTTCAACGAACGAACCCGTCACATGTTGAACAAACTGATATGCGCCGGTGCCGTTTACGTTTTTACGGTGCCATTGCAGACCATGCTTGTCGAGATCGTCTTTGGAGTAAACGAAGTTGAAGGGGGACGCCATCGCGGGCAGATAGCCCCCGGATGCGAAGTTCATGTCAAAGACGACTTTGTAATCGCCATCGGCCGAAACTTTCTTCACCATCTGGTAGTGCGCTTTACGCGAACTGCCCACGCCTTTCGGCGGGAAGATGATCTTGTTGTACGTCGCGACGATATCATGCGCCGTCAATTTTTGACCGTTATGGAACGAGACGTCTTTGCGGATGTTGAAGGTATACTTCATCTTGTCCGCGCTTGAGGTCCATGTCGTGCACAGATCGCAAACAAAATCGTCCGCAACTTTCGGATTATTCGGATTCACCCGAATCAACAGGCTATAGAACGGCCGGATCGGATGGATCATGCCGAATGTTGATTCGCGGTGTGCGTCCATGGATGGAATTTTACTACCGACAACAAATGTCAGTGTGCCGCCGCGCTTAACAGCGGCATCGGCCGTGACTGTCCCGAAGGTCAGTGCAGCGCCGATACCGGCGGCGAGCGCCAGTTTCGATGATACTTTCATGTTTGCCTCTCCTGAAGGTTTCTTTGGCGTTGAGACTTCTACGTTCTCTTTGTCATCCCCGACCACCGGGGATTCAAAATCACGTGGGAACGTTATCCCCCCTCGCGACAAAGATCAACTATTTCAATCAGGCTTTGAAGGATAACTTCTAATTTTCGGCCCTTATCGCCGTAGCCGCCTTCCAGATGTGTGTGACAGCTAAATACCGCAGCGGTTGGGGTCCTATTGCCCCCGGGGCCCAGAGTAGGGATAATGTCATTCGGAGCCCGTATATACGGTGTTATAGTATGTTCAGCGATGCAGCTTTGGCGTCTGGAACGCTTGAGAGCCGGAATGGCCGCAGGACTGGAAAAGACGGAAAGTTTTCGGGAGGGGTCCTTTTGGGGATGGTTCCAGAGATGACGATTGTGGGTTTGGTCGAAAAACCGAAAAATCGGGTGAAACGGTTCGTGTTGTCAGTTGTCGCGCTTTTGGCGCTGACGGTTCTCGCGCCAACGATGCTCATACCGACGGCGTGGGCGCAAACGGAAGAGGCGGCGTTTGTGCAAAACCTGGCGGATGAAGCTATTCGTGTGCTCCAGGACGATTCGAAGGGGCTTCAGGAACGCGAGGCGGCTTTCCGGGAATTACTGGAAGGCGGGTTCGCGATGGAGAAAATCGGTCGTTTCGTCGTTGGCCGGTACTGGCGGCAAATGAGCCCGGACCAACGCCGGGACTATCAACGCCTCTTTTCCGAATGGATTTTGCGTAGCTACGCCGCGCGGCTCGGCGGCTATGCGGGCCAAAAATTCGTCGTCGATAAAATTAAACGGACCAAGCAGAAGGACGTTTTTGTCCGCACGCGGATTGTGCAGGATAAATCTCCTGAAATCAGGTGCGATTGGCGCGTCCGGCGGCTGGGCGAAACATTGAAGGTGATCGACGTCGTCGTGGAGGGGGTCAGTATGCTGACCACGCAACGCTCCGAATTTACAGCGGTCATTAATAAGCACGGTCCCGATGGCTTGATCGAGGCGTTGAATACGCGCCTGTCAAAATATCCGGCGTCGGGCTGAAAAGACGTTGTGCTACAGCGACGGTGGCGGGAAATTTGAGATATTGGATTTGGGCGCGCGCGGTTGAGGAATAGAGGCGATGAAATTGTCGGTGTTTGCCAGTATTCTGGTTGTTGGAATGGGAGTAGCGCTCGGGGCTGTGGGATTCGCCGCCGTTGAGGCCAGGGCGGATGATTTCGCCGATGGCGCCGCTGCATATGAACGCGGCGACTTTTTGACAGCGCGACGATTATGGGAGCCGATGGCGGAGGCGGGCGATTCACGCGCGCAATTCAATCTGGGCGTTCTTTATGATGACGGGCGCGGCGTTGTTGCTGATTTGGCGGTGGCGCGATCCTGGTGGGAGAAAGCGTCGGCGCAAGACAACGCCCAGGCCGCCCATAATTTGGCCGCCAGTTATTTGTTTGGGTCAACCGCCGACCGGGATCATCAGGTTGGCGTTGATTATATGGCCCACGCCGCAAAACTCGGGCTGGTTCGATCACAATATGTGCTGGGTAAAATTTATCTGCACGGACATGGCGTTGAAAAAGACATGGATCTGGCGCGAAAGTGGATTCAGGCCTCGGCCGAGAACGGGTTCGTAAAAGCCCAGTATAATATGGGCAAGTTACGGCGCGACGGCATCGGCGGTTCAGTGGACAAGACCGCCGCAGCGCAGTGGTTTTTAAAGGCGGCGATGCAAGGGTACTCAAAGGCGCAGAACCATATCGGGCTGCGCTATGCGCGCGGCGAAGGCGTGGCGCAGGATGACGCCGAAGCGTTGTTTTGGCTGACGCTGGCGTCAGGTCAGGGCCATTGGAGCGCAGAGGTTAACCGGCAAGCGATATATGCGAAACTGCCGGAATCCGTGCGCGGACCAATCTTGGCGCGGGTAAAGGCGTGGAAACCGCGTCCTGTGCGGCGCCGCTAGAGACTAACCGCATACGGGCGAAAAAGCCCGCTCTGCTTGACAAGCACAGGCCGTATAGTCCGTATAAGCGGCGCTGAGAAAGCTGACTGAGACAGCGTAATCGCGTTTCCGATAATTTGGACCAAGGGCCATAATTTGTTTGCAAAAATTCTAATCGCCAATCGAGGCGAAATCGCCTGTCGCATCATAAAAACAGCGCGTGCGATGGGGATCAAAACGGTGGCCGTCTACGCAGAGGCGGATGAAAACGCGCCGCATGTCGCCATGGCTGATGAAGCGACGCCGATTGGCCCGTCGCCCTCATCGGAAAGCTACCTTGTTATCGACAAGATTGTCGACGCAGCGCGCCGCACGGGCGCAGACGCCATTCATCCCGGATACGGATTTTTGTCGGAAAACCCGGAATTTGCGCTGGCGCTGGAGGCGGAAGGCATTGCGTTCATTGGTCCCGGCGTCGACGCGATCCGGGCGATGGGCGACAAAATTGAATCGAAAAAGCTCGCGGCGAAAGCGGGTGTCAATACGATCCCCGGCTGGCCGGATGTTATCGCCGACGCTGAGGAAGCGGTTCGAATAGCGCGTGATGTCGGCCACCCTGTTATGGTCAAGGCCTCCGCCGGGGGGGGCGGCAAGGGGATGCGCGTCGCCTATAATGATGGAGAAGTGCGCGACGGTTTTGTGTCCGCCAGCAATGAAGCCCGGTCCAGCTTTGGCGATGACCGTATTTTCATTGAAAAATTTATTGAAGAACCCCGTCATATTGAAATTCAAATCCTGGCCGACAGTCTGGGCGGAATCATTCATCTCGGTGAGCGGGAATGCTCCATTCAGCGCCGCCATCAAAAGGTGATTGAAGAAGCGCCGTCGCCTTTCATTGACGCTGAAACCCGCGCCGCCATGGGCGCGCAAGCGATCGAGCTGGCGCGTGCGGTCGGATATAAATCAGCGGGGACGGTGGAGTTTGTCGTCGATCGCGATCAGAATTTCTATTTTCTGGAAATGAACACCCGCCTGCAGGTGGAGCACCCGGTCACTGAGCGGATTACCGGCGTTGACCTGGTGGAACAAATGATCCGCGTTGCGGCGGGGGAGCCCCTCAGCCTGCGCCAGGAAGATATAAAAATTAGCGGATGGGCGATGGAAGCGCGCGTCTATGCGGAAGACCCGTTTCGAAATTTTCTACCGTCTATCGGGCGGCTGGTTCGCTATATCGAGCCCGAAGCGTCACAGTATGTTCGCGTTGATTCCGGCGTCGAGGAAGGCGGCGAGATCTCCGTGTATTATGACCCGATGATCGCCAAACTCGTCACGTCGGGCGAAACGCGAGACGCCGCCATTCGCCATATGCGCGACGCGCTGGACGCGTATTATATTCGCGGCGTCTCCCACAATATTCCCTTCCTGAATGCGGTCATGGCGCATCCGCGCTTTATCGACGGCGATCTGACCACCGCGTTTATCGATGACACCTATGGCGACGGGTTTTCTTTGGCGGATATGGCGCAGGATAATCCCGCCTTGTTCGTTTCGGTCGCTGCGGTTGCGCGTGCGATTGAAGCGCGCGAAACGCCTTACGTTGGATCGTTTGTCGCCACGATTCGAGACGGCGACGTTCTGGCGTTTGACGTGGCTGAGAATGAAGGTAACTGGACGGTTCGCAGGGGCGACGCAACGCATCATGTTGAGATGTCGTGGCGTCCCGGCGAACCCATAGCGCGCGGGCGTCTGGATGGCGCGCCGTTTTGTGTGCAGATCGAGCGGGTCGGAGAATGGCGACGGTTAGGGCATGGCGGCCAGCAGGCGGATATTTTGATTTTGTCGGAACGCGGCGCGGCGCTGAACAGTCTTATGTTGCGCAAGGAACCGCCCGATCTGTCGCGTTTCCTGTTGTCGCCGATGCCGGGGCTGCTGGTGCAATTAGCGGTGTCCGAAGGCGATTCGGTCAAGGCCGGCCAAACCCTGGCGGTGGTCGAGGCGATGAAAATGGAAAATGTCCTGCGCGCTGAACAGGACGGGGTCGTGCTGAGCGCCCACGCCAAGGCCGGTGAGAGCCTGAGCGTGGATCAGATGATACTGGAATTCGAATAGGCCGCCCGTAAATCTTTTTTACTTGGTGGAGCGTTTCGCGATGGCGACGATCAGAGTCGAGATAAAGGGGCGCGTCCAGGGCGTTGGTTATCGCTATTGGGCCGCGAACCAGGCCGATTCTCTGGATCTGGATGGCTGGGTGCGAAACCGGCGCGATGGGAGCGTCGAGGCGGTGTTTTCCGGAAAACCGAAGGCGATTCAGGCTATGCTGGCGTTGTGTCATAAAGGGCCGACGATGGCGCGCGTCACGAATGTTGCGGAATTTTCGTGCGACCAGGCGGTGGAGCCGGGCTTTCAAACCCGCCAGACCGGATAGAAAGGAACGCGGTGATGTCGAAAACAAACAACCCCACTTTCGATGCGACCTTCCGGGAAAAATTCGATACGCTGGTGCAGTGGCGCCGTGATGTGCGGCGGTTTAAAACCGACTCCGTTGATCCTGCGCTGCTCGAACAACTCATTGAACAAGCCTGCTTGTCCCCATCGGTCGGCAATTGTCAGCCCTGGCGGTTTGTCCTGGTTTCCGATCCGGCGTGTCGCGCGGGAATTCGAGAAAATTTCCTGCGCCGCAACGACGATGCTCTATCGGAATATGCGGGTGAACGCGCGGCGCTCTATGCGCGCCTCAAGCTGGCGGGATTGGACGCGGCGCCGGTGCATCTGGCGGTATTCGCCGACCCGGAAACCCCGTATGGCCACGGGCTGGGGCGGCGGACCATGCCGGAAATGTTGCAATATTCGGTCGTTGGCGCGGTGCAGACCTTCTGGCTGGCGGCGCGCGCCCGGGGGCTTGGCGTTGGCTGGGTATCGATTCTCGACCCCGCTGCCGTTAACGTAACCCTGGACGCCCCCGCCGCCTGGCGATTGATCGCCTATTTGTGCGTCGGCTTTCCGCAGGAAGAACATGAAGACCCGGAACTGGCGCGCGCAGGCTGGCAGGACCGCATAGACCCGTCAGCGTTTATCTTTCGTCGCTAACAAAGGTTCATCACCGCAAAAAAACGTCGTCAAACGCGGTCATAAGCGCGGCGTCGAGATCCGCCATAACCACCGGTAACCCCAAATCAACCAGCGACGTGACGCCCAGGTTTTCATCGCCGATTCCACACGGGACGATGCCCGAAAAGTGTGTCAAATCAGGCTCGACATTGATGGCGATCCCATGAAATGTGATCCAGTGCCGGATTCGCACGCCAATTGCCGCGATTTTGTCTTCCCGTCCGCCGCCACGGTTGACCCAGATGCCAACGCGGCCTTCGCGCCGTTCGCCAACGACATTGAAGGAGGCGAGCGCGCGAATGATCCACTCTTCAAGCGCGTGCACATACCAGCGAACATCCGGGCGGCGTTGTTTCAAATCCAGCATGACATAAGCAACGCGCTGGCCGGGGCCGTGATAGGTGTACTGGCCGCCACGACCGGTGCGGTGAGTCGGAAACCGGTCCGGCTCGATCAAATCTTCATCCCGGGCGCTGGTCCCGGCGGTATAGAGAGAAGGGTGCTCCAGAAGCCACACCGCGTCTGACTTTTTTCCCGTGTGAATCGCAGTTACCCTGTCTTCCATGACGCAAAGCGCCCTGTCATACGCGACAGGCGCGTTGTCGATTATCCACTCGACGGGGTTATCAACGGGGTTATTTTTATTTTCATTCATGTGCAATGCTTGCCTTCGAAAACCGGATTTGGTATTTCCCCTTCACGAATGCGACAATACCAGACAAGACGACGTATGATAATTGTCTGATAATTGTCAATTTTACGTAGTAATTCGCGGTCGTGGCGGAATTGGTAGACGCGCAGCGTTGAGGTCGCTGTGATAGAAATATCGTGGAAGTTCGAGTCTTCTCGACCGCACCATAAAATAATAGGGCCCTTCGGTTTCGAGGGGCCCTTTTCTTTGGCGCGCGAGGCTGGATTATGTTTTTATGGCCGCACCACATTCGTGCACCCAGGGGAAAATCGCCATGAGTAATGACATCGATCAGGAAGCCTTAAAATATCACCGTATGGACCCGCCGGGTAAGCTGGCGATTGTTCCGACGAAGCCGATGGCGAATCAGCGCGATTTGGCGCTGGCGTATTCACCAGGCGTCGCCGCCGCCTGTATGGCGATTGTGGATGACCCTTCGGAAGCCGCCTGGATGACGGCGCGGGCCAACCTCGTTGGCGTCGTGACCAATGGCACCGCTGTTCTAGGATTGGGCAATATCGGCGCATTGGCGTCGAAGCCGGTCATGGAAGGCAAAGCGGTCCTGTTCAAGAAGTTCGCCAATATCGATGTTTTCGATATTGAAGTCGAAGAAACCAAAGTGAACGAATTCGTCGAATGCGTCGCGCGGCTGGAGCCGACCTTTGGCGGCATCAACCTGGAAGACATTGGCGCGCCAGCATGTTTCGAGATTGAAGAGAAATTACGGGCGCGTATGGGCATTCCCGTGTTTCATGACGATCAGCACGGCACGGCGATTGTCGTCGCTGCGGCGATCTATAATGCGCTGCGGGTCGTCAAAAAAGACATCAAGGATGTCCGGTTGGTGGCGTCTGGCGCCGGGGCGGCGGCGTTGTCTTGTCTGAACCAGCTTCTCAGCCTTGGCCTGCCGCTGGAAAACATCACGGTTTGCGATCGTACGGGCGTGATCCATAACGGCCGCGCCAAAGACCTCGACAAATACAAACTAAAATTTGCGATTGAGACTGAAAACCGAACCCTGGATGACGCGATCGGCGGCGCCGATATTTTTCTGGGCCTGTCCGGGCCTGGCGCCTTGAATGGGGCGCAGGTCAAGAAAATGGCCAAAGACCCGATCATCATGGCCTTGGCGAACCCAACGCCGGAAATCATGCCGGAAGAAGCGCATGCGGCGCGTCCGGATGTCGTTATGGGCACGGGCCGGTCGGATTATCCCAACCAGGTGAACAATGTTTTGTGTTTCCCGTTTATCTTCCGCGGCGCGCTCGATTGCGGCGCCACGACGATCAACGAGGAAATGAAGCTCGCTTGCGTAAAAGCCTTGGCGGATCTGGCGATGGCGGAAACCTCCGATGTCGTACAGGCGGCCTTCGGCGATGAAGCGGCGCCGTTTGGCCCGTTGAAGTTGCTGCCGAAGCCCTTTGACCCGCGCTTGATCATTGAAATTGCGCCGGCGATCGCCAAGGCGGCGATGGATACCGGCGTTGCGACGCGTCCGATTAAAGACTTTGACGAATACCGGCGTAAATTGACGGCGTTCGTCTTCCAGTCCGGGCAAGTCATGCGTCCGCTTTTCGATAAGGCGCGCGCTAATCCGAAACGGGTCGTCTTTACCGAAGGTGAAGAAGTGCGCACCCTGAGCGCGGCGCAAGTCGTCGTGGACGATAAAATCGCCGAGCCCATTCTCATTGGGCGCCGCGCGGTGATCGAACAGTGTATCAAGGATTTGGGGCTGCGGCTGGTCATTGGCGAAAATATCACCCTGGTCGACCCGCAGGATGATCCCCGATACGCGGATTACGCCAAGGAATATCACAGTCTGACGGCCCGAAACGGCGTGTCGCCGGTTTATGCGCGCGAAGTCATGCGGACAAACACAACAGCCATCGGCGCCATGATGGTGAAGCGTGGTGAAGCCGACGCGATGATCTGTGGTTTGGTGGGGCAGTACAAATCCCATCTGGATCATGTGATGCCAATCATCGGCAAGGCGGAGGGCGTACGCGATGTGTCCGCCTTGAGCCTTCTGATTTTGAAAAAAGGCACGTATTTCATCGCAGACACGCACGTGTCGCCCAATCCGACCGCGAATGAGATTGCGGAGATGGCGCGTCTCGCCGCGAAAGAAGTGCGCCGCTTTGGCATCGAACCGAAAGTCGCGCTACTCTCGCATTCCAATTTCGGGACGCGGGACACCGAAGGCTCGTTGAAGATGCGGGAAGCGACGGCGATTTTGCATCGTGAGGATCCGGATATGGAGGTTGAAGGTGAAATTCACGCCGACGCCGCCGTTGACGGCTCCATTCGGAAACGTGTTTTCCCGGACTCCCGGCTTAGCGGCGACGCCAACTTGCTGATTATGCCGTCACTGGACGCGGCCAACATCACCTACAATATGCTGAAGGCGACAGGGGATGGCCTGTCCGTTGGCCCGATGCTGATCGGTATGGCGAAACCCGTACATATTGTGACGCAAGCGGTGACGACCCGCGGGCTTGTAAATATGACCGCCTACGCCGTTGTTGACGCTCAGGATCGGTAACAGCGGCCGGCGGCGTCTTTAAGGACGTCACATGGCCCCTCAGAACAGCGCGCAAGAAGATGACGGCCTCGGGGATCTCTACGGCCTGACCGATACGGTCGTTGAAGAGGTTTGGGCGGCGCTTGCACAACGTGACGCGGCGGCGGTGCGGCGGATTGTGGATCCGCTTCACCCCGCCGATGTCGCTGACCTTATTGAATGTTTGAAAGCGGGACAGCGCCATACGCTGGAATCCTTGCTGGGCGGCGTTCAGGATCCGCAAGTTCTCACTAATCTGGACGAAGCCCTTCGCGACGATTTGATCGACGAATTCGATCCTGTAAAACTGGCCAAAATCGCCGCAGAGCTGGAAAGCGATGATGCGGTCGAGTTGATCGAAGCCCTGAATGAAGGCGATCAGCAGGCGGTTCTGCAGAGTATGTCGAAAGGCGACCGGGTTATGGTCGAACAGGCGCTGTCCTATCCGGA
Source organism: Alphaproteobacteria bacterium (assembly GCA_047631095.1). Taxonomy (GTDB): domain Bacteria; phylum Pseudomonadota; class Alphaproteobacteria; order UBA8366; genus JABJJH01. The sequence continues at coordinate 23,425 of JBLHZD010000004.1, forward strand.
TGACAGCGCCGGGCGCTTGATGCGGCGCGAATATGTCGCCATCCCCCTGTACTGGACAGTGGGCGAAACCATCGACTACATGCGGTCCAACGCGGATCTGCCGGAAACCTTCTATGGCATGTTTGCGGTGGGGCCGGACCATAAGCCTGTCGGCGTTGTGATGACGAATAAGTTGTTGCGGTCGCAACGCGTTGCGCCAATCGCCGATATTCTGGCGCCAGGGTTCAAGCAGATTCCCGCTGTTATGGATCAAGAGGACGTCGCGTTCCTGTTTCGCCAATATGATCTGGCGGAAGCGGCGGTCGTGGACGATTCCGGTCGTCTGGTCGGCGTCATCACGGTCGATGACGTGGTCGACGTCATTCAGGAAGAGCATGACGAAGACATTTTGAAACTGGGCGGCGTGGCGTCCGATGATCTGTATGAAGCGGTCGCGACGACGACGCGGCTGCGATTGTCGTGGCTGTTGCTTAACCTGGCGACGGCGGTGGCCGCGTCGTTGGTTATCGGCATGTTTCAGGCCGAGATTGAGCGCGTGGTCGCGCTGGCGGTTCTAATGCCCATCGTCGCGTCGATGGGGGGCAACGCCGGAACCCAGACGCTGACGGTGGCGGTGCGCGCGCTGGCGGTGAAGGAACTAACCCCGCGCAATGCGCTCAACATCGTCGGTAAAGAAGTCGTCGTTGGCGGCGTCAACGGCATCATTTTCGCCTTTCTGGTCTGCGGGATCGCCTATTTCTGGTTCAACGATATTTTAATCGGCCTGGTGATCGGGGCGGCCATGATCATCAATCTGTTCGTGGCGGGGTTGGCGGGCATATTGGTGCCGCTGGGACTGGATCGCGCGGGCGTTGATCCGGCGGTGGCGTCGAGCGTAATTTTGACGACAATTACCGATGTTGTCGGGTTTTTCTGTTTTCTGGGCCTGGCGGTTCTGGTCCTGTTTTGAGGAGGAGGCGCGAATGATCGCCACTGTAAATCCGGATCTCGACTTTCATTTGGGCGAAAACGCCGATCTGCTGCGCGATTCCGTGCGCCGGTTTGCGGCGGAGAAGATCGCGCCGCTCGCCGCCGAAATCGACCAAAGCAACGATTTCCCGGCGGGTTTATGGCGCGAGATGGGCGCCATGGGGCTGCTGGGCGTTACCGTCGAAGAAGAATATGGCGGCGTGGCCATGGGCTATACCGAGCATGTGGTTGCGGTGGAGGAATTGAGCCGGGCGTCCGCGGCGGTTGGATTATCCTATGGGGCGCATTCCAACCTCTGTGTGAACCAGATACGACGCAACGGCTCCGAGGATCAAAAACGGCGGTATTTGCCGAAGCTGGTGTCCGGCGATTATGTCGGCGCCTTGGCGATGAGCGAGTCTGGCGCCGGGTCCGATGTGGTGTCGATGCGGTTGCGTGCGGAAAAACAGGGCGACCGCTATATCCTGAACGGGACGAAAATGTGGATCACCAATGGCCCCAACGCCGACGTGCTGGTGGTTTACGCCAAAACTGATCCCGATGCGGGAAAACGGGGCGTTACGACGTTTATCGTTGAAAAGGGATTCAAGGGGTTTTCGACCTCGCCAAAACTGGACAAGCTGGGGATGCGCGGCTCGAACACCTGTGAATTGGTGTTTGAGGATTGCGAAGTGCCGGTCGAGAATATCCTCAACGAAGTCGGGCGCGGCGTGAATGTCCTGATGAGCGGCCTCGATTACGAACGTCTTGTGCTGGCGGGCGGTCCGTTGGGCATTATGCAGGCCTGTATGGATGTGGTGTTGCCCTATGTGCATGAACGCAAACAATTCGGGCAGGCGATTGGCGAATTTCAGCTGATGCAGGGCAAGTTGGCGGATATGTACACCACGATGAACGCTGCCAAATCCTATGTGTATATGGTGGCGCAGGCCTGTGACCGGGGCGACACAACGCGCAAGGACGCGGCGGGCGTTATATTGTATGCGGCGGAAAAAGCGACCTGGATGGCGTTGGAGGCGATACAATGCCTCGGGGGAAATGGTTATATCAATGATTACCCGACGGGCCGTTTGTTGCGAGATGCGAAATTGTATGAAATTGGCGCGGGCACCAGCGAAATCAGACGAATGCTGATTGGCCGCGAACTTTTTCAGGAGACTTCGTAATGGCGCTTGAAATGAAGACGGCTTGTATGAAATGTGATGCGCCGCTCGACGATACGGGCGATGCGCATATATGTTCTTATGAATGCACATTCTGTTCGCCTTGTACGATCTCGATGGCGGGGGTGTGCCCCAACTGTGGCGGAGAGCTGTTGGCCTAGCCTCGCCGCCAACCTCGTGAGTAAGGGTCTTAAACTTGGTTCAAGAGTGGGAGGATTGACATTATGACGACCGATTTGACAATGCTGACATGGACGGTGCTGCTGTGCATTTTGATGTGGGTTCCCTATATTCTCGCGCGCATCGGAAGCTGGGGATTGCTTAATGCGGTTGGCTACCCGGAAAACCCGCCGGAAACGCCAGCCTGGTCGCAACGATGCCAGCGCGCCCATTTAAATCTTGTGGAAAATCTGGCGCCGTTCGCCGCATTGGTGTTGATCGCCCATGTCACGGGCGCCGCCAATGAAACGACCGCCCTGTGCGCCACTGTGTTTTTCTGGGCGCGGGTCGCGCACGCGGTGACGTTTACCCTTGGCGTTCCTTGGGTTCGCACGCTGACCTTCGCCGCCAGCGTCGCCTCGATGGTCTGGATGGCTGTCGTAATCCTGTCGGCATAAGGAACTAATCTATGCCCACAGTACTGATTACGGGCGCCAATCGCGGGTTGGGGCGTGAATTCGCGCGTCAGTTCAGGGCTCTGGACTGGCGCGTCATTGCAACGTGCCGGGATCCTGCGGGATCCGGTTTACAAGGTGATGTTCATGCGCTGGATGTAACCGATGGCGCGTCGGTTCAGGCCTTGGCCAAGTCGCTGGCGGGAGAGCCCATCGATTTACTGCTGAACAACGCCGGGATCTATGGTCCTCGCGACAGCGATTTTGGCAATATTGATTTTGACGCCTGGGACGAGGTTATGCGGGTCAATACGCTGGCTCCATTACGGGTCGCAGAGGCGCTGGCCGACAATGTGCTGCGATCTGAACGAAAGCAGATGGTGTTTATATCCAGCATGATGGGCAGTCTGGCGCAAACGTCCGGCGGCGATGGGTTCATCTATCGATCCTCCAAAGCAGGCCTCAACATGGCGGTTAAGATACTGTCGAATCACTTGAAGCCGCGCGGGGCGACCTGCGTGATGTTCCACCCCGGTTGGGTGCGCACCGATATGGGCGGACCCAGCGCGGCGATTGACCCTGTAGTCAGCGTTTCCGGCATGATGAATGTCATCAAGCGGTTGAAGCCGGAAGACAGTGGGCGCTTCATCAATTACGACGGCTTCGATTTCCCGTGGTGAGCTTGTTGGCGGCGCCATGATACTCAATGACGAAGAAACCGTGATCCGGGATTCCGCACGGGCGTTCGCGGCGGAACATCTGGCGCCCAGCGCGGCGGTCCGGGATCGGGACTCCGCCTTTCCCACTGAGGCGCTGCGCCGCATGGGGGCGCTGGGCTTTATGGGGATGCTGGTCCCGGAAGAATGGGGCGGCGCCGGCGCAAATATGGTGGCGTTCGCGTCTGTCATTGAAGAGGTGGCCGCCGGGGATGGCGCGTGTTCGACGATTCTGAGTGTCCATAACTCTGTCGCGTGTATGCCGATCCTTCGCTATGGCTCGCCCGAACAAAAAGAACGGTTCCTGCGTCCTTTGGCGCGTGGGGAATTTCTGGGCGGGTTCGCCTTGACCGAGCCCGATGCGGGGTCGGATGCGGGTGCGATTAAAACCCGGGCGGTATGGGCGGGTGATGCCTGGGTCTTGAACGGAACCAAGCAGTTTATCACCAGCGGCAAGAATGGCGATCTTTTGATCGTCTTCGCTGTTACGGACCCATCAGCGGGTAAAAGCGGTATTTCCGCCTTCATCGTTCCGACCGATACGCCAGGCTATGAAATTGCCTCGGTGGAGCGAAAGCTGGGACAGCGCGCTTCCGATACCTGCCAGATCCGATTTAATGATATGCGGCTTGACGCGGATTTGATGCTGGGCGAGGAAGGGCAGGGGCTCAAGATCGCGCTCGCCAATCTGGAGGGCGGCCGAATTGGCATCGCGGCGCAAGCGGTCGGCATGGCGCGCGCGGCGTTCGAAGCAGCGCTGGACTACGCGAAAATGCGGGAATCCATGGGTAAGCCGATTATCGAGCATCAGGCCGTGGGGTTTCGCTTGGCGGATATGGCGGCGCGGGTTGAAACCGCGCGCCAACTTTACCTTCACGCGGCTGAATTGCGGCAAAACGGGACGCCGTGCCTGAAGGAAGCGTCCATGGCGAAGCTATACGCAACAGAAATGGCGGAACGGGTTTGTTCAGAAGCCATACAGGTGCACGGCGGCGCGGGCTACACCAAGGACTTTCCCGTTGAGCGAATTTATCGCGATGCGCGCGTCTGCAAAATTTACGAAGGCGCCAGTGATATTCAAAAACTGGTGATTGCGCGCCAAATTTCGGCGGCGTAAGCGCGCCAAATCCGAACCCGATGTTTGAACCGGCGGCGCGACAAGAATAGATTGGTCGTCGGAGCTTATTGATACGACCCTTATGACTGGAAATTCATGACTGTCTTTAAAAGCGCGATAAATATTCGAGCAAAAGAATTCAAGGCGAATGCGGCGGCGGTCGACGCCCTGGTGGAAGACTTGCGGGAAAAAACAGCCGCGGCGGCGCTTGGGGGTGGTGACGGATCCCGCGCGCGTCATGTGGGGCGGGGCAAGTTGCTGCCGCGCGACAGGCTTCGCGGGTTGATTGACCCGGGATCGCCATTTCTGGAGTTATCGCAGCTGGCGGCGCACGATATGTACGACGACAATATCGCCGGCGCCGGGATTATCACCGGCATTGGCCGTGTCTCCGGGGTCGAATGCGCCATCGTGGTGAACGACGCTACGGTCAAGGGCGGGACCTACTATCCGGTGACGGTGAAGAAGCATTTACGGCTTCAGGAAATTGCACAGCAGAACAATCTGCCCTGTATTTATCTGGTCGATTCCGGCGGCGCGAATCTGCCCAATCAGGACGAGGTGTTTCCGGACCGGGAGCATTTCGGGCGCATATTTTATAATCAGGCGAGGATGTCCGCCGCTGGCGTGCCGCAGGTGGCCGCCGTCATGGGATCCTGCACGGCGGGCGGCGCCTATGTGCCTGCGATGTCGGATGAATCAATTATCGTCAAAGAGCAGGGGACGATATTTTTGGCGGGCCCGCCGCTGGTCAAGGCGGCCACTGGCGAAGATGTGTCGGCGGAATCACTGGGCGGCGCGGATGTTCATACGCGCGTCTCGGGCGTTGCGGATCATTTCGCCGTGGATGACGACCACGCTTTGGCGATTTGTCGTCAGATCATCGGCAACCTGAATCGTAAAAAGACGGTTGATCTCGATATCCGCGATTCCGTTGAGCCGTTATACGCGCCGGAAGAATTAAACGGCATTGTTCCGACCGACCCTCGGATACCGTTTGATATGCGCGAGGTGATCGCCCGCGTCGTTGATGGCAGTGTTTTTGATGAATTCAAACAGCAATACGGCACTACGTTGGTGTGCGGGTTTGCCCATTTGTTCGGCTATCCGGTTGGGATTATCGCCAATAACGGCATTCTTTTTTCGGAATCTTCTTTGAAAGGCGCGCATTTTATCGAACTGTGCTGTCAAAGGCGCATCCCACTGATTTTCCTGCAAAATATCACTGGTTTCATGGTTGGTGAGAAGTATGAAAGAGGGGGCATCGCCAAGGACGGCGCCAAATTGGTGACCGCGGTCGCCTGCGCCAATGTGCCGAAATTCACGATGATCGTCGGCGGTTCTCATGGCGCCGGAAATTATGGTATGTGTGGACGCGCGTTTTCACCGCGATTTTTGTGGATGTGGCCGAATGCGCGCATTTCGGTCATGGGCGGAACGCAAGCGGCGAGCGTCCTGGCGACGGTGCGTCGCGACGCGATGGAAAAGCGAGGCGAATCCTGGTCGGAAGAAGATGAAGCGGGGTTCAAGACTCCCATCGAGAAGCAGTATGAAATCGAAGGCCACCCTTATTACGCCACCGCGCGCTTGTGGGATGACGGCGTTATCGAGCCCGCGCAAACCCGGATGGTTTTGGGGTTGGGGTTGTCGGCGTCGTTGAACAAGGAAATTGAAGAAACGCGCTTCGGCGTCTTTCGTATGTAACGTTTGACGGTTCGCGTCAGTTTATAAAAATCAGGAGTACAATAAATGTCTGAAGCCGTTGTCTTGAGTAGTATCGACGCCCGTGGGGTCGCGACGGTGACCCTTAATCGCCCGAAGGTGAATAACGCCTATAATGGCGAGGTTGTGCAGGGGTTGATGGATGCGCTCGGCGCCTTCGCCGTCGATGATTCGGTGCGCGTCATTGTGTTGCGCGGCAATGGCCCGCATTTTCAGGCGGGCGCCGATCTGAAATGGTTGAACGAAGAATCCGCCAAGTCGCCGGAAGCGAATGACGAGGTGTCCCGCCGAACTACCAGCGCTATTCGGGGGCTCGATGCGTGCCCGAAACCGACCATTGCGCTGGTCCATGGTGGTTGTTTTGGCGGTGGCGTTGGCGTTGTGGCCGCTTGCGATATCGCCATCGCGTCGCAAGACGCAATTTTCGCGATTACGGAAGTTCGCTGGGGTGTTGTCGCAACGCCGATATTTCCGCAATTGATCGCGGCGATGGGGCCGCGCAATGTGCGCCGTTACGCGTTAAGCGCCGAGCGTTTTGGTGCGGAACAGGCCAAGGCGTTGGGCTTGGTGCATGAAACTTGTCCGACGGGCGGGTTGGATGAAGCCGCCGCGCCAATTATTGATTCAATATTGAAGAACGGCCCCGATGCGGTGTCCTGGACGAAAAACCAAATTATGGAATTGGGTGGGTTCCTGGTGGACGATGCGGTTGCTGAAAAAATAGCGCTGTTGCATTCGGCCAAACGCCAAACCGAAGAGGCTGAAGAGGGCCTGCTCAGTTTCGCTGAAAAACGGGAAGCGAAATGGTATCCGACGCCTGAATAAAGATCCCATCGCGCGCCGATATGGACTTTCTCGAAAGAGTTGAAAAGAAGAGGCCGGTTGGTATAAAGGGTGGATTGATGGGAAATTAATCGGATGCATCGAGAACATTGGGGGAATGGGCAATGTCGAGTTCGGAAGGTAAATTAAACGAACGAAATGATGATGGTCGTCGTAAATCCAGCGAACGGCGTGAAGACCAGGACCGGCGCGCACAGGCGAACCGACGGGTCGATTCCAGCAATTCGATAGAGGACGAACGTCGAAGTGGAGAAGACCGACGTAGTGGTGATCGCCGAAGCGAGGTTGGTCGGCGATCCCAAGAGGACCGCCGAGAATAACCCGGTGCTATCCGAATTTATTAAATTCTAGTTCCGGCGGTCGTCGCCTTCAACTTCATCGATAAGCACTGCGAAATCGTAGGGAAAGTTAGGGTTTCCTGTATTGGGGCCTGTTCCCTTGGCGAATTCCTTGGCGCTTCGGCCATTAATCGCACCTGATGTCCCTTTGGGCGGCGTCGGCTCGAAACGGGCGTAATCATAGGCGCCGCGAAAATCCAGACTGTCGATAATTTGTTCAACCTTGGCGTTGGAAATTTGCGCGCCTGATTTTGCGCAGTAATATCCGAACACCGCTTTTGCGGGCCGGCCCTGGTAATCTTCTACATGCTCGTCCCAGCTCGCGGTATAACCGACGCAGTTCCGCTTAACCCCGCCAAGCGCATAATGTTGATAAAAGAACGTGCCCAGTCGGGATTCAACGCGGCCTTTCTCACCATACTGGATCGGATGGTTGCGGTTAATGTTCCATGATTCGATATTTCGACGAACCGTTACGGCGTATTCCAGGGCGATGATATCGCGTTCGGAGGCGATGCTCATGACCGCTTCGGATTGCGCGCCGTCTTTTTGGAAAAGCGCATATTCTTCGGTCTGCCAGCGGTCGGTGAAGACGACTCGCCGTTGGTCGCCATTCGCAAATTCCGGAAGCGTATTCACCAAAACGCCCTCGTCAGGCGCGGCCCAGTCAATGCGTGGTTTTTGGGCGTTCGCCGTACCGGCGATCAACAAGCCCGTCGCAATCGCCGTCGTGGTCGCAAATCGGGAAATTAGTGTCCTTGTGGATGAAGGTTTTCGCATATCAAATTCTCTCTATCTGCAGTAGAGCGCCTCCCCAAGGTTTACATATAGGGTCTCGTTTTACGGTCTGCAAGAGTGCCAGGAGACGCAAAATGTGCATCATGTTTTATGTAATTACAGGAAAAATGGCCCGAACGGGTGACGGCGTGGCCGTTCGTTGATGGTGCAATGAGACGATTGATGATGTGCGGTCGAAACCATGAGGGTTTAGAACCGTCTACAAAATAGGGAATACGCTCATGACCACTCAGATGACCTATGAAGGCGATTTACGCGCGGTCGCGTTTGCGTACATCGAAAAACGCGAGTCTGGTTCGCTGGACTATCCGGCGTTCCTGGCGGCGGTCGGCGCCTATCAGGCGCGCCATCCAGACACGACAAATGGCGACGCCGCTGTGATCGTTAGCGAACTGATGCAGGATATGCCCCGCGCGGCTTGTTACTAGGCGCGAGGTGAAAACCCGCCGGCGCGTGTTACGGCCCTGAATTAAGCGAACGCGTTGGTGCGCAAGCGAGGCGTGCAGAGACGCATTGATTGTGGCAGATTTATCCCTTGTCTGGATGAAATCGAACACAGGGGAAGCGAATGCGTTGGGTCAGGGTTGAACATAATGGCGGTGTGTCGCACGGGATCGTTGAAGGCGATAGTGTCGCTTTTGTTAAGGGCGGACTGTTTGATGGCGGCGAAAAAACGGGCCAATCTGCGCTGTTGGCCGACGTAAAGTTACTGGTGCCGGTCATTCCCAAGACGTTCTACGCGGCGGGTTTGAATTATGTGGACCATGTGCTGGAACAGGCCAAGATCGCGGGGCGGGAACCCAATATTCCCGACAAGCCGGATATTGGGTATCGCGCGAACAATGCGCTGATCGCCCATGGCGAGGCGATTGTAAAGCCGAAGGATGCTGGCGAACTGTTTCAGTATGAGGGCGAGATTGTCGCCGTGATCGGCAAGCAGACCAAGCATATTTCTGAAGAAGACGCGCTCAGCTGCGTCTTTGGTTACACAATTGGCAATGACGTCAGCGAACGGACCTGGCAGCGTGGCGACCGCACCTTCTGGCGCGGTAAAAATTCAGACACGTTCAAGCCGATGGGCCCGTGGATTGAAACCGACGTCGACCTTGACGCCATGGAGACGACGGTTCGATTAAACGGCTGCGACGTTATCAAATTTCCAACCAATAATATGTTGTTCGGGATTGCGCGCTATATCAGCGCAATGTCGCGATACCTGACGCTGTATCCCGGCGACGTCGTTTGGATGGGGACGGAGGGACATTCCGAAAACATGAAGCCCGGCGATGTCTGTGAAGTCGAAATTACCGGGATTGGCGTGCTCAGCAATCCAATCGTTCTGGAAGATTGAAACGGCGCGGGCCGCGTAATCTGGCGGCGGCGTAACGAAATAGGGGAGCGGCTATACCAATGAAATTTGGGTTGTTCGGGGGCGCGCGTTCGGCGCCCGGTGTGGAAGATGGATACCGGCTGGGCTACGACGCTTATATCGAGTCGGTGATCGAAGCGGAGGACCTTGGCTTTTACAGCAGCTTTTTGGTCGAACATCATTTCACCGGCGAAGGGCAAGTCTCATCGTCTCTGAACGTGCTGACGTATCTTGCCGCGAAAACCGCCACCATCCGGCTCGGGACGGCGATTGTCGTTCTGCCGTGGCACAATCCCGTATTGATTGCAGAGCAAGCGGCGACGCTGGATCTGTTGTCTAATGGGCGGTTCGATTTTGGCGTCGGCAAAGGGTACCGGTTCAATGAGTTTGAGCGTTTCTGCGTGCCGATTGAGGAAGCGACGGAGCGCTTTGACGAAGCGATGGATTTCATCCGCAAGGCGTGGACGACCGAGGGGCGTTTTTCGCATGAAGGCAAGCGGTGGCGCTTCAAGGACGTCCTGATCGAACCGGCGCCGGTGCAGAAACCGCATCCGCCCTTCTGGCTGGCCGCGGGGCGCCCGGAATCATTACGAAACGCCGCCGCAGGTGGATACAATCTCCTGCTCGATCAGTTTCAAACGTTCGATGTCATTCTGGAGCGGCTGGGCATATTTCGCGAGGCGCTGAAATCTGTTGGGCGGACCTATGATCCTCTTGGCGTGGGGGTTGCGCGCGGTTTGTTTATCGCCAAGACCGATGCGGAGCGTGAAGAGGCCATTGCGGCGCGTATGAAAGCGCTGGCGGCGATGAACGCCCATGGCAGTTCCGGAGATCAAAAATCGAGCATGGTGTCTGATGCGGATTTGCTGAAAGCAACGGAAGAAGGCGTTCTGCTGGGGACGCCGGATGAAATTATCGAGCGTTTGAAAAAGCTGGAGGCGGGCGGCGTTGGCTATGTGTTGTTGTCGTCGCGGACGCAGGGCGCGCTACGCACCTTCGCCAAGGAAGTGATGCCCGCCTTTGCGTAATTTTCTGGCGGTGCGTTGAAACAGGGAGCGAGACATGGCCTCATTGAGTCGACAATTAGCGGAATGGGCCGCCGGGCTGGCGTATGAGGATTTACCGCCCGCCGTTGTAGACCGCGCGAAAGGCGTGACGCTGCATGGCTTGTCCTCGGCGTTGCTGGGGCGCGCCATGCCCGAAATCGAACAGACGTTGGCGATGATGCAGGCGGAAGAAGCAGGCGGCGGTGGCGCGGCGACGGTGTTGGTCGATGGCGCAAAATTAACCCGGTCAGGCGCGGCGCTGGTGAATGCAGAAATGATGTTCGCCGGGGGTAAGTGGGACACGTTTCGCATGTTGACCCATCCCGGATGCGCCATCTTGCCCGCAGCGCTGGCGGCGGCGGAAACCGAAGGCGCGACGGGTAAAGAATATTTAACCGCCATCGCGGCGGGCTACGAAGTTCTGGAACGCATGGCCGCCGATTTCATCCCCACCGTCATGGCGCGCGGGTTTCATTCCGGTCCGGTGTTCGGCATTTTTGGCGCGGCGATTGCGGCGGCCAAGATCATGAAACTGGACGCGGACCAGATGCACGGCGCCATCGCGCAATGCGTTAATCTGGCCAGCGGCAACTTGGAAGGCGCCCGCAGCGGCGGCCGGTCCCTGCGCGAAGGCGGCGCGGTGCGAAGCGCCTTTCTGGCGGTGGCCATGGCGCGTCACGGCGCGGTGGGCGGCGAGACGGTGCTGGAAGGCGAGGCCGGGTTTTACTACGCCTATGCGGGCAATAACCGGGGCGATCTGACCTATAGTTTTACCGCGGATAATTCTGCGAAACTGGGAAATATCACCAAGAATTTGGGCAAGGAGTGGATGTTTCTGGAAACCCTGTACCGGATTTATTACACACCGGGCTACAATATCGCCCATGTGGATGTGACCGCTGCGCTCTGTGCGGAACACGATATAAAATACGAAGATGTTGAGCGTGTGGAAACGGTGGTCAACTGGTTGGAGACAGAATATCCAAGCCCCGCCTTTCCCTCGCGTGGCCGAGACGCGGCCGTCGGCAGCCCGCATTATTTCGCAGCCTATGGTGTGGTGCGCCGGTCATTTCCCTTATTAAAATGCGCGGATCGCGGCTTCGGTGAGGCGGACCCACCGGAAGTACTCGACCTTATGCACCGGGTGACGATTACCCCGTCCCACCGACAGACGCTGTTTGGGCCCATCGTGACGATCCATTTAAAAGATGGGCGCAGCGTTACGAAAGAAGGCACGGGCCGTGAATTTATCTGGGACTTCGCAGAAGAGGCGCGCAAGCTTCAGGAAATCAAACCCGGTCTTCCGATTTCAGCGGCGCAATTCGATGCGCTGATTGACGATTGCGCTGGTCTGGATGCGCTTCCTGACGCCGCCGTCCTGATCAAACGGACCCTCACACCTCGTTAATCGGCCTACCGGCCCTTGAAGTCGGGTTTGCGTTTCTCCGCGAAGGCGCGCGGGCCTTCCTTGCCGTCTTCGGTGGCCCGCAAGCGATCTTGAATGACCTGCTCAAAACGTAATCCTTCATCCAGCGGCATGTATTGGCCGCGCACCGCGAGTTCCTTGATCGCGCGCGTCGCCAGCGGCGCCATGGTGGCGAGCTCGCCCGCGCGCTCCATGGCGACATTGAGAACCTTGTCATGGGGGACGACTTCGTTGATGAGGCCAAAATGCGCCGCGCGCTCTGCGGTCAAGCGACGCGCCAGCAACAACATTTCCATGGCGATGGGGTAAGGCAGTTGCCGGATCGTGCGTTGGGTGCCGCCATTACCTGGTAAGATGCCGCGCTTGACCTCGGACAGATCGAACGAGGCGTGTTCGGATGCAATCCGGATATCGGTCGCCATTAGCAGGGTCATGCCGCCCGCCAGACACAAGCCATTCACCGCCGCGACGACGGGTTTCCAGACTTCCAGCCCGCGATTGAGAATTTGATCAGTCTGGGTTTGCCAGAATTCATAGGCCTCACGGTCCCGACCCATGGTTTTTAAATCCGCCCCGGCGGAAAATATTTGCCGGTCCGGCGTCCGGTTGGGCTGGGGTGCGCCCGTGACGACCGCGACCCAGATATCGGGATTGTCACGCACTTCGATCCAAGCTTCAGACAGCGCGGTGTACATCGCCGGGGTCATGGAGTTCAGGGCCTCCGGTCGGTTGATCGTGATCTTCGCGATGCGGTCTGTGACGTCGAAATCAATACTCATGGGATTTCCTTTCGTATTTGGCGCTGAAGACTAGCGTTTAGGCGGCGGGTTCGTACATCAGAACCGACCGTTCATTGTTGACCGCTTGAATGCGCGGTTTGACGCGGTCGCCAATGGCGACTGGCGCGCTCAAATTTGGCATCGCCGCCAGCATACGCGGGCCGTCATCCATCTGAACGATGGCGACGGTGTACGGCAGGAATTGTTTGAACGCCGGGTGATAGGCCTGATGCACGATGATGAAGGAATAGACCTCGCCGTCGCCCGCCACCGTGCGCCATTCCAGATCGGTCGCCCCGCATTCGTAGCAGAATGATTCCGCCGGGTACTGATTGGCGCCGCAGCCGTTGCAATGTTGCAGGCGAACGTCGCCTGCGGACAAACCCTCCCAATAGGGAGCGTTGAATTCATTGATCTCCGGCAGAAGTTCGTCGAAGTCCGAGAATTGTTCGGTTGCGTCATTAGACATCGCTCAGGCCCCCTGATTGGAAAGGATCATGGTGGCGTGAGTCGTCAGGATGCCGCCTTGTTGGCTGACCAGCCCGGTCTGGGCGCCCTCGACCTGTCGTTCGCCGCATTCGCCGCGCAACTGGCGAACCCCTTGGACGACCAGTTGTGTGCCGGGCATTCCGGTCTCCGACAATAATCCGCCAGAGGTGTTGCACGGTAGTTTGCCGCCGATGCGGGTGTGGCCCGCCTGATAAAATTCGCCGCCTTCGCCGCGCTCCACGATCCCGTATTCTTCGAGCGTGATGATGGGGACGATGGTGAAACAATCATAGATTTCGCAGAAATCGACGTCCTCTGGTTCGATTCCCGCTGTCTCAAACGCCATTTTTCCCGACACGGCGGCGCCGCTGGCGGCCATGTTTGGGCGGCGGAAAAATTCCCAGGACGGATGAGATTGCCCGATGCCGTTGATATAAACCGGCGTCTTCGCCATATCCCTGGCGCGCTCTTCAGTCGTGATGATATAGGCCGCGCCGCCGTCAGAGACCGGGCAGCAATCCAGCAGGCCAAAGGGCTCCGCCACCCAGCGCGCATCCAGATAGTCATCCATCGTGATCGGGTCGCGGAATTGCGCGTTGTCGTTCATGCTGGCGTGATGGCGATGGGTCATGGCGACATGGGCCAGTTGTTCCTTGGTCGTGCCGTATTCGTGCATGCGGCGTTGCGCGACCATGGCGTAACTGGAGGGCGCGCCGAACAGCCCGGCGACCGCGCCGTCGCCGCTTTTGGCGCGCGCATAGGACGCCCGCGATCCCGTGCGTGGATTGTCGCCATAGGAAATCGCCACGACCGAGGCTTGTCCCATTTCAATGGCGCTGATGGCGTATTGGATGAGGCCGATATTACTGGCGCCCGCCTGATCGAGCGTGCCGACGAAGTTGGGTTCAACACGTAACGCTTCGGCGACTTTCGGCGCCCATAACATGGGAAAGGTGGAGGAGGGCGCCTTGGTCAGCACGCCGTCGAGATCGTCGGTGGTTAATCCGGCGTCGTCGAGCGCCGCGCGGATGGCAAAAACATTATGCGCAATTTGAGAAACGCCGGGGTTCTTGCCATAGGCCGTATGTCCGACGCCGACGATGCAATATCGTTGGCTTAAATTCTTCATGGGTGAGTGCCTCCCTGTTTGCCCTGTTTGCCCTGTTTGCGCTGTTTGCGCTGTTTGCGCTGTTTGCGGTGATTATACGACGCCATTGCTTGATAATTCGGCGATTTTAGCATCGTCCAGATCAAGCCATTCGCTCAAAACACTGGCGGTGTCGCCGCCCTTTTCCGGAAACACCTGAAGGGCGCTGGTTTCAAACGCCGACAATCGTATCGGACTGCTGGGTAAAACGATATTTCCCAGATAGGGATGCTCTATATGTTGCAGCATGCCGCGTTCGTGCATATGCGGGTCATCGCGAACATCATCGATATCGCGGATCGGCGCGACGGGCACCTTGGCGTCCCGCATCGTGTGGAACGCCTCGTCCCGGCTTAACGCCCGGGACCACTTTTCAATCATTTCGTTGATTTCAGATTCGCGCGCATTGCGCAGTTCATTGTCGGCGAATGCCGGGTCGCCAATCAAATCGGCGCGGCCAATAACGGTCAGGACGCGTTCCCAATGTTGTTCGGCGACGCAGATAATGGCGATCCAGCCATCGGTGCATTCGTAGCGACCATACGGCGTCGTCAGGGTGTTTGTTTTGTCGCCTCGACGTGGCGGTGTTTCGCCGGTCCGGTGTAAATGCGTCAGGTCACTGCTGAGCGTGAAATACATGGTTTCCATCATGGCGGTTTCCACCAGGGTGCCTTTGCCGCTGCGTTCTCGTCCCAGCAGCGCTTGCAGAATGCCCGCATGCATATGAATGCCGCCCATGATATCGCAGGGTGTGCCCCCGGCGCGAGACGGTGGGCCGCCGCGTTCTCCGGTCACGCTCATGAGGCCGCTGGCCGCCTGGATGGTGTGATCCATCGCCAGTTGGTCACGGTCCGGGCCGCTCAGTCCATAGCCGGTGGCTGATGCGTAGATGAGGCGCGGGTTGATTTCCTTTAGCACGTCGTACCCAACGCCCAGACGGTCCATCGTTCCCGGCGCAAAATTCTCCATGAGGATGTCGGCTTTCTCCACCAACGACTTCAGCAGCGCTTTACCGTCCGGGTTTTTCAAATCCAGCGTGATGCTCTTTTTGTTGGAGTTGAGCATTGCAAACGCCATGGGCGTGTCCACGCCGCCGGCGCGTCGCGCCCGTTCGCCGGCATGCGGCTCAATCTTCACGACTTCCGCCCCGGCCATCGCCAGCAAAAACGCCGCATAGGGCCCCTGATAAATTTGCGTCAAATCGAGGACGCGAATCCCCTCTAGTACTTGCATATCGTGATGTTCCTGATTTTTTGGGTTAACCGAAATAAATACCGCCATCGGTGTTTTTGAGCTTGTCGCGCGCGATCACCATCCGATGGACTTCCGATGGTCCCTCGCCAATGCGTTTGATGCGCAATTCGCGAAGCCAGCGTTCCAACGGCATTTCCTGCGCCACGCCCATGCCGCCAAACATCTGGATCGCGCGATCGACGACGCGGAACGCCGTTTCGGTGGCGAATAATTTGCACGCAGACGCCTGTACCTTTGGGTTCATGCCCTGGTCTGACAGGCTGGCGGCTTCGTAAATCAACATCCGCGCGGCGCGCAGTTCAGTTTCCGAATCGGCGATCATCCATTGAATGGCTTGCTTGTCCGCCAACAGGCCGCGCTGGGAATTTCGTTGTTTGACCCAGCCGCACGCCATGTCGAGCGCTTCTTGCGCCATACCGATGCAGCCCGCCGCATAGGGCATACGGCCCGCGACCAGCCATTGTTCCGCCACGCCAAACCCGCCGCCAATCTCGCCCAGCACGTTTCCTTCCGGGACTTCGCAATCGTCCAGAGTGATTTCATAAGGGTAGAGCGGGCGAATGACCGGAATCGGTTCGAAGCTAATGCCAGGGAAGGAGGGCTCGACGATAAAGGCGGTAATTTCCGGTGGGCGTCCGTCTTGCGGTTCTCCGGTCCGCGCGAAAATGACGCCCCAGTCGGAGACGCCCGCATAGGTGATCCACATCTTGCGGCCGTTCAGGATCCATTTATCGCCCTTCTTCACCGCGCGCGTTTGAATATTGTTTCGAGGGTCCGATCCGCCGGTTGGTTCGGTGATCGCCATGTAGCCGGTCATGTCGCCTTCGACACAGGGGATGCCGTATTTCTCGATCTGTTCCGGCGTGCCGCGCCATATGATATTCGGCGGGCCGCGTCGAATGGCGCCCAGCGCCGGGCGGTATCCGCCCAGACGGCATTTCGATGCTTCTTCGGTGACGATGCAGCGGATCAGGCAATCATTTTCCTGACCGCCATATTCCGGAGGCACATTCAATCGGCCCAATCCCATATCTTCCGCGATGCCGCGCAGACGGGCTTCGTCCGCCGGGTCGCAATGGGTGGCGTCGTGGGGCAATCGATCCTCGACGGGTTTCACTTCTTCGCGCATGAATCGGCGGACCTGATCGCGGATCATGATTAATTCGTCGGATAACGCGAACCCGTAATGGTTCCCTTCATCGTCATAAGACATGCCGTTCAAGGCTCCCGTTG
>JBLHZD010000005.1:0-39106 GCA_047631095.1 Alphaproteobacteria bacterium
ATGGGGTCCGGTGGACCGTCGTCCTGACGCCGCCATTCTAAAATGTCGGTATTGGGGGCTGGATTTCCCCAATCCAATTGGCGTCGCCGCCGGCTTTGATAAGGACGCGCGGGCTTATGAAGCCATGTTGCGGATGGGATTTGGATTCACCGAAATCGGCACCGTAACGCCGCGCCCGCAAATCGGAAATCCGAAACCACGTTTGTTTCGACTGTCCGCCGACAAGGCCGTCATCAACCGAATGGGCTTTAACAACCAGGGCATGGAGGCCGCCGCCGGGCGACTCACGCAGCGCAAGGATCACGGCGTTGTGGGCGTGAATATCGGCAAAAACAAGGAAACCGAGGATGCGACGGATGATTATGAAGTCGCCGCCGCGCGTTTGGCCGCCTTTGCGGATTATCTGGTCATCAATGTGTCGTCGCCCAATACGCCGGGATTACGCGCCTTGCAGGACGCGGATGTTCTGGCGCAGTTGATCCAGGTGGTGCGCACCGAAGCTGAACGGGTCTGTCCAAAGGGGGCGCCGCCGTTGCTGGTCAAGATTGCGCCGGATTTGACGGAAGACGACAAGCGCGACATCGCCGCCATGGCGCTGGAGCAGGCGGTGGATGGGCTCATCATCTCCAACACGACAATTGAACGTCCTGACAGCCTGACGGATTTAGCGCGTGGTGAGGCGGGTGGGCTAAGTGGCGCGCCGCTTTTTGCGCCATCGACGGCGGTTTTAGGCGACATGTATCGTTTGACCGAAGGGAAGCTGACGCTCGTTGGCGCTGGCGGCGTCTCTAACGGCGCGCAGGCCTATGCCAAAATACGCGCTGGCGCGTCCCTTGTTCAGCTCTATTCGGCGATGGCGTTGAACGGGCCGGGTCTTATTCAAAGCGTAAAGTCCGAACTCGCTGAATGTTTGATTTCTGACGGTTTTAAATCCGTCTCAGACGCGGTTGGCGCGGATCACCGGTAATCGCCGCCGCCGTGGGTTGCCGGGAATCGTGGCTTCGCGTAATCTCTCCAAGCGTTTAACCTTGCCCGCGATACCTCTTTTGAAAAATCTGGTTTTGGAAAATCTGGCGGTGCGATAGTGGAGCGGATGACAACCTGGTGATTTGGCACTTTGTGATATTCGCGTGTTATGCGTTGGTCGCCGCGTCGGGCGCTGTTGTGCTTGTGGTGTCGCCGCTTGGTTTTGAGCGGTCCACGGCGGGGTTGTTTGGCCTGGCGACGCTTCTATCGGCGGGGCTGATTCATGAAATACTGCATCGCCGCGCGGAGTCGCGTCGGGCGTTGCGCCGCCTTGCTTTGTTGCGCAAGGCCTATGGACAAAACAGAAACGAATTGACCCAGGCGCGCGATGAGATTCGTCGCATATATGAAGCGCTGGAGGAAGCCGGACAATTTGGCTCGCAGTGCGATTCAGTGGGGCTTAGTCAGGTCGCCGCCGAAGTGAAAGTGCTTCACTCGCTGGTCGATCAACTTTATTCAGATCAAAATTCCGACGCGTCGGCGCGAAAACGGATGGCGTCGGTGGAGCTGCCTGTAGAAGACCGCGCCGAGGCGGCGGTTCAATTGGCGGACGCGACAGCCAAAAAATTCCGGGCCTATAACGCGTTCGACGAGGGCGTTATTCTGGACATCGTACGGGAAGGCTTACGGCGCGACCGGGTTGACCTTTATCTCCAACCCATCGTCAGCCTGCCACAACGCAAGCAGCGATACTTCGAGTGTTTCAGCCGGATCCGCGCCGCCGATGGCACCATGCTGCTGCCGGATCAGTATATTGAAACCGCACGCGCCAGCGGGCTGACCCGCGCGATCGACAATATGCTGCTGTTCCGCTGTGTGCAGCTTTTACGCCGCACGGAGCGGTATAATTACGCGACGGCGTTTTTCTGCAACGTGACGCCGCATACGATTGGCGACCGCACGTTTTTTGAAGAATTCATCAGCTATCTGGAAAACTGCCCGGATTTGGCGCCATCTCTGGTGTTCGAGTTCTCGCAGGATGAATTTGAATTGCTGGGCGGGGATATCGCCACCGACATGAAGCGTTTGTCCGAATCAGGGTATCGTTTCTCATTGGATCAGGTTTCCGAGATGAAATTCGATGTTGCGGCGCTATCGGCGCGGAATTTCCAGTTTGTAAAAGTGGACGCTGCGATGATTCTGGAGCAAGCGAAAGTGAATCCGGAGATGGTCCGGGCGACCAAACGGGCTCTGGATGACGCGGGTATTGACCTGATTGTGGAAAAGATCGAAACAGAGCAGATGCTTGTTGAACTGTCAGATTATCGCATCGATTTCGGGCAAGGGTATTTGTTTGGCGAGCCGCGCATCAGTCAGGATCCACCCGAAGTATTTCAAGAATTGCAGGACAGCGAATGAGTATCCGCGTGTTGGAAGGGTTGGCGGAAGTCGTTGACCAGTATGACCTCTTTATTATCGATCAATGGGGCGTTCTTCATAACGGTGAAACGCCGCATCCGGGCGCCGTGGATGTGTTGCGAGAGCTGCGCCGGGCGGGGAAGACAATCACCATCCTGTCGAATTCCGGCAAGCGTTTGACGGTCACGCAGGCGCGTATGACCGATATGGGGTTTACCGATGATTTGTACGATCATTGCGTGACGTCGGGAGAGGAAGTCTGGCAGGCGCTCAACGCCGCCAGCGAGCCTTTTTACACAAACCTTGGCGCGCACTGTTTGATGCTGACATGGGATGGCGATAATCGTTTGATTGAAGGGCTGCCGCTGAGCGAAGCCAAATCGGTAGAAGATGCAGATTTTATTTTGAACGCCGGCACGACCAATGATCAGGCCGTGCTGGAAACCATGGAGCCGCTGCTTCAGCGTGCGGCGGCGCGGGGATTGCCAATGGTCTGCGCCAACCCTGACTTTGTCAGCAAGGCGCCAGATGGCAGCTTAGCCATTTGTCCCGGCACAACGGCGCGGCGCTTTGAAGAATTGGGTGGTAAGGTTGATTATCGCGGTAAACCGCATGCGCCCGTGTACCGTAGATGTTTTGAACTTACGCCGGATCATGGGCCCGCGCTCGCCATTGGCGACTCGCTTTGCCACGATATTGGCGGGGCGAATGGCGCGGGGATCGACTCCCTGTTTATCAGTGGCGGCATTCACGCGGAAGATATACCCGATCTGGGCGATTCCGCCGCGCTGGCGACGCTCTGTGAGCGTGAGGGCCAAACCCCAACCTATGCAGCGTCCACCTTTCGTTGGTAAACCCTGCTCAACTCTGCTTGAACGCGCGGTTTTCCGCCCCATAATCCGGTAAGGTTCAGTGTTTGCGGTGAAAATCCGCCAGAACATTGATAAAGGACCTGATTATGGGTGAGGACATTCAGAAGTATCTGTTTCCAGAGTGGATTGTCCGATGACGGTGGACGCCGTCGATCTCAGGGCGCCCGCGCCTTTTGAACCGTTGCCGATTCAGCGATTGGTCACCCTTGCTGGTCTTATCGTCCTGTTGGTCGGCGCGTTCTTTCTGCGCGAGCAAGGCTGGCGCCATGCCGCGTTGTTTTTGACGGGCGGCCTGATGGGGTTGGCGTTGTATCACGCGGCATTCGGGTTTTCCGCCGCCTATCGACGGTTATTCCTGCAGCGCGACGGTCGCGGCGTGCAGGCGCAACTGCTTATGCTGGCGGCGGGAACAATGCTGTTCGCCCCGGTTTTGGCCGAAGGGTCCCTGTTTGGACAATCGATGACGGGGGCGATCGCGCCGGTCGGCGTACAGGTCGCGGTTGGCGCGTTCATGTTCGGTATTGGTATGCAACTTGGCGGCGGATGCGGGTCAGGCACGTTGTTTACAGTTGGCGGCGGCAGCGTCCGGATGTTGGTGACGCTCGCGGCGATGTGCGCAGGGTCGTTTTGGGCCAGCCTGGATATGCAATGGTGGTCTTCGCTGCCGCGCGCGCCTGGTATCGCGCTGGGCGCGGAATTGGGGTGGTCCGTCGCCGCGCTTCTTCAACTCACCGTCTTTGGGGCGTTTTGGTGGCTGCTGCGGCGTTATTTTTCGACGTCGTCACCGGTGGTCCGGCCCACATTGTCACGATTTTTCAGAGGGGGATGGCCTTTGCTGTGGGGCGCATTGGCGCTGGCGTTGTTAAACTGGTTGGCGCTGGTGTTGTCTGGTCACCCCTGGAGCATCACCTGGGCGTTTACGCTATGGGGCGCCAAGGCCGCGCAATTGGTGGGGTGGGATCCCACCGGAACCTGGTTTTGGTCCGGTGGATTTACGAAATACGCGCTCAACAACAACATTTTGGTGGATGAGACCTCGGTTATGGATTTTGGGATCGTGTTGGGCGCGCTGGTGGCCGCCGGACTGGCGGGCAAATACCGGCCCGGATTTCGAATACCCTTGGCGTCCCTGTTAGCGGCAGTGTTGGGTGGCCTCATGATGGGGTATGGCGCGCGCATTGCCTACGGCTGCAATATCGGCGCGTTTTTTTCCGGCATCGCCTCGACCAGCTTGCGTGGCTGGCTATGGATTGTGGCGGCGCTGTGCGGAACCTGGATAGGGGTTAAAATACGGCCGTTATTCGGCTTTTCTGACGAGGCGGCTGGCGAAACGCCTGCTGCGGGACGGTCCGAATAATGGACTCTACGCCCCCAGGCCCGATATAAGGTACACTCGTGTTTAACGAGGTGTGATTACATGACTGATTTTCCAAAAGGTTCCCTGGCGGATTGGGAAAAATTGGCGACGGCGGAATTGCGCGGTAAGCCGGTAGACTCTCTTGATTGGATGACGCTTGAAGGCGTCAACGTGAAGCCGGTCTACACCGCCGCCGACCTGGAAGGTCTGGCGCATTTGAACACCATGCCGGGAATGCCGCCTTTTGTGCGTGGCCCGCGCGCGACCATGTATGCGGCGCGACCCTGGACCGTCCGCCAATATTCCGGGTTTTCGACCGCCGAGGACTCCAACGCTTTTTATCGAAAGAACCTGGCCGCCGGCCAAATGGGGCTTTCCATCGCCTTCGATCTGGCGACCCATCGCGGCTATGACAGCGACCATCCGCGCGTGGTTGGCGATGTGGGCAAAGCGGGCGTCGCCATCGATTCCGTTGAAGACATGAAAATTCTGTTCGACGGCATCCCGTTGGACAAAATGTCAGTGTCCATGACCATGAACGGCGCGGTGTTGCCGGTTCTCGCGAGCTTTATTGTCGCGGGCGAGGAGCAGGGGGCTGACATTGCGGCGTTGAGCGGGACGATCCAGAACGACGTTTTGAAAGAGTTCATGGTCCGCAACACTTATATATATCCGCCGGATCCTTCCATGCGCATTGTCTCGGATATTATTGAATACACCTCGAAGAATATGCCGCGGTTCAATTCAATTTCGATTTCCGGATATCACATGCAGGAGGCCGGGGCGACGTGCGTTCAGGAACTGGCCTACACCATCGCCGATGGAATCGAATATGTGCGCGCCGCCTTGTCCAAGGGTTTACAGGTCGACGACTTTGCGCCGCGTCTGTCGTTCTTCTTCTGCATGGGCATGAATTTTTTCATGGAGATCGCCAAACTTCGCGCCGCACGCATGCTGTGGTCGACCTTGATGCGGAATATGTTCGACCCCAAGAACGAAAAATCCCTGATGCTGCGCACCCATTGCCAGACATCCGGCGTGTCCCTGACCGAGCAGGATCCCTACAATAACATCATCCGCACGACGGTTGAGGCGATGGCCGCGGGGTTGGGCGGTACGCAATCCCTGCACACCAATGCGTTTGACGAGGCGTTGGCGCTGCCGAGTGAGTTTTCATCCCGGATCGCACGCAATACGCAATTAATTCTTCAGGAAGAGACCGGGATCACAAATGTGGTCGATCCCTTGGCGGGTAGCTATTACGTGGAAAACCTGACCGCCAGCATCGCCGCCGAAGCGATGGAATTGATCAAAGAGGTCGAGGAATTAGGCGGGATGACCAAGGCGGTGGCGGCGGGCGTTCCAAAATTGCGGATCGAGGAATCAGCGGCCCGGCGACAAGCGCTTATTGATCGCGGCGAAGAAGTCATCGTCGGCGTTAACAAATACCAACCCGAAAAGAAGGATCATGTCGATATTCTGGATATCGACAACACGGCGGTTCGCGACGCCCAGATCAGGCGCCTCAAAGCCGTGCGTGATTCCCGCGATGACGCGGTGTGCCAAAAAACGTTGGAGGCGTTGACGACGGCGGCGCGCGATGGAAGCGGCAATCTGCTGGCGCTTTCGATTGAAGCGGCGCGCGCGCGCGCGACCGGTGGGGAAATTTCCGATGCGCTGGAAACAGTCTACACACGCCACAAGGCGGTTATCCGGACGATTTCCGGGGTCTATGGCTCCGCCTATGATGGCGATGAAAATTTTGAGGCGATCAAGCGTGAGGTTGAATCCTTTGAGGAAGCCGAAGGGCGCCGACCGCGTATGATCGTTGTAAAACTTGGGCAGGACGGGCACGATCGGGGCGCGAAAATCATTGCGACCGCGTTTGCGGATATCGGGTTTGACGTCGATATCGGTCCCTTGTTCCAAACGCCGGAAGAAGCGGCGGTTCAGGCGGTTGAAAACGACGCGCATGTTATTGGCGTGTCGTCTCAGGCGGCTGGACACAAAACATTGGTGCCTGCGTTGATCGCCGAACTGAAACGCTTGTCTGCGGATGATATCATCGTCGTTTGCGGCGGGGTGATACCGCCGCAGGATTATGATGAACTGCGTCGCGAAGGCGTCGCCGCCATTTATGGCCCAGGGACGAATATTCCGGCGGCGGCGAGCGAAATCATGGGAATGGTGGCGGGTAATGGCAAGGTTGCTGCAGAATAGGGCGTAACGATATGGCTTCGAACGTCACCGAATTACCCCGTTCCGGGCGGCATGCGCCAAACACGCCGGATGAAGATCCCATTCAAATAGCATCGCGGGAAGCGAGTTATTCGCGTAATTTGCTGATCGGCGGCGCCGCCATGAGCGTCGTTTGGCTGCTCCTGTGTGGGTGGTACATCACGGTTTATCTCGGCTGGAATCTTGCGGTGCAGATGCTGCCGCATGAAATGGCGGCGGTGGTTGCGGGCATGACGCTGCCGCTTGCGGCGCTATGGGCGGTTTTTCTGATGCTGCGGCCAAGCCATGATTTGAACCTTCATACTGAGGCTTTGCGTCGTCAGTTGGCGCTGCTGACATTTCCGGTCGATGAAGCCGAACAGCGTGTGCAAATTGTCTCTGACGTCTTGCGTCGACAGACCGAAGAATTGAACCGCGCGAGTGACAGGGCATCCCTGCAATTGACGGAAGTTACCGACGAAGTACGCGAGAATATGGATCGTCTGGCGGAGGCGTCGAGTCAGGCGGCGCGAGAGGCCTCTTCCATGCGCGGGGTGTTGTCAGAGCAATCCAACGCATTGTCGGCGCTTGCGGATCGATTTGAAGTGCAGCAACGTTCGGTCCGCGAAATTACCGATCAGCAGGCGAGCGATCTGACGGCGGCGTCCCGGCGCAGTTTGCAGCAGACAGAAGAATTCAGCGTCGCCTTGCGCGAACAGGCCAGTATATTGTCGAGCGCCTCGGATAATGCGGTGGAAAAAGCGAAGGATATTGGCGTCCTGTTTCGCGAATACACAGAGGCCCTAAATCATACAGGCGAAGCGGCGGGGCAAAGGGCCGTCGCCATCGCGGAGGTTCTGGGCAAGGGCTCTGCGGATTTGAATGTGGCCAGTGAATTGGCGGCGTCACGCGCCAGTGATATCGCTGCGGAATTGCGTCAGCAAACGGCCCGCGTTACCGACCGGTTGAAGGAATCATTTGATATCCAGTCCGATGCGCTGGTTAAGGTGGCGGCGCGCACCGGTCAGGAAATTGACCGGTTGGGCGCCGCATTGGAGCGTCACGCCACAAGTCTGACGGGAACGCTGGATACCTCTCTGGATAAACATTCCACATCGATGGACACGATGATCGATGTGACGTCCGCCCGGGTCGATAAACTGGGTGTTACGCTACGTGATGTAACGACTTCCGTTCTTCAGCGAGTGGATGACGGCCTTGCGCGGCGCTCCGAAGATCTGTCCACAACGGTTGAACGGATGGTGTCGGAGGCGCAGGAGCTGATGGCGGCCATGCATCAGCAGGTCAACGATATTGCGCAGACTGCTGAAACGGCGACCAAGCATACAGTTGGCATCAAAGACGCGCTGTCAGAACAACGCGAAGAATTATCGACATTGACGGCGTACGTTTCGGGTCAATCGCAAACCCTTGATCTGGCCATGGGCGAACATCGGGCGGATTTAACACGGGTTTCCGATGACGCTGTCTTGAAAATAGGTGAAATGGGCGCCGTGCTGCGAGAGCAAGCGCAGGATGTCTCCAAAGCGTCTGATCTGGCGGCGGCGCGCGCCGATGGCGTTCGTGAAATGTTACAGCGACAAGTTACGAATTTGACCGAAATGTCTGATCGGGCGGAGGAACAAGCCAAAGGCATCGACGTCCTGTTGTCGGGCAAAGCTGACGAAATCAGCAAAATTATCCAGGAGGGCGCGCGCGATGTCGGCGACGCCTTTAATCCAGCGGTCACGCAAGCGAAAGGCATCAGCGACATATTGCGCCAGCAGGCGCAGTCCCTACGTGAATCTGCGGATTGGGCTGCGGCGCAAGGACGATCTGTCGGCGATGTTCTGCAGCGGCAGAGCCAGGATTTGCGCGCCGCCTCTGATCATGCGTCTGCGCAGGTGCGCGAAATCCGCGAGGTCATTCAATCCCATACCGCCGAGCTGGAAGGCGCCGCTAAGAATGCGACCGAAGCCGTGGGTCAAATCCGGGAAAGTTTAAGGGACGATAGCAAGGCGTTGAGCGACCTGGCGGGATCATTGGACGGCCAGTTGCAGGGGATTGAGACGACCATTCGCGAGCAGGCCGGGCAGCTCCAAACGGCATCGGACGCTGCGGAGACGCGCACGGCGCAGCTATCGGATACGCTGTCCCAACAAGCAGACCAATTGGTCGCCGTTTCCGAGCAGGTGATCAAGCGGATCATGGAGGCTGGCAGGACGTTTCATTCGGAAACGGGGCGTTTGAATGAGTCGGCGCAGACGGCGCTGCGCCTGATTGGTGAGGTTGGGGACCGCTTTACACAACAAAGCGAACGATTGACGACCGTGTCCATGCAGGCGGCGATGCAGGTGGACGATAATCGCGAAGGCCTGCGCGCGCAGGCTGAAACATTGTCGGAAGCGGCGAAAGAAGCGACATCCAATTTGAAGCAGATTGGCGACGCATTCGCGCAGCAATCTAACGGGGTGACCGGGGCTTCCGATCAGGTCGCGGCGCGGCTTGAGACGTTGACCGAGGCGTTTCGCACGCAAGCGACGGCGGTGTCGGAAAGTGGCGAATTGGCCAACCGGCAAATTCGCGCGGCGATGGAAGACCTGGATAAGCAGGGCGTCGCGATGACGGAAGCCGCGCAGAATGCGCGCTCGACCTTTGAAGGTATTGTCGACAAGGTTGGCGCCGGCCGCGCCAATTTGGTGGCGGTGCTGGATGAGGCTGTGGAAAAGGCGTCAAGCGCCGGAGAAACATTCGATCAGCAAGCCGTGAGACTGACCCAGGCCTCAATAGACGCCTCTGATCAGGCGCAAAAGCTAGGTGAGCAGGAACTGCATCTCCGCCGGGACCTGTTTTTGAAAACTGCGCGGTTCATTATCGAAGATTTGAACTCCACGTCCATCGATCTGACCCGCATCCTGCACAATGATGTGCCCGAGGCGGATTGGAAGCGCTATGTAAAAGGGGATCGCGGGGTGTTCGCCCGATCTCTGTTGAAGGGGCGCCAGGCGGCGCTGGCGGCGAAGGTGACCGATAGACTCAAAACTGATGAGGATATGCGATACTACGTCATGCGCTATGTCGATCAATTCGATAAGCTGCTGAACGAATCGCGAGACGCCGATCCGGAAAATCTCCTTCATTCGACCTTTATGACGGCGGATGTTGGTAAGCTGTACATCTTGTTGACCCGTGCGCTTGGCCGAGACGAATAAGGCGCCCGTCGCTTAAAGGGAGGCGTTAGAAACTTCAATGTCTGAATATTTGTTCCGCCCCGCTGAATCTTCCGACGCGCAGGCGCTTTATGATTTTGGCGAAACACTTCTCGCGGAAAGCAGTTTTTTGCTGCGTAGTCCTGGCGAACGTGCGCGCTCAGCCGATGAAATGCGGATGGTGATCGAACGCTTTGCGGAATACCCGCAGCTCTTGTTATTGAACGCCTGGCGCGGCGCGGATGTGGTGGGTGAGACGGTCGTGATGGGGGGTGAATTTATTCGCAACCGGTATTCCGGGGTGACCGGATTAGGCGTTTTGCAAGCGCATGGCGGCAAAGGCTTAGGTCGCGAGTTATTGACCCGCGTGGAGGATTTTGGGCGTAAAATCCCACTCCATCGACTGGAATTGACGGTGATGGCGCCCAATGACAGGGCGAAACGATTGTATGAGTCGCTTGGGTATGTTGCGGAGGGCGTCAAACGTGATTCTCTGTATATCGACGGCGAATATGTCGATGAAATAATGATGGCGAAATTTCTGACGTGATGCTGAAACAAGGGATCTTGGCCCGAGTGACCCGCTGTATTTTTATGGAAAAATCGGTGCGGATATCGCTGGATAACCGACCAAACGAAAAAGGCTCCGGCGCTGAGGCGAAATCGACGGAACCGCCGGTTGATCCAAACGCCAGCGAACGCGACCAATTGAAAGATTCGGCGCTCATGATGCTTCGGGAAAAACGCACCGAATTCGAAGCGCTTGATAAGAGCGTTCAGGATCTGGTCGCCAAAGCGGCGGCGAAGGCGCTCGGTTCCGGCGGCAAACCACGGAAACCCAAAGGCGAAGCATCGTGATGACGCCGACGGATTTGACGGCGCTTGCGACAAGCGTCAGAGAAGGGGACCGGCGAGGTTTGGCGCGGGCGATCACCCTTATTGAATCGACGAAGGAAGAGCACCGAGCCACCGCAGACGGGTTGTTACAGCTTCTTTTACCTTATGCCGGTCAATCCCTTCGCATCGGCGTTTCTGGCGTGCCCGGTGTTGGAAAATCGACTTTCATCGAAGCCTTTGGCTTGCATGTTGTGGGACAGGGTCACCGGCTCGCAGTGTTGGCGGTTGACCCATCGTCGAAGATTAGCGGGGGGTCCATACTCGGCGATAAAACGCGCATGGAAACGTTGGGTAAGCATCCATCGGCATTTATCCGTCCGTCGCCAGCAGGCGGGACGCTTGGCGGCGTTGCGCGCCGTACGCGCGAGGCGATGATTGTGTGCGAGGCGGCAGGTTATGATGTGGTCATTGTCGAGACGGTCGGCGTTGGTCAGTCCGAAACGGCTGTGAAGGATTTGACCGACCTTTTCATGTTGCTGCTACTTCCGGGCGGGGGCGATGAGTTGCAGGGGATGAAGAAGGGGATTGTTGAGTTGGCCGATATTATCCTGGTCAATAAGTCTGATGGGGATATGGAAGCCGCTGCGCGTCATTCAGCGTTGGATTACAGCAATGCGCTGAAGTTCTTGCGGCCGGTATCGCCGAACTGGTCTGTGCCCGTTGATAATTGCTCCGCCCTGACCGGCGCGGGCATCGCCGAGGCCTGGACGACCGTGTTGAACTATCAAAGCGTCATGATGACGGACGATGCGCTCACAGCGCGCCGTGGCCAACAGGCGCGAAACTGGTTGTGGACGGAAGTTGGTGATGCGCTTCTGGCCGCCTTGCACTCCCATACGGATATACGGGACCTATCGCGCGATTTGGAAGCGAAAGTAGCCCGAGGTGAATTGACGCCGTCTATGGCGGCGCAGCAGATGGTTCGAATGTTTCTCGAGCGGTCGATAACGTCTTGACGCATTGGTGAGAGCAGCGTAAAAAGCGCCGCTTAGCCGGGATTGCGCCCGGTTTAAACAGTTACTTTGATCCGATCATGTTGGTCCGGGTTATCTCAATTAAGATTAAGGAAAAGATCATGGCGCGTCGTTGCTTAATTACCGGTAAAGGTGTTCTTACGGGCAATAATGTCAGTCATGCGAAGAACCGGACGCGGCGGCGGTTTTTGCCGAACCTGCAAGCCTCATCGATGATGAGCGATGCGTTGGGTGAAATCGTGAAAATGCGAATTTGCACTCGTGCGATACGGACCATTGAATTTAAAGGTGGTCTGGACGCTTTTCTCTTAGGGACTCCGAACCGGAAATTGACGGACGAGGCGCGCCGGATCAAACGGCGTATCGAAAAAGTGTCGGCGACCGCCTGATCCCATAAAATCGAGTTAAACGAATAAAGCCCGCAACAATTGTTGCGGGCTTTATTCGTTTAAGATCACGCTGTTTGGGAATCTCAGGGTTTGGTGACGGGCTCTTTCAGGCTGAACTAGAACGAGCCGCCTTTGGACGCCGCGCGCAATTGTTGATGAAAACTCCGTGCTTCGTCCTCGTCGAACAATTCCGCAAGTTTTTCCATCATCGTGCCGCCCAACTGTTCGACATCGACAATTGTAACGGCGCGTCGGTAATAACGGGTCACATCGTGACCAATGCCGATCGCGACCAGCTCCACGGATGAACGCTTTTCGATGTATTCGATGACATCGCGAAGGTGGCGCTCCAGATAATTCCCCGGATTGACCGAAAGTGTCGAATCATCCACTGGCGCGCCATCCGAAATCACCATCAGGATGCGACGCTGTTCGGGGCGTCCTAAGAGTCGATCATGGGCCCACATCAGGGCTTCGCCATCGATGTTTTCCTTTAGCAGGCCTTCCCGCAGCATCAGACCCAGATTTTTACGCGCCCGCCGCCAGGGTGAATCCGCCGACTTGTAGACGATATGGCGTAAATCATTCAGGCGCCCAGGATTGGAAATCTTGCCTTCGGAAATCCATTTTTCTCTGGATTGTCCACCTTTCCACGCCCGGGTCGTAAAGCCCAGGATCTCAACCTTGACCCCACAGCGTTCCAAGGTACGGGCGAAAATATCCGCGCTCATCGCCGCAATTGTGATCGGTCGTCCTCGCATGGAGCCGGAATTATCGATCAGCAGCGTTACAACTGTATCGCGGAAATCGGTCTCTTTTTCCTGCATGAAGGAAAGCGGGTGCTGTGGACTGATCACAACGCGATCCAGACGCGCTGTATCCAGCAGGCCTTCCTCAAGGTCGAAATCCCAGGATCGCGTTTGTTTGGCCAACAGACGCCGTTGCAGGCGATTGGCGAGGCGTCCGATGATGCCTTGCAGCTGTGTTAACTGTTGATCGAGAAGCTGACGCAATCGCGTCAATTCTTCTGGGTCACAAAGCGTTTCCGCGGGAACAACCTCATCGAAGGAATCTGTATAGGCCTGGTAAAACGCTTCTTTGGAGACATTTGATAAATCATGCTCGGGGCGCCAGCGTTTGCCCGGGTCGCCGGGTTCTTCACTCCCGTCGGCGGGCATCATTTCGCCGTCTTCGTCGTCCGGCATTGTGTCGCCGTCTTCGTCTTCCGCGCCTTCGCTGTCGGCGCTTTCGCCGCCCGCTTCGCCCGACGCATCGGCCTGATCGCCGCCTTCATCTTCGGATTCGGATTCAGCGCTGTCTTCGTTTGAATCTTCATCGCCGGCGGAGTCGCTGTCATCCGCATCCGGGTCAATGCCAAGGTCAATATCGAGATCTTGAATAAGTTGTCGAACCGCTTCGCTGAAGGCGCGCTGGTCACCCAGTTTGTGCTCCAGATCCTGCAGATTTACGCCAATTTTTTCTTCGAGATCAGCGCCCCAAAGTTCACACGCTGTAGCGGCTGAGGGCGGCGGCGTTGCGCCTGTAAACGCTGT
The DNA here is from genome assembly GCA_047631095.1 of Alphaproteobacteria bacterium. Lineage (GTDB taxonomy): Bacteria > Pseudomonadota > Alphaproteobacteria > UBA8366 > JABJJH01. The sequence continues at coordinate 13,854 of JBLHZD010000005.1, forward strand.
TCGCGCCAACATCCGAACGACTTCAGGTAGGACGGCGTCGTTCTTTTCCGTGACGCGGTGTAGACCTTCGCGTCTGTATTTATCTTCAAGCGACGCGGCGATGTTTTCACCGACGCCGATCATGAGATTGGCGCCGATAGCCTCAATTCTTGCTTGCTCCAAGGCTTCAAAAATCGCTGGCGCAGAATCTCCCCCTGGCATGAGGCTGGCGTGCAGCTTGGCGTCGTGGTGCTTCAAGCGCAATGCGAGCGCATCGGCTTCTCCACGGACCTGGGCGACTTCTTCTGGCGGCAGGTCCCGGCTGGGAAATGGTAGTCGCACCCGGTCGCCCGAAATGCCGGGTGGTTCCGCCGAATAGGCGACTTCCAGATCCGATTTGTCCGCCATCGCGCGGAAGCACGCTGCAGTCGCGCGCTTGAACTGTTCGACGGGCGGTTCGTCCTTGGTGCTCATGGGACCGTCCTTAGCTGGCCGCAGCCGCAGCTCCGACGCTGGAATCCGGCAAGTCTTCGCCGAAGCAACGTTGATAATATTCAGCCACAACCGGCCGTTCGGTCTCATCGCATTTGTTCAGGAACGTCACGCGAAAGGCGAAGCCAATATTTTTGAAGATCTCAGCATTTTCCGCCCATGTAATAACCGTACGAGGCGACATGACGGTGGAAATATCACCACCAATGAAGCCGGAGCGGGTCAAATCCGCCAGCGCGACCATGGCGCTTAGCTTTTCACGCCCCTCTGCGCTTTCGTATTGCGGTGATTTGGCGAGAACGATTTTCACTTCTTCGTCATGGGGTAGATAGTTCAACGTGGTGACGATGTTCCACCGATCCATCTGGCCTTGGTTGATCTGCTGAGTGCCGTGATACAGACCTGTTGTATCGCCCAAGCCAATCGTGTTCGCCGTTGAAAAAAGGCGGAAAAAGGGATGGGGGCGGATCACTTTGCTTTGATCCAGCAGTGTCAACTTGCCTTCAACTTCGAGGATGCGCTGAATGACGAACATGACATCGGGGCGCCCCGCGTCATATTCATCGAAGCAAAGCGCGCATGGCCCCTGGAACGCCCAGGGCAGGATGCCTTCGCGGAATTCCGTGACCTGCTTGCCGTCACGCAGGACGATTGCATCCTTGCCGATCAGATCGATACGGCTGATATGGCTGTCGAGATTGACGCGCACGCAAGGCCAGTTCAACCGGGCTGCGACTTGCTCCACATGGGTTGATTTACCCGTACCGTGATAACCCTGGATCATCACCCGTCGATTGTGCGCGAAACCCGCCAAAATCGCCATCGTGGTGTCAAAGTCGAAGACATAGGTATCATCGATTTCAGGGACGTAATCCGATCCAAACGAAAACGCTGGAACGATCATGTCTGTATCTAAACCAAAGGTTTCTCTAACGGACACCTGTTTGTCCGGCGCATCAAGCTCGTGGGCTCTAACCTGCCCGTCAGTCGTCGTCATATGGAGTATTCCGTTTTGCTTGGGAGTGAAAAGTCAGAGGCCCGACCGCGCCGTAAATTTTTTCAACGTGGCGTAGGCTTCATTAATAGATTTCAACCGATCTTCGGCGCTTTTGTCACCGTTGTTGGCGTCGGGGTGATGTTGCTTAACCAAATCCTTATAACGGGATTTAAGCGCGGTCAAGGTTAGCGGGGCGGCTAAATTCATTACCTTCATGGCGCGGACGATTTGCGGCTCATGCTGGCGCGCCGGTTTTTGTTGTTTGGTATGGGTTCGATCATCTCGATCAATAATGTCTTCAAGGATATCGAGGTTGTCGTCAAACCAGTCGCTACCGTGTTTGGCGGTCCCGTTAAACGGCCATGTCGGTCGGCGCCAGACGGTGTCGTTACTGATTTCCCGTTCGACTGTCCGAACGTCCATCCCGTCGCAGAAGTTCCAGTTTTTATTGTATTCCCGTACATGATCCAGACAAAAAAAGTAATATTCATTCAGGCGGCGGCGTGTTTTCGGCGCGCGATAGTCGCCGGACGCCTGACACCCGTCGTGATCGCAGGAAGCGTGCGCCGATTGAATATCTGGGTATGCAATGTCGAATCGAGGGTTCATGACGATATTATGAGCAATGCCTGGAAGCGATACAAGACGCCGAACCCTGGACCTTTACGCCTAGCATGTCTTTGGGTTTTCGTTAAAAAAATCCGGCCAGTATTTTTTTACAATCGGCCCATCGGAGCGATGCGCATGGCATTGGTCGATGAAATGAGGCCTTTCTGGAACTCCTTTCGATTCTTCTGAAATATTCGCATCGTCGCTGGCGTATTCACCGCCGCCATACAGGGTCTGAAAACAAACGGTTGCTAGAGGGCCCAGGAGTTCGGCCAAATGCGTGCAGCCCTTTACGCCGCCGATGCGGCGATTCGCCTCACGTCGCCAACCAGGCCTGATCGTAATGCCTGCCAATTGGCTGAAGTTTGGCGTAATGCCAGGGCACACCGGATACGGGCTTTTATCCATGACGGCTTCAGCGGCATGGATGAGGAGTTTGTCGTCAATTGTAAGCCGTAACCACATATCGTGAATGAGCGTCACGGCGCCGTTTTCGTCGGAGTCGCGCGGCTTTACGTCGGTCAAATGTCCTTCAATGTCCCATAGCCCGTCGGGTCGGCGGTAGCCACGGCATTCAATTTCTCGCGTATGCGCAGGCGTTCGCTCGGTGGGGGGCGTTAGGGGCATGATGAAAATTCCGGTCGGATAAATGTTAGTCGTTTTCGGCTTTAAGCGGCGGCTTTACGCGAATTGATGTGACTTGATTACGCTGGCGTCGCAAAATTTCAAACCGGTATCCATAAAAAGCGAACATTTGTCCAGATTCCGGTATGCGCCTTGTATCATGCAAGAGCAGGCCGGCGATGGTGGCGGCCTTGTCGTCGGGCAAATCCCATTCAAGCTCCCGGTTGAGGTCGCGCAGCGTGACCGTGCCGCTGATGATGTAGCTGCCATCGGCTTGTGGGCGGACGCCGGACACCGCAATGTCATGTTCATCTTCAATGCTGCCGACGATTTCTTCGAGGATATCCTCCAGCGTCACGATGCCCTTGAAGGCGCCGTATTCGTCTACGACGATGGCGAAATGTTCTCGTTTGGCGCGGAAGGCCTGCAGCTGGTCGAGCAGTGTCGTTGTGTCCGGAATAAACCATGGTTTGGCGGCCAGAGAGATGAAGTCGATGGCGTTGCGGTTTTCGCCAATGGCATGTATTTCCCGCAAAAGCGCTTTGGCGTGCAGAACGCCCACAATGTTGTCCGGGTCGCCTTTATAGAGCGGTATTCGCGTGAACGGACTGGCGAGCGCCTGATCGACAATATCCACAGGCGAATCGTCAATATCGATCATCGTAACGGTTTGCCGATGCGCCATGATCGCTTCGACGCCGACATCGTCAAGATCCAGAATGCTTTGCAGCATCTCTCGTTCCTGCCGTAACTCCGGTTCTTCGCCATCATGAAGATCGATTGCGCCGCGCAGTTCTTCTTCGTCATGCTCGATGCTCAAATCCTGCCCAAGTTTGACGCCGAAAGGCGCGACGGTCATACGCGCGAACCATTGAATGGCGGTGGTGACTGGCGCCAAAACATACACAACGACGCGGATTGCCCCTGCGACCGCCAAGGCCGAACGGTTCGCGTTTACGATGGCGTAGGTTTTAGGGAGGACCTCGGCGAAAATGACAATCACCAGGGTCATGGTCACCGTGGCGTAAAAAACGCCAGCATCGCCGAAGGCGTTTATGAACAGGTATGTCGCGAGGGCGGATCCAAGAATGTTGACCAGATTGTTGCCCAGCAAGATGGCGCCGATAAAACGTTCTTTGTGATCCAGAAGGGTCAGAACAATTCGAGCGCGTTTATTACCTTTGTTGGCCAGCAAATGAATCCGTGGCCGCGAGGCAGCGGTCAAAGCGGTTTCCGAGCCGGAAAAAAAGGCGGAAAGCACAATCAGGACGCCAATAATCGCGAGGGCCGCGACCCATTCTCCCATCATGCGGCCAGCGTTTCCTCCAAGACTGCAAACAGCGAATCCCGCGAGACGTCTCGAGACACAAACGCTTTTCCAATTCCCCGGGTCAGAATGAAAGTCATTTCACCGTCCAGGACCTTTTTATCTTTCTGCATATGGCCAATTAATCTTTCCGGGTCCCAAACCATCCCCTGAATGTGGTCTAATCCGCTCCCTAAACCGACCATTGCAAGGTGCCGGCGCACTTCATCCGCCTCAACAGGGTCGCAAAGCCCCATGGAAACAGATAGATCAAACGCCAGCATCATACCAATGGCGACGCCTTCGCCGTGGAGAAGCATATCGCCGAAACCAGTCTCGGCTTCCAGCGCGTGACCAAACGTATGTCCAAAGTTAAGTAAGGCGCGTACGCCGGATTCACGTTCGTCCGCCGCGACAATATCGGCTTTGGACTGGCAGCTTTTTACAACCGCGACGCGTCTTGCGTTAACATCGCCTTCAAGCAGCGACATGGCGTGACCCTCGAGCCAATGAAAGAACGAGGTATCGTTGATCAATCCGTACTTAACAACTTCACCGTATCCGGCCAGCAATTCTCGTCGGGGCAATGTGTCGAGAACACCGACATCGGCCAGCACCATTTTTGGCTGGTGAAACACGCCAACAAGGTTTTTCCCCTGGGGGGTGTTGATGGCCGTTTTTCCGCCAACCGAGCTGTCGACCTGGGCCAACAGTGTGGTGGGGATTTGAATATAGTTAATGCCGCGCAAGGTCACGCCGGCGGCGAAGCCGGTAAGGTCGCCTATCATGCCGCCGCCAAGCGCAATCAGGGTGCTGGATCGTTCAACGCCGGCATTCAGGATGTTTTCGACCAGGCTTTGAAGCTGGCTAAAACTTTTAGTCTGATCGCCTGGCGGCAGTACGATGCTTTCATAAGATACGCCGTGGTCGTCCAGCGAGCGCTGTAGTGTTTCAAGATGGCGTGCGGCGACGTGTTCGTCAGTTACGATAATTGTTTTTGGCAACCGCAATACAGGCGCAATCAAGGCGCCCGCTTGCGCAAGAACGCCGTCGCCAACCACGATGTCATAGCTTCTGTCGCCAAGATCAACAGTTACGGTTTCACGAGAGAACATTGTTTTTCTTTCTTGCTGAATCATGTTCACGAAGGGCCGCGATCACACGATCGACGGTTTCTTCAGGCGGCGCGTCGCGACTGTCAACGGTAATATCGGCTGTCGCGTATGTTGGGTAGCGTTTCTCGATAAGCGTGGCCAGCGTTTCGCGTGGATTGTCTGTCTTCAACATCGGGCGATGGCTGCGTCGACTGACCCGCCGCCATAGAACGTCAAAATCCGCTCGTAGCCAAACCGAAACGCTGTTTTTTTGAACTTCGGTGCGCGTTTCGGCATCCATAAAGGCGCCGCCGCCAGTTGCGAGAACATGAACCGGTTGTTGCAACAAGCGCTTTATGACCCGACGTTCGCCATCGCGGAATTCCGCCTCGCCATGCTGTTTGAATATATCTGCAATGGCGCAACCTGCGGCGGTTTCGATTTCATCGTCGGCGTCGATAAAATCCAAATTCAACCGTTTTGCGATGCGCCGGCCAATCGCGGTTTTCCCGGCTCCCATCATACCGACCAGGACAATGGTCTTCATGGGTTGAAAATCTTGTGTCGTTGGCATTGCGAAATCCGCAACTCATTGGAACTGCTTCATTGTATCACGTCTAATACACTTATACACTGCCGCGAAATCGCCATACTTGATATATAGTTTTCTGGTGTTGAATTTCTACTTCCAGAATACAGTAAAATTCGGGTATCAAGTTGTCTGTGTGCATTCAGATTAGGTGGGTTGAGAAAACGCTGATGGATTTTCGGTTAAGGCGCTTCGTTCCTGGCGCTGCGCGAAAGCGTCGTTTTTCTCAGTCTCGTGAAAATAATTCCAACGATGTCATGGAAATTCGATGCGGCGATTAACAGTATTTTTCCTTTTATTGATTTTGTTAGGGCTTGGCGGCGGCTTTGTCTTCCTGGCGACATGGGAGATTCCCGCGCCGTCGCAATCCGTCGAAAGGGCCTTGCCGAATGACCGTTTCCCAAAATAAACGGCCAAGCGCATTCGCTCGGCGGTATTTATTTTTAGTTGGAGCGATTGCGGCTCTGGCGCCAATTGACGCAATCGCCGCGCCAGAAAAAGAAGCCGCCCCCCTGGAGTCGTCATCGCAGGAAACGCTGAGGCCAGAATCACTGACGCCAGAAACGCTGACGCCAGAAACACTCAGGCCAGACGCGCCACTTCGTTTGACGCCAAAATCGGTTGTCGACGCCGCCAGGGAAAACGACGGCGTTCCCGCAGCCGTCCCTGCGCCCGGGTCTGCGCCGCTGAGTGGACCAGGCGTTTCTGAGCCGAGGCGATTGTCCGGGCCTGTCATAAGTGTTGATCTTCTTGATACGCTAGATCCTGAATCGGTTGGGACGCTGGACCAAAACACCGGCGGCCTCGGCGTTGATATGTGGGCCGGGACACCCCGTTCTTTTATTGAACGACTCATACCCTTGACGCCGAACAGATTGGCGTCGCCAACGTTGCGTAAACTCGCACGCCGATTGCTCTTATCCACCGCCATTGTGCCGCCCTTCGCCGTCAATCACGTCGCTGACGGGGCGCGTGGCGCGGGATCAAGCCTGGTCGCCGCGCGCGTTGAAAGATTAAAAAGCCTGGGCGATATCGAAGGCTCGATGGCGCTTATCGAGGCGGCGCCGACGCGCGATGACGATCCGCTCTTGCTTCGTTACAAGGCGGAGAATTTGTTGGTTAGCGATGACCGGGGCGGCGCATGCGCCGAGGCGTTCCGGCAGCAAGACCGGGTCGAGGATACGTTCTGGCAGCAATTGGTGATTTATTGCCAGATTTTACAGGGGAATGTGTCAGAAGCGGCCTTGGGTGCGAGCCTTCTCGCCGAAACATCCGAAACGGAAGATACGGTGTTTGCGGCGATTGTTGATTCACTCTTCGGCGCGCCGAGCGAAGCGATAAGCAGTTTGCGCCATCCGACGCCGCTGCGCTTATCGATGCTTCGTAGCGCGAACCTTCCGCTTCCCGACGATGCGTTGGGAACGTCGTCTTCATCCTTGTTGAGAATGATGGCGCTGAGTCCGAATGCGTCGTTGGAAACCCGGCTTGAAGCGGCGGAGCGCGCGGCGCGTTATGGCGCGATTTCTGCAGATCGATTGGCGCAAATTTACGCGGCGACTGAGTTTACGCCAACCGCTCTGGATAACGCCTTGTCGTTGGCGCGCGACGACCGGACGCCCAGAGGGCGGGCGTTATTATATCGGGCTGGATTGGCGAACAATGTCCCCGCGAAGCGTGCGGAAATATTGAAACTGTCTTTCGATCTTGCGTTGGAGGGTGGTCATTATGGATTAGCGGTCATCACCCATGAACCGGTTCTCCATACGCTATCGGCTGCGATGAAATTGCCCTGGTTCGCGGCGACGGCGGCTCGCGCCTTGTACGCCATTGATCGCCCTTTTCCGGCGCGCAGTTGGCTGGAGAGTTTGCGAATTCAGGCGAGCGGCGACAAATCGGCGCGCGCGGCGATGGAATCTCTATGGGCCATGACGCGATTGTCTGGGAATAATTTCCAGTTTGATGACGGCGTCGAGTTGCGCTGGCTGTCGGGTCTGAAGGCTCAATCCGCCAATGCTGGCACTGGCGCCGGCGCTGGCGAGACGATTGCGGCGCAGCGGCGGATTGGCGGCGCTTATATTCTGTTTCAAGCGCTTGGCGAACCACTGAACCCCGCTGGCTGGCGTCGTGAAATAGGCGAGATGCAGCGCGAGCAAGCGGTTGTTCCGGAACCATTATACCGGTTTGCGCTTCGGGACGCCGCGCGAGAGCGGCGGGTCGGAGAAACGATACTTCTGTCCCTGATCGTCATGGGTGAAGATGGCCCAGGGGATGCGGATATTTCTGTTATTGGCGAGGTGATTTCGTCCTTGCTATCCATCGGCCTGGCGAATGAGGCACGGGCCTTGGCGATCGAAACGGCGCTAAATTTACGTTTGTAAGGTGGACGCCCCCCGCCCCCAAAAAAAGATGGAGCACGCGATATAACTGGGTACCTCGACTTGTTTTTGGAGATGATGGCGGCGGAACGAGGCGCATCAGAAAACACGCTTGCCGCTTATGCGCGCGATATTCAACGCTATGAGGCTTTCCTGAAAATTATCGAGACGGACGCTGTTCGCGTTTCTACGCCGGAAATCCGGGATTATCTATCGAGCCGCGCCAATCGCGCCGTTGCGCCCAGCACCGCCGCGCGACGGCTTTCGTCCCTGCGGCAATACCATCGGTTCCTTGTGTCAGACGCCATTCGCGAAGACGACCCTACACGCGTTCTCGACAGTCCCCGTCAACGGCGCAGCTTGCCGAAGGTGCTATCGGAGTCCGAAGTTGATCTGTTGCTGGAGACGGCGCACGGCGTGACGGGCGTGGACGGGCTTCGAATGGCGGCGATGCTCGAGCTGTTATATGCGACGGGGTTGCGGGTTTCGGAACTTGTGTCGTTGCCCTTCGCCGCGTGCTCCCGGGGTCGGGAGTATCTGGTGGTGCGTGGGAAAGGCGGGAAGGAGCGACTCGTTCCGTTGAACGCCCCGGCGATCGACGCCCTGGGCCTCTATATTCGAGTTCGTAGTGAATTCATGAAATCAACTGGTTTTGGCGATGATAGCCCTTTTCTTTTCCCTTCACGCGGCGCCGATGGTTATCTGACCCGTCAGCGATTCGGTCAGATGTTGAAACGGTTGGCGGTTTTGGCCGGGTTGGAGCCGAGCAAGATAAGCCCCCATGTTTTGCGGCACGCTTTCGCCAGCCACCTTCTCGCCAATGGCGCTGATTTGCGCAGTGTTCAGAAATTGCTGGGCCATGCTGACATTTCAACCACCCAAATTTACACTCATGTGCTGGATGAACGACTCCAGTCGCTGGTCGCCGACGCGCACCCGCTGGCGCGGTGATAGGACGCTGCGAGAGCGCGCTAATTTCCTTTTCGCGGCGCCTGTGTTAGGTACGCCAGACTAAATTAAAAGGCGATTGCGTATGCGGACTTTTTTGGATTTTGAGCGGCCCATCGCCGAACTCGAAGGGAAGATTGAGGAGCTGCGTCATCTCGCCGATTCTGGTGAAATCAACATTGTTGATGAAGTCGCCAAGCTTGAAAGCGAAGCCGACCGCCTGTTGCGCAATGCGTATAAAAACCTGGATCCGTGGCGGAAGATTCTTGTGGCGCGGCATCCTGACCGTCCCCATTGTATTCACTATATCGACCGTTTGATGGAGTCCTTCACTCCCTTGGCGGGCGACAGGGCCTTTGGCGACGACAAAGCGCTGATGGGTGGGTTGGGGCGATTTCGCGGTCAGGCCTGTGTCGTTCTTGGCACTGAAAAGGGTGCGGAAACCGAATCCCGAATTCATCACAACTTTGGCATGGCGCGTCCGGAAGGTTACCGCAAAGCACAGCGTTTAATGGAAATGGCGGATCGGTTTGGTTTGCCGGTGCTCACTTTTGTGGATACGACCGGCGCTTACCCAGGCGTTGGCGCGGAAGAGCGAGGCCAGGCGGAGGCCATTGCGCGGTCCATTGAAACCTGCCTGTCGCTGACGACGCCCGTGATTAGCGTTATTATTGGCGAGGGCGGCTCTGGCGGCGCTGTTGCGCTGGCGGCGGCGAATGCGGTGTTTATGCTGGAACACAGTATTTATTCCGTGATCGCGCCGGAAGCCTGTTCTTCCATTTTATGGCGAAGCGTTGATCAGGCGCAAACAGCGGCGGCGGCGCTTCGTTTAACGGCGCAGGATATTCTGGAATTTGGCGTTATCGATGCGATAATTCCTGAACCCGTTGGCGGTGCGCACCGTAGCCCGGACCAAGCCATTGATTCCGTCGGTGACGCCATCCGGGGCGCGTTGGAAAACCTGATAGGTCAGGACGCCGCGTCGTTGAAAAAACAAAGGTCGGATAAATTCCTGGCGATTGGTCGCGTATAGTCGCGACCCGTCATTAACCCGCGCGGTTGACTATAAGCGTTGATTACAGGCGACCGTGGCAATGTTTGAATTTTTTACCTGATCCGCAAGGACAGGTGGCGTTCCTTTGCACCTTGCCCCATGTCGAGGGGTCATCGGGATCGATTTGATCGGCGGGACGACGACGAACGCTCGTAATTGTTTCCCCGCCGCCGACAGCGCTTTCGGGCGATTCGTGACCGGCGATCATCGCCTGTTCTTCGCGCGCAAACATTTCCGATTCCGGCGTCGTCGCCTGTAATTCGATGTGGCACAGGACGCTTGTGACGGCCTCGCGAACGCGGTCCAACATATGTTGAAACTGCGTGAAGGCTTCGGTCTTGTATTCGTTAAGCGGATCACGTTGTCCATAGGCGCGCAATCCTATGCCCTGGCGTAAATGATCCAGTTGGAGCAAATGCTCCTTCCAGCTTTGATCGAGAATTTGCAGGAGAAGGCTTTTCTCCGCCATGCGCATTAATTCCGGGCCATAATTGGCTGCCTTTTCCGCCATCTTTCGATCGACGGCGTCGTTCAGCCTGTCCAGAATTTCCTGGTTGGCGATACCTTCTTCTTTCGCCCAATCTTGAATCGGCAACTCAAGTCCGAAAATGCGCAGGCTTTCATTCTGGAGATGCTCGGTGTTCCATTGTTCCGCATAAGCGTTTTGGGGAATGCAGCCGGCGACGAGATCTTCGATGACCTCGTGACGCATATCCGCCACATCTTCCTGTACGTCAGCGGCGCGCATCAGGTCCTTGCGTTGTTCGTAAATGACCTTGCGTTGGTCATTCATGACATCGTCGTATTTCAGCAGTTGCTTGCGGATATCGAAGTTGCGCGCTTCAACTTTTTCCTGCGCTTTTTCCAGCGCCTTGTTGATCCAGGGATGGACGATCGCCTCGCCGTCTTCCAGACCGAGTTTTTGCAACATGCCGTCCATGCGCTCTGACCCGAATATGCGCATCAGGTCGTCTTCAAGACTGACGAAAAATTTGGAGGCGCCGGGATCGCCCTGACGTCCGGATCGACCGCGAAGCTGGTTATCGATGCGACGCGATTCATGGCGTTCGGTGCCTAAAACATAAAGCCCGCCGGAGTCGAGAACCTGTTTTCGCTTTTCATCGATTTCGTTCGTAATGCTCTCGGTAAGGGCTGCTTTCTCCTCAGGGGAGCTTACATTTTCCAATTCGCGAAGTAAGCACATCTCGGTATTCCCGCCAAGCTGAATATCCGTGCCGCGGCCCGCCATATTGGTGGCGATGGTCACGGCGCCGGGAATACCCGCTTCGGCGATGATAAAGGCTTCCTGTTCGTGGTGCCTGGCGTTCAAAACGTTGTGTTTGATTTTGTTCTTCTTGAGAACCGCCGCCAATTCTTCGGACTTTTCGATAGAGATCGTGCCGACCAGAACCGGCTGATCGCGTTTATTGCACTCCTGGATTTGTTCGACGATGGCGGCGTGTTTTTCCCGGTTGGTGCGGTAGACCTCATCATGGGCGTCTTCGCGGATCATATTTCGATTGGTCGGCATCTCGATAACTTCGAGATTGTAAATCTCCGCGAATTCACCGGCTTCCGTCAACGCGGTGCCCGTCATGCCCGACAGTTTCGGATAAAGGCGGAAGTAATTCTGGAATGTAATGGAGGCGAGCGTCTGGTTTTCCTGCTGAACCGTCACGCCTTCCTTGGCTTCGAGCGCCTGGTGCAGGCCTTCGGAGAACCGGCGACCTTCCATCATTCGCCCGGTGAATTCGTCAATGATAATGACTTTATCGTCTTGAACGATATAATCTGAATCGCGTTGAAACAGGGTGTGCGCCCGCAGGGCCTGGTTCACATGGTGGACCAGCGACACGTTGGCCGCGTCATAAAGATTATCGCCTTCAAGCATTTCACGCTCGTTCAGCAGATCTTCTATATGTTGCGCCCCATCTTCGGTCAGTGAGACGTTGCGGTGTTTTTCTTCTTTGGCGTAGTCGTCAGGCGTCAACAAGGGGATCAGTTTGTCGACCTTGTAGTACATTTCCGAAAAATCGTCCGTTGGGCCGGAAATGATCAACGGCGTCCGGGCTTCGTCGATTAAAATCGAATCGACTTCATCGACGATGGCGTAGTTGAAGGGGCGCTGCGTCAATTCTTCGATTTCGAATTTCATATTATCGCGGAGATAATCGAAGCCGAATTCGTTATTGGTGCCGTAGGTAATGTCCGCAGCGTATTGTTCGCGACGCTCCAGGTCGTCGATGCCATGAACAATGCAACCAACGCTCATGCCCAGGAAATTGTATACCTGCCCCATCCATTTTGAATCGCGCAGGGCGAGATAATCGTTCACGGTCACAACGTGAACGCCTTTACCTTCCAGAGCGTTCAAATAGACCGGCAAGGTTGCGACAAGCGTCTTACCTTCGCCCGTTTTCATTTCAGCGATTTGACCTTGATGCAAAACGAGCCCGCCGAGAAGCTGTACGTCGAAATGTCGTTGTCCAAGCGCACGCTTCGCCGCCTCCCGCACGGTGGCGAAGGCTTCGACCGCGATGTCATCCAGTGATTCGCCGTCCGTGAGACGTTGACGGAACCAGTCGGTTCGTTTTTTTAAATCATCGTCTGACAGGGGTTCGATCTCGGCTTCTAGCGCATTTGCGGCGTCGACCGATTGCTTCAACGTCTTGATAATGCGGTCGTTGGGGGATCCAAAGACCCGCTTAAGCATGCCGCCAATCATAAGCGCCTCGAAAGTTGGAAGAGCATTGGGAAATTCACTGAGTAGATATCTAGGTGCTGTCACATAAGCAGGCGTTGGGCGCCTGTCAACGCAAACGCTGTCGGGCGAACGGTCGCCCTGTGTCTGAAACCGCGCGAAACCGGGAAAACCGCGAAGTCTGACCTTGTGCCAGACTCGCTTATTGGTTTATCCCTTGCGGACGTTTAAGTCCAAGCTGTTCAACCAAGAATCACGATCCCGGTAAAAGGAATTCGTTATGTTTCGCAAGCCTTGTTCCGCCGTTTTTGCGGCTGTGTTGTTTTCATTCGGCCTGACCGCAGGCGTCGTTCAGGCGCAAAGTCCTGCGGCGAAAAGTAGCACGGCGGCGAAAGATATCGTCGTTGCGACAGTGGAAGGTCAAACGATCTACCGAGCCGAACTGCTGCGCGCTTTCCAGCGCCTACCTGATCAAGCCAAAAAAACCGGTCTTGAAACGATTTACCCCCATTTGGTGGAGCGGTTAATCCAGCGACGGTTACTGATTATTCAGGGGCGTTCGCAAAATCTCGCCAAGGACGCTGACGTGATCCGTCGGGTGAAATTGTTAGAGGACGCCGTCATTGGCGAAGTATTCCTGAATCGGTTGATTGAAAGCAAATTAAGTCCGGAATTGCTGAAGGAGCGTTATGACGCTTTTGTCGCTAATAACCCCCCGCGGGAAGAAGCGCATGCGCGGCATATTTTGCTTGAGAAGGAAGTCGATGCGACCAATCTGATTGCGCATCTCGATGGCGGCATGGATTTCGCCGAGGCTGCGAAGAAATACTCGACCGGACCAAGCGCCTCCAAAGGCGGCGACCTGGGATATTTTGGCCGGGGCGATATGGTCAAACCGTTTTCAGATGCGGCGTTCGCCATGAAAAAAGGCGAATACACGAAGAAACCGGTGAAGACCAAATTTGGCTGGCATGTCATCAAGGTCGAAGACCTTCGCAAAGTGGAGGCGCCGACATTTGAAGCGCTGAAGCCGCGTCTGGTCCAACAAGCCGGACAAGGCCTCGCCACACAAGCGATGTCGGATCTGGTGTCCGGTGCGAAAGTCGAACGCTTCGCCCTCGATGGATCGCCCCTGAAGAGTTCACCTGCTGTAAAATAGGTTTCTGACCGTGTAAAACTGGACGGAGTTTCGAGCATGACCCAACGTTCTCCGCTTGCGCCGGAAAAATTTCCAAAAATGCCCGTTGTGGCGGGCGTCGAAATCGCCGGCCAGCATGTCGGGTTAAAACCCGCCAAGGGCGTCAAGGATCTGATGGTGGCGCGTTTTGCGCGCGGCGCCACAGCCGCTGGCGTTTTCACCCAATCCAAATGTCCCTCGGCGCCGGTTGACTGGTGTCGATCCATTGTGGGCGATGGTCGCGCCCAGGCGCTTGTTGTGAATTCGGGAAATGCGAACGCCTTTACGGGAAACGCTGGTGACAAGGTCGTTCAGGAAACGGTTCGGGCGGCGGCGAAGCTGCTTAAATGCCCGCAAAAAGAGGTCTACCTCGCCTCCACGGGGGTGATTGGCGAGCCTGTGCCGCCAACCTATATTGCAGAAAAATTGCCGCGTATGATTAAGGCGTTGAAGCCTAAATCCTGGCTGGCCGCCGCGGAAGGCATCATGACGACCGACACCTTTCCCAAGGCGGCGGCGCGGACCACGGAAATAGGCGGCGTCGAGGTCACGCTGACCGGCATCGCAAAAGGGTCGGGCATGATCGCGCCGGACATGGCGACGATGCTGTGCTTCGTCTTTACGGACGCCAAAATCCCGGCGCCGGTTTTACAAACCCTGGTGAAGGCCGCTGCAGACAAGTCGTTTAACTGTATTACGGTCGATAGCGATACGTCGACCAGCGACACGGTTTTGATGTTCGCCACGGGTAAAGCGGCGCAACACGAAGACGTAACCGGCGTAATGGATCCGCACTTGCGCTCCTTTCGAGACGCGCTGGATGCGTTGATGATTGATCTCGCCACGCAGATTGTGCGCGATGGCGAGGGCGCGCAGAAATTTGTGACCATCGATGTGACCGGGGCGAAATCGGCGAAATCGGCGCGAAAAATTGGGCTGTCTGTCGCAAATTCTCCTTTGGTGAAAACGGCGATTGCCGGGGAAGACGCCAATTGGGGCCGGATCGTTATGGCGGTTGGCAAAGCGGGCGAACCCGCCGACCGTGATCTTTTGTCCATTTCCATGGGCGGCGTGGTGATTACGGAAAATGGGCAGCTCCGGAAAAATTATGAAGAAAAGCCAGTGGCGACGCATATGAAAGGACAAGAGGTTCATATCGGCGTCGATATTGGTCTGGGGCGCGGCAAGGCGCGGGTCTGGACCTGTGATCTGACCCATGGATACATCACCATCAACGCGGATTATCGGTCTTAGAGCTCGACATGGAAACGGCGCTAAAAGGATGTTGGGACGAGACGGAACGCGCACCGGGGGATAAACCGGTCGTTTTCGTCGTCGCCGTTGCATTGATTGACGTGGATGGCCGCATCCTGCTGGCGCAAAGGCCGCCGGGTAAAAAAATGGCGGGCCTTTGGGAGTTTCCCGGCGGCAAGGTGAACGCTGGAGAAACGCCGGAAGCCGCATTGGTGCGGGAATTGCGGGAAGAACTGGATATCGACACCAGGCGCAGCTGCCTCGCCCCGCTCACCTTCGCCAGCCATGCCTATGATGATTTTCATTTGATGATGCCGCTTTATCTTTGCCGTATCTGGCAGGGAACGCCCCGTCCGGTTGAAGGACAGGTCCTGAAATGGGTGCGCCCGTATGATATGGGCGGCTTCGATATGCCGCCCGCGGATCTTCCGCTTGTGGCGATGTTACAGGATTTTCTTTAACGCTCAGGTTTTCGGCTGAGTCGTCGTGTTATCGCCCGACGGTTTTTCCTCGGCCTCCAGCGCATCGGCGAGGCGTGATGTGGCGCTACCGGGCCGTAAGGGTTGTTGCTGGGATTCGTGCGGCGCCCAGCCATGCAGGAAAACAATGTCGAACGTTGCGTTTATCCGATTGTCCGCATCACTATAGCGATCCTGATAAAGCGCGGCGGCGCGCATCATGACGGATCGCGGGGTAAAATGTTTCGCCCGACCATGAACGGCATTGGTCTCTCCCATACCGCGTAAATCCGACATCAACTGAAACGCGTCTTTATAAGTGACGTTTATCCGGTCCAAATCGGCGACGGGCAGACTAAATTCTGCGCGCTGCAATAGGCCCGCCGCATCGCCCAGCGCGACCATGGGCGAGATGCGAGGGCTGGCGCCACCCTGCAATTCGCTCTCCGCAGTTAACAGACAGTCTCTGAGTTCATGCAGGGTGTCGCCGCCAAAGATCGTGGCGAGAAAGAGCCCGTCCGGTTTCAGGCTTTGTTGAATTTGAATCAACGCGCCGGGTAGGTCGTTCACCCAATGGAGTGAAAGGTTGCTGGCGACAAGGTCAAAGACGTGATCTGCGAAGGGAAGGCGTTCTTCGTCGGCATTGAGGCGGTGCGGATCGCCGCCGGTCGTGGGCGGTGACGCTGGTGATGGCGCTGGCGTTGTCTCAATCAATTGTTCAACACCGAAATCACCGGATGAGACGCCAGTACGCCCGCCCAGGTCCAGCGCTGTTGGAAAACTTCTGCTGATGTCGCGTAGCCGGTCGATCAGTCGCGCGCCCACTTCGAGCACCAGAAAGTCGGGGTCGCCGTGTTCCGGGCTGGCGCGCGGGCGGCGACGGCGTAAAAGCGCTCGGTCAAATATTTCAGGACTATCGTTCATGGTGTCGCAATATGGCGATGGCGACCGCGCGACGCAAACGTCCTATTCAGCGCTCAGGACGCCTTGTCCGGCCTATGGGGCTGTCATAAGGTTGCGCCTTGATTGTAAATGAAAATGGGGAGTGCCGGCATGGCGCAAGGAATTGAAGCCACAGCATTGCGAAACGCGATACTCGACGACGATGAAATCGCGGTTTTCGATGTGCGGGAAGAGGGCGTGTTTGGCCAAAGCCACTTGCTGCGCTCCATCAGTGTCCCGCTCAGTCGGTTTGAGTTTTTGTACTCAAAGTTTGCGCCGAGACGCTCGGTTCGCGTTGTTTTGATGGATGCGAATGACGGCTTGGCCGCGCGCGCCGCCGATATTTTGGCGGCGGCCGGGTATTCCGATATTTCCATATTAGACGGCGGCGTTGCGGGTTGGGGCGCGGCTGGATTCGAGTTGTTCAGCGGGGTCAATGTACCGTCGAAGGTGTTTGGCGAGCATGTCGAGCACCATTGTGGAACGCCCAATATTTCCGCCGAGGACCTCAAGGCGAAACTGGATGCGGGCGAGAATATGGTGATCCTGGACAGTCGTCCGAAGGACGAATACCACCGAATGAATATTCCCACGGGCATCGATTCGCCTGGCGCGGAGCTGGCCTACCATGTCCGTGATATTGCGCCCGACCCCGACACATTGGTCGTCGTGAATTGCGCGGGTCGTACGCGCTCGATCATTGGCGCGCAATCCCTGATTAACGCCGGGACGCCCAACAAGGTGATGGCGCTGACCAATGGCACGATGGGCTGGCACCTGGCCGGGTTCGAATTGGAAAACGGGGCGACGCGAAAGTATGACGCTGTCTCTGATACGGCGTTGGATTGGTCGCAGAATGCGGCGAAAAACGTCGCGGACAAATACGGAATCCGAACCGTCAACGCCGACACGTTGGCGCAATGGCGAAAGGAATCTGAAGCGCGCACGATGTATCTTCTGGATGTTCGCTCGCCTGAAGAGTTTGCAGCCGGAAGCGCCGAAGGGTTCCAATCCGCGCCCGGCGGGCAATTGGTGCAGGCGACAGACGTGTATGTCGGTACCTACAATGCGCGAATTGTATTGGGCGATGACACCGGCGTGCGCGCCACGATGACCGCCAGCTGGCTTGTCCAGATGGGATGGCCTGAGGTGTATGTTCTTGACGGCGACCTTACGGATTTGCCGAAAGCGGCGAGTTCTGGCGCCGCTGCGCCCGCCGAACTGGACGCAATCCATGTGGATATGGTTTCGCCCGGAGACCTCAAAGCCTGGGGGGAAGATGTTGTTGTTCTTGATGTTGGCGAAAGTCTGGCCTTTCGCGATGGGCACATCCCGGGCGCCTGGTGGGTTATCCGCGCCCGATTAAAGGACGATATCAAAGCCGTGGCCACAGGATCCCGATACGTCGTGACAAGTTCTGACGGTGCGCTGGCCAAATTCGCCGCGGCAGAGCTGAAGTCTCTGGTTGATGCGCCTGTCTTTGTTTTGGATGGGGGCGACGGTGCATGGCGTGCGGCGGGCGAAGAAATGGCCACGGGATGGGAAAATCTCGCCTCTGCGCGTGAGGACGTGTTTTATAAACCCTATGACCGTGAAGGGTCGCCGGAAGAAGCGATGCAGCAATATCTGTCCTGGGAAATTGCGCTCGTGGAGCAAATCAAGCGGGATGGAACGCTCTCTTTTCCGCACTTTGATCCTTCTTAGCTTTAGTTTCGGCCAGGGTCAGTTTTGGCGCGGATCGCGCGGTTAATTCTCGATAAGGTATTGCCGCCGCGTTGTATCGGCTGTGGCGCTATTGTTGAGGACGCAGGCCTCTGCGGGGCGTGTTGGGGCGATCTGCGGTTTTTGGGGCAGCCGGCCTGTCAGTGTTGCGCCTATCCTTTTGAGTATGACGCACCGGGCGAGACATTGTGTCCGGCGTGTTTACGCATCCCGCCACGCTATGACCGCGCCCGAGCCGTCTTCGCCTATGACGATTCAAGTCGACCTTTGGTTCTAGGGTTCAAGCACGCGGACAAAACCTACGCAGCGCCCTCATTTGCAGCCATGATGGCGTGCGCGGGCGATACTTTAGTGGCCGAGGCGGCGATAATCGCGCCGGTGCCCTTGCATCGGCGTCGTTTGTTTACGCGCCGGTATAATCAAGCCGCCTTATTGGCGACGTCACTGGCCCGAAGCGCCAAGGCCGCGCTGGTTGTCGATTTGCTGGTGCGGCGCCGCAACACCAAAATTCAGGGGCGCCTTTCATCCGTTGCACGGCGTCGAAATGTTCAGGGCGCCTTTGAAGTTCGAGAAAAACGCAAAAATTTTCTGGCGGGGAAACGAGTGCTCCTGATTGACGATGTGTTGACCACGGGCGCGACCGTGGATGAATGCGCGCGCGTTCTTGGCCGCGCTGGCGCGACGGCCGTTGATGTCTTGACGTTGGCGCGCGTCGTACGCCCCCAGTCTTAAGCGGACGGGCAAACCTTCCGTAGGCAATGCAAGTACGTGGTTTGGGGTTGTACCTTGGGGGAATGGGAAATACATGTATGGGAAGAGACATTGTGTATTTTGCGGAAGGTTCCTCAGAAAATGGCCAAAGTAGTGATCTATTCCAGCCCGTTTTGCGGGTTTTGTTTTCGCGCAAAAGGCCTGTTGAACAAAAAGGGCGCCGCGTTTGAAGAAATTGACGTCATGATGGATCCGTCTCGAAAACCGGAAATGATCCAGCGTTCGAACGGTGGCCGAACTGTCCCGCAGATTTTCATCGATGACCGTCATATTGGTGGCTGTGACGAGTTGTTTGCAGTCGACGCCAAAGGCGAATTGGATGCGCTGTTATCCGCTGATTCTTGACCGGACCATTTACCTTCACCGGACCATTTACAATGAAATTGCGCGCTGCTTGTATCCAAATGACGTCCACCACGGATATCGAGCGCAATATTGAACTGTCGACGGCGTTAATCCGCCAGGCGCATCAAGCCGGCGCTGAGTTCATCGCAATGCCCGAAGTCGTGAACCTGTGTGACAAACGTCCGGGCATGGGCGCCAAGTCGTCTTTTTCCGAAGATCGCGAACCCGCGTTGAAAGCCTATCGGGCGCTCGCCAAAGAGCTGGATGTGTGGCTCCTGGCCGGTTCACTCGTCATCAAATTGACGGACGATCCGCGTATGGCCAATCGTAGTTTTCTGATTGATCCTTCCGGCGCTGTCACCGCGTCCTATGACAAAATGCATATGTTTGATGTGGATCTTGAGGGCGGTGAGTCGTATCGGGAGTCAAAAAATTATCGACCGGGCGATCGTGCGGTGGTGACGGAATCTCCGTGGGGCCGGATTGGTATGAGGGTTTGTTATGATGTTCGCTTTCCCTATCTTTACCGGGCCTTGGCGCAAGCGGGCGCGCGAATTCTGACGGTCCCTTCATCCTTTGCGCGCACGACGGGAAAGGCCCATTGGCATACATTGTTACAGGCGCGGGCGATTGAAACCGGTTGCTATGTTTTGGCGCTGGCGCAATGTGGCGATCATGAAGACGGTCGTCAAACCTATGGGCACGCGCTGATTATTTCGCCGTGGGGGGAGATTGTCGCCGATGCGGGGGAAACGCCCGGCGTCATCGTCGCCGATCTGGACCTGGACGCGGTGGACAAGGCGCGCGCTATGGTGCCGTCGCTACAGCATGATCGCGATTTTGCGCCAGTCACCACCGATTCAATTCGTCTCGTGGGTGAATAGGCGCGGCTAATCGCGGATCGCGGCGATATGTTGAATAACCGCGGGGTTCGGCGCGTCGCGAACCTCCTGACCATAGGCGATGACGCGGAGTCGGTTTCGGACAACGTCCAACAGCTCGCCTGTCTTTAAAAGAAAATCCGGGTTCCGGGGGCGCCCGAACGCCTCATTTCCTTCCGCAAAGGTCTCGTAGAGGAGAACGCCCTTTGGCGCCACGCTGTCGACCAACACCGGCAACAAGGGGCGCCACAGGTAGTTCGTCACAATCACGGCGGAGAATTCATTTTTTTCAAAGGGCCAGTTATAGGGCGCCGCTGAGTCCGGATGGTTTTCCAGACCGAATTGAAGGATTTGCGCATTTTTTGTTTTGGATAAATCCGATACCGCGCTGGTATCGATATCCAGAAACACCGTTGGATGACCGGCTTCTAGAAAAAGGCGCCCGTTGCGTCCCGCGCCGCAGGCGAGATCAAGAACGCGTCCGCCAGGCGGCGCCAAAGGCGCGTTTCTGCTGATCCAGGGCGATGGGGTTGGTGTTTTAGGCTGTTTCATTGTGTGGTGCGCGGCCTAGAAATTGGAAATTTGCACAAAAATATTGTACGAGAACGTATCCATGTCCATTTGTACGATGCGAAAGTATCATAAATTTTTGCGGAAAAGCGGTTCTTGAAATGATTGCATTCGATTTGCGCTGCGCCAAGGATCATGTTTTTGAAGCCTGGTTCAAAGATAGCGCAAGCTATAATGAACAGATTGAAGCCAAGGCTGTGAGCTGCCCGACCTGCGGTAGCAAGAAAGTTTCCAAGGCGCTCATGGCGCCCAACGTTGCGACCGGCGTGTCGCGAAGCGGGGCGGGGAAAACAAAGGGACCAACGCCGGAGCAAGTGCGCGCGGCGATGATTGAGTTGCGCGAGACTGTTGAAGCCAATAGTGAATATGTTGGCGATGAGTTTCCGGAAGAAGCGCGCAAAATTCATTACGGCGAAAGCGAAGCGCGCGGCATTCACGGTGAAGCCAGCGAAGACGAAGCCGAGGCCTTGGTAGACGAAGGCGTTGAAGTCGCCCGAATTCCGTGGGTTGAGAAAACCGAAAACTAGGCGCAGGTTGGATGAATGCCAGTATTTTTAGCGCCTAATATTTGTTGCGCCTAATGCTCGTCGCGTAACGCCGCGATCATGTAATTAACCGCCAAATCATGCGCGTTGATCGACCACACGGATGTTAACGGGTTATAGGTCAGGCCAGAAAGGTTGGAAATCCGCATTCCCGACGCCCGAAGACTTCGCGCTAGCTCCGAAGGGCGCATGAATTTTCGCCAATCGTGGGTACCAACGGGAAGCCACCGCATTAAATATTCTGCACCGACAATCGCCATCGCGTAGGATTTCATTGTGCGGTTTAATGTCGCCATAATCATCAACCCGCCGGGCCGGACTAACTGCGCGGTGGCGTTAACAAAGTCATCGACATTGGCGACATGCTCCACGACTTCCATATTCAGCACGACGTCAAACTGTTCGCCGTTCGCCACCAGGTCTTCAGCGGTGGAATGTCGGTAATCGATGGATAATCCCATATGTCTGGCGTGCGTTTCCGCAACTTCGATATTGCCGCGCGCCGCATCCACTCCTGTGATTTTGGCGCCCAACCGGGACATGGGTTCGCAAAGCAGTCCGCCGCCGCACCCGATGTCCAGTATACGAAGGTCTTTTAGAGGTTGGGCGCGGGAGCCCGTATCCGCGCCGCTTCCATCGGTATCCTGGAAAAGCTGTTGAGTGATTTGGTCAAGAATGAAGGTGATGCGGATGGGATTCAGGTCATGAAGTGGCTTAAAGGCGCCGGTTGGGTCCCACCAGGCTTCCGCCATTTTCTCAAATTTTGAAATTTCCGCATCATCGACCGTCGTACCAGAAGGTGCGGCGTTGGCGTGGCGTTGTGTGTTCATGGCGTTTAAATGTTCTTTACGGTCGAAATTAGGCAGCTTGCGCCTCGCAGGCCTAATGAGTATGGATACGCCGCCCTTCGGGGGCAACAGGTAGTTTTGTCGATGGAGAACGAGACGTAAAATGGCGAGGATCGTGCTAAAATTTGGCGGCACATCGGTTGGCGATCTGGATCGAATCCGGCATGTCGCGACCCTAGTGAAAAAAGAGTACGATTGTGGTCATGAACTCGCCGTCGTGCCCTCCGCTATGTCCGGCGTCACCAACGCTCTGGTTGAAAAAGTAAACGCAATGAGCCCGCTGCACGACACCCGTGAATATGACGCGGTTGTTTCCACTGGAGAACAGGTCACGGCGGGTCTGTTGGCGTTGGCGTTGCAGGATCTCGGCGTTCCGGCGCGCTCGTGGCTTGCGTGGCAATTGCCGTTGCGCACGGATGATATGCATGGCCGGGCGCGCATAAAAGAAATAGACACGACGAAAATTGTTGAACGCTTTGGCGAAGGTCAGGTCGCGGTTGTCGCCGGGTTTCAGGGCGTGTCGCCTCAAAACCGCATCACGACACTGGGCAGAGGCGGCAGCGATACAAGCGCCGTTGCGCTGGCGGCGGCGTTGAAGGCGGATCGGTGCGATATTTATACCGATGTGGACGGCGTCTACACCACTGACCCCCGCATCGTGGCTAAGGCGCGAAAACTATCGCGCATTACGTATGAAGAAATGCTCGAAATGGCGTCGCAAGGCGCGAAAGTGCTGCAAACGCGCTCTGTCGAATTGGCGATGAACCAGGGTGTCCGGCTTCAAGTGCGATCCACTTTTGAGGACGTACCCGGGACACTCGTTGTGGACGAGGATGAAATTGTGGAACAGCAGGTCGTAAGCGGGATCGCCTATTCAAAGGATGAGGCGAAAATTACCCTTGTCGGCGTTGAAGATCAGCCCGGCGTGGCCGTGGGGATCTTCGGACCTTTGGCGGATGCCGGCATCAATGTTGATATGATCGTCCAGAATATCTCGGCGGAAAGTGGCCGCACGGATATGACTTTCACGGTGCCCCAGTCGGATTTTGACCGGGCGGCGGCGCTACTTGATGAGATTGGCGAAACGATCCGTTTTAAATCCATCGACCTGGATGACAATGTCGTCAAAATTTCCGTTATCGGAGTGGGCATGCGCTCTCACACAGGCGTCGCAAAACAAATGTTCGGCGCTCTCGCGGAGAAAAGTATCAATATTCAGGTCATCTCGACTTCGGAAATAAAGATTAGTATTTTGATTTCGGCGGAATACGCGGAACTCGCGCTCCGGGCGCTTCATACGGCGTATGGGTTAGACGCGGATTGATGCAATTTTCGGAACGCGACAACAGTATCGGACAAGAAACCAGCGTGTAGATTTGTAGTTATGTTGATATTGATTTAAATATTCATAAGTTGTTATTTTAATATTTATTGCAGAATTGACCGAAACGGAATACGTTACCGTGGTTTGGTTGAGTTGGAATTCTACATCAGCTTATTGTTGCGTCCGCTAGACTGGCTCATTTTCTAAATTTTGGGCGAGAGAAGATTGTGAACGAGTAAGTAAAAGACAATTTTTTGTTTTAAAGAAAACACGCTGTCGGCGCCTTTATTGTAGATTTAAGGTCGTACGCACTGGGAGCGTGGAGCGAACAGGATGTCAAATTTAAACAGACAACGAGAGACCCGACAGGCCGCCGCCGATGTTGTGACATTGGAGCGCGGGCCTTCGACACCATTAAGCGTGGGCGAACAATTGAGGCTGTCTCGAGAGCGGTTTGATCTTCAAATTGAAGAAGTCGCCGATTACCTGAAAATTCGCCGCCAACACCTGAATGCGATAGAAGAAGGGCGTATCGAAGATTTGCCCGGGCATGCTTACGCTGTCGGGTTTGTCCGCGCCTATGCTGAATATCTGGGGCTGGATACGGGAACAATCGTAGAGCGGTTCAAGGATGAAACTGCGGAACCTGACGAACAGTCTCGCCTCGTTTTTCCATCTCCGATGCCGGAAGGCCGGACGCCGGGCGGCGCGCTGGTTTTAATCGCGGTCGTTGGGGTCGCGGTTGTTTATGGCGCATGGATCTATTTGTCGGCGCAAGACCGGTCGCTAGCGGAAATTGTGCCCGCGTTACCCGCCGCGATGCAAAAACTAGTGGGTTCGGACAGTACAACACCCGCATCGGAAACGGTGAAAACCGCAAACCCTGAGTCGAGCGTTCCGCCTATGGATACGACTTCGACGGACGCAGCTTCGGCGGCGCGGCTTCAAACGAGCCCGACGCCGGTTGGCGAAAATTCTGCATCGGTGACAGGTAGCTCGGTCACGGTCCGTCCGGTGACGCGCAGCGAATTGTCTGAACCGGAAATTGAGACGCCAAAAATTGAAGCGAAGACAGTCGTCCCCACCGTTCCCGATACTTTGGCGACCTCTACTGCACCGCTTAACGAGATCGGGGAGGTCGCGCCAATCAAGGTCGCGCCAATCAAGGTCATGCCGGCGCCTTCGACCGGCGCACCGGTTTTGCCAGAAAATGAAACGACGTCCGCCGTGTTGAAAATTGTACCGGACGAAGCGGCGCCAAAGATTGTCGTAATTCCCCCGGTTGAAGTTCCGGCGCCAGTCTCTCATGGCCCCGTGATTAATGGCCCTGTGATTAATGGTGATGACCTGAACATTCCTGCGTCGGCTTCGCAGCGTTCCGAATTTTCGACGGCGTCGGCGAGCGTCGCCAATACTTTGGACACGATCGACATACCTGAATCCGTGGGAACGTCGGCCGCAACGGGGGCACAATCCGTTTTGCCGCCATCGCCCCCTGCGGAGACGCAGTCTGGACCCCGGCAGTTTGGCGTCAACAATGCAAATTCTCGAATAACAATCGTCGCCCTTGTTGATAGTTGGGTGGAAATTCGCGATGGCGAAGGCGCATTGTTGTTAACTCGATTGTTGAAAACTGGTGATTCCTACC
>JBLHZD010000006.1:0-36085 GCA_047631095.1 Alphaproteobacteria bacterium
TTGCTCCGAACTTTGCGGCGTGAATCACGCCTATATGCCGATTACGGTTGAAGCCGTATCGGAAGAGGATTTCAAGAAATGGGTCGCAAAGGCTCAGAAGGAATTCGCAAGGGTTGACGAGGTCGCGGCGCCGAAACTCGCCAAGACGAAAAGTATTATTAAGGACGCGACCCCGGCCGGTATTCGGCTTGCTCAATCGCGGATCAATAAGTAAGCGCGCGGAAGGAAGAGTTCGATTATGGCTACAGGGCACGCTGACCCCACGGGGTGGAGACGTTACGTTTATTCAACAAACCATAAGGACATCGGCACGATGTACCTTATCTTCGCCGTTATCGCCGGTCTGATTGGCGGCGCGATGTCGGTCTATATGCGCATGGAGCTTATGGATCCCGGCGTGCAATTCTTGACCGATGCGGACGGCGCGCCGGATGGCCACAAATGGAATGTGCTCATCACCGCGCATGGTTTGATCATGGTGTTTTTCGTGGTTATGCCAGCGTTGATTGGCGGGTTTGGCAACTGGTTTGTGCCGTTGATGATCGGGGCGCCGGATATGGCGTTCCCGCGTATGAATAATATCAGCTTCTGGCTGTTAGTGCCGGCGATCCTGCTCTTGGTGTTGTCGGCTGTGGTTGGCGGTGGCGCCGGCACCGGCTGGACAATGTATCCACCTCTATCGAATGTTTCGTTTCATCCGGACGCGGCGGTGGATATGGCGATATTCTCGCTCCATCTGGCGGGCGCTTCGTCAATCCTCGGCGCGATTAACTTCATCACGACAATCTTCAACATGCGTGCGCCGGGTATGACCTTGCATAAGATGCCGCTGTTTGCGTGGTCGATGCTGGTGACGGCGTTTTTGTTGTTGTTGTCTTTGCCGGTTCTGGGCGGCGCCATCACGATGCTGCTGACGGATCGAAACTTCGGCACATCGTTCTTCAAAGCCGAAGGCGGCGGCGACCCGATTTTGTTCCAGCATCTGTTCTGGTTCTTCGGGCATCCTGAAGTTTACATCATGATTTTGCCGGCGTTTGGTATTCTCAGCCACATTATCTCCACGTTCTCCCGTAAGCCGATTTTCGGTTATCTGGGAATGGCGTATGCGATGGTGGCGATTGGCTTCGTCGGTTTCTTCGTTTGGGCGCACCACATGTACACCGTGGGCCTCGACGTTGATACACGGGCGTATTTTGTTGCGGCGACGATGGTCATCGCGGTGCCAACGGGCGTTAAGATATTCAGTTGGATCGCAACGATGTGGGGCGGCTCGATCCGTTTCGAGGTTCCCATGTTGTGGTCGATCGGTCTGATTTTCTTATTTACGGTCGGCGGCGTGACCGGTGTTGTCCTATCTAATGCGGGTATGGATCTGGCGCTGCATGACACCTACTACGTTGTGGCGCATTTCCATTACGTGCTGTCGCTTGGCGCCGTGTTTGGCATCTTCGCCGGGATTTACTACTGGTTCGGTAAAATGACGGGCCGTCAAATTCCGGACTGGGCGGGCAAACTGCATTTCTGGACAACCTTTATCGGCGTCAACATCACGTTCTTCCCACAGCATTTCCTGGGCTTGGCGGGGATGCCGCGTCGGTATATCGATTACGCCGACGCTTTGGCGGGGTGGAATATGGTGTCCTCCTGGGGAGCGTTCTTGTCCTTTGGATCGACGCTGTTTTTTGTCGTGATCGTACTGTACTCACTGAAAGCGGGCCGCAAGGTTGAGGCTAATTATTGGGGCGAAGGTGCCACGACGCTGGAATGGACAGTGTCGTCGCCGCCGCCGTTCCATAGTTTCGACGTACTGCCACGCATCAAATAGGGATGGGTGTGGTTCGAGCGATAAGGAGCAACGCGGGTGACTGATACCGCTTACCGCTTGCCGGAGGTCGGCCAGCCAGGGCTGTTTACAGCCGGGCCAGCCGATTTCCTGACGTTATTGAAGCCGCGTGTAATGTCGCTTGTGGTGTTCACGGGCTTTGTCGGTTTGATGGCGGCGCCGGGGCAGTTGCATCCGGTGTTGGCGGCCGTGGCGGTATTGTGCATTGCGATTGGTTCTGGCGCGGCCGGCGCGATCAATATGTGGTACGACAGAGATATCGATGCGGTCATGACGCGCACCGCGAAACGCCCGATACCAATGGGGGTCGTCGCGCCGGAAGACGCCTTGGTCTTTGGCGTCGTTCTTGCGGTTGGCTCGGTCATGGTGATGGCGCTCGCCGTAAATTATGTGGCGGCCGGGCTGCTGGCGTCGGCGATTTTGTTTTATGTGTTTATCTACACAATGTGGCTGAAACGCCGTACGCCGCAAAATATCGTCATCGGCGGCGCCGCAGGCGCATTTCCCCCATTAATCGGGTGGGCGGCTGTGACGGGTGACGTTGGCCTTGGCGGCTTGGCGTTATTCTCGCTTATCTTTTTCTGGACGCCGCCGCATTTCTGGGCCCTGGCGCTCTATCGCAGTGGTGATTATGAACGCGCAGGCGTGCCGATGTTGCCGGTTGTCGCAGGGCCGGTTGAGACCAAAAAGCAAATACTCCTCTATACGATATTGTTAATCCCGTTGGCGGCGGCGCCTGTCTGGGTTGGCGCGGCGACGTGGTTTTATGGCGTGCCGGCGGTGGTTTTCAGTGTGGCGTTTTTGGGGTTTGCGATCGCAGTGTGGCTTGATAAATCGGATCGGGCGCCAAAACGTATGTTCCGGTTTTCTATTTTGTATTTGTTCGTGTTGTTTACCTTGTTGCTGATCGATACGACGCTGATGGGCGCGTAACACGCGGTGAGGATTTAAAGGAAATGACTGACGTCATGGCGGAAAAAGAAGACAAGGGTCGATACGTGAGTGAGGTGCATCGCCGTCAGCGCTCCAAGAACCTCGCCATGCTGGCGATTCTGAGCGGCTTGGTGGTTTTGTTTTACATCGTCGCGATTGTTCGAATCGGCGGCGTTGGTCTGTAATGATGAACGATATCTCGACCCAGGATCAATCCAGACGCGGCGCGCGAAGAACGCTGTTCGCTTGCGTCGGCCTCGTCTGTGGCATGATCGGGTTATCGTTTGCATCCGTGCCGTTATATCAATTGTTTTGCACTGTGACCGGCTATGGCGGCACCACGCAAGTCGCCGCTGACAAAAGCGCGGTGGTGACGGATCGCAGTATCCGAATCCGATTTGATGCGACGACAAATCAGAATCTGCCGTGGACCTTTCAACCGGTTCAACGCGAAGTCCATCTGAAGGTCGGCGAGAACGCCGTGGCGTTTTACCGTGCGAAAAACAACGCTGATGTCGCGATCACGGGCGTTGCGACCTTCAATGTTACGCCCCAAAAAGCTGGGTTGTATTTTAACAAGATCGACTGTTTCTGTTTTACAGAACAAACGTTAAAACCAAACGAAATGGTTGATATGCCGGTCGCCTTTTTTGTTGATCCGGACATAAACAACGATCCGAACTTGAGCGAAGTTAAAACGATTACACTATCTTATACCTTCTTCACTGCGCCATCGAATGATGACGAGACGAAGAAATTGGGGACGGCGGAAACGCCGAGTAAAGTCGCCATCGATCGGTCGGTCGGGGCTGCGCGTAGGATTAACTGACCGCGCAAAGCGGGGAAACGAACAAGCGAGGCAAATAATGAGCGCCGAACAAGCACATGATTATCATCTGGTAGACCCAAGTCCGTGGCCAATTGTTGGCACTATCGCGGCGGGGATGTTGGCATTCGGCATGGTGCTATTCTTGCACCCGGACATGCTGGGCGAAGGTCTGGAACCGACGCTGACGGCGTTTGGCGTCTGGACGACGGCGCCGGGTCTCCTACTCCTCTTCTACGTTTTCTTTGGTTGGTGGCGTCAAGTCATCAGGGAAGGGGAGTTTGAAGGTTACCATAAGCCTGTCGTGCAGCTTGGTCTGCGCTATGGCATGGCGCTGTTCATCTGTTCGGAAGTCATGTTCTTTGCGGCGTTCTTCTGGGCGTTTTTCGAAGCCAGTCTTTATCCGAAGGAAATGCCTTACGAGGTGCCAGGTGGTATGTGGCCCCCGGAAGGTATCGAAACCTTTGACGCCTTTGGCCTCCCGTTAATGAATACGGTTATTTTGCTGTTGTCCGGCGTGACGGTGACATGGGCGCACCATGCATTGCGCGAGGGAAATCGCAAAGGCTTGCTTCAAGGGCTGGCTGTCACCGTAATCCTTGGCGTGTTGTTTACGAGCTTGCAGGCGTATGAGTACGGCCATGCCGCGTTCACGTTCTCCGGCGGAATTTACGGGTCGACCTTCTTCATGGCGACGGGGTTCCACGGATTCCATGTGATCGTCGGGACAACGTTCCTCGCGGTTTGTTTCTTTCGCGCAAAGGCGGGACATTTTAAACCCGAACACCATTTTGGGTTTGAAGCGGCGGCCTGGTATTGGCACTTCGTTGATGTTGTCTGGCTGTTCCTGTTCATTTGCGTCTATTGGTGGGGCGGCTGAGCGACCTGAAGACACCCGTATCGTACCCGCCGCTTTCGGTTTTTAGCGCCGGGATACGAAGCCGGTGCCCCCGATGCGGCGTCGGACGCCTTTTCGAGGGTTACCTGACGGTAACAAAACGATGCGGCCATTGCGATCTCGATCTGGACGCGGTTGATAGTGGCGACGGGCCGGCAGTCTTCGTTATATTTATAATCGGTCCTATTGTGACGGCGATGGCGTTATGGACGGAAGTCCGATTTGTGCCGCCGATATGGGTCCATATGATCCTGTGGCTCCCCGTTATCCTTGGGGGGTGTTTGTGGTTACTGCGCCCGCTAAAGGCGCTTATGGTGGCGTTACAATATAAACACAGGGCTGGCGACACGGGCGGCGATGTCATCGAATAGGTCCGGTTTGTTGTCCCGCGGCGGAGAAATAAATATTGGCGTTTCGACCAAAACTAATTCCCACTTTATGCGTGGCGCCCATGTTGGTCGTCCTTTTGTATCTGGGCGTCTGGCAAGTGCAGCGCCATTACTGGAAGGCCGATCTGCTGGAGAAACTCCAGATACGCTCTCAAGCAGCGCCGGTGATGTTAACGCCGGATGTGATTGTACCTGGCGCCGGACTGGAGCAAAAACTTCAGGATCTGGAATTTCAAAAAGTCCGGATCAAAGGTCAGTTCCTGCACGATAAAGAACTCTATTTGTTGAACCGGTCTTTAAACGGAAATCCTGGATTGCATGTGCTGACGCCGCTCCGCCGTTCCGAGGGCGATATTATCATGATCGACCGTGGTTGGGCGCCGTTTGATAAACGCGATCCCGAGACGCGGTTAGAAGGTCAGCTGAAAGGCGACGTAACCGTTGAGGGTATTTTTCGCCTGATGAAAGGGCGCAGCTCTTTTACCCTCGATAATGAGCCTGCGAAAAACACCTGGTTCTTTTGGGATGCGGCGGAAATGGCCGCTGCGACGGGCGTGGACTCATTGCCGGAATATTATGTTCTGGCGGCTAAAGATCCCGCAGCGGGCGTGTTTCCCGTGGGGAGCCAATGGCGCCTGGACATTCGCAACAATCACATTGAATACGCAATTACCTGGTTGAGCCTGTTTTTTGCGCTGATCGTTATTTACGTCGTCTACCATCGGCAACAGCCGCAATCAGACTAATGACGACCGACGCCGCGTCCACCTCCGCCCCGACCACTGACGCCGCGACAAACAGCGCCTATCGCCAGATAGAAACCCATTGGCGGCGCCTGTCGCAGTTGAGCGGCGCGATCAGCGCGCTGCACTGGGATCAATCGGTCATGATGCCGCCTGGCGGCGCAGCGGCGCGCGCCGAACAAATCGCGACGTTAAGAGTCCTGCGTCACGAAATGATGACCGAGACGCGCCTCGGCGCCTTGCTGGATGAAGCGGCGGCGGAAGTATCGAGCGGGTCCCGCGAAAACGCGCCGGATAAGGTTCGATGGCGGGCGGCGAATATTTTGGAAATGCGCCGCCGATGGGTCCACGCGACGGCGGTGCCTGCAGATTTAGTGGCGGCGATGTCGCGCGCGGGATCGCATTGTGAAACGATCTGGCGGGACGCACGGGCGAACAGTGACTTTGAAAGTGTCCGCCCGGCGCTGGCGGATGTTCTTGGCCTGACAAAACAAATCGCCGAAGCGAAATCCGACGTTTTGGGTTGCAGCGAATATGACGCGTTGCTGGATTCCTATGAGCCAGGCGGGCGGTCGGAAAATATCGACGTTATCTTTGATAATTACGCGGCATTCCTGCCGGGATTTCTGGACGATGTTTTAACCCGACAAAACGCGACGTCCGCCACAACCGCCCCAGACGGCCCTTTCCCGTTAGAAAAACAAAAGGCGCTATGTCGCCGGATGGCGGAAACAGTTGGTTTTGACTTTAACGAAGGTCGCCTGGATGAAAGTCTGCATCCCTTTTCTACAGGAGTCCCGGAAGACAGCCGGATTACCACCCGGTTTGAAGCGGATGACTACACTTTCGCCTTGATGGGCGTGCTGCATGAAACTGGACACGCGATGTATGAACGCGGGCGCCCGGCGGCGTGGCGCCACCAACCGGTCGGCGACGCCCGGGGGATGGTTCTCCATGAAAGCCAATCGTTGATCGTGGAAATGCAGGCGTGCCGCTCACGCGCCTTTCATGATTGGGCGGCGCCGGTGCATCAAGACGCCTTCGACGGCGCTGGCGACGCCTGGGGCGCGGATAATCTATATCGCCGCGCAATCCATGTGGAACGGGGTTTTATTCGCGTGGACGCGGATGAAGTGACTTACCCCGCCCATGTTATTTTACGATACCGGCTGGAGCGCGCATTGTTGGCGGGTGATTTAATTCTGTCCGAATTGCCGGGCGCCTGGAACGATGGCATGCAGGCGTTGTTGAACGTAACGCCACCGGATGACCGGCGTGGCTGTTTACAGGATATTCATTGGTACGACGGCGCTTGGGGGTACTTCCCCACCTATACGTTAGGCGCGATGGCGGCGGCGCAGTTTTTTGAGACAGCGGCCACACAGGAATCTGATTTGATACCGGGGCTGGCGCGTGGTGATTTCGCGCCGCTCATGACATGGCTTCGTAAAAATGTGCATGCGCAGGCGTCTTCGATGTCAACGAATGCCATTATTAACGCCGCGACAGGCCGCCCCCTGGATGATGCGGCGTTCAAGCGGCATTTGCATACGCGCTATCTGGATCGTTAGCGCCCGCCAACACGCGCTTATGAGCTATTCACGGGGCGCGCATCTCAAATTAGGTGCAGCGCGTCACGGCGATGCGGGACCATGCCGCCAAGGCGTCCGATGCTTGCTTGAGGTTGGCGGGAACGATAGGGTGTGGGCCAAATTTGGGGCGTCTAAACACGGCAAAAGGGCCCCATACATTCATCAGGCGTGGGAATAATAGAAATTGCGATATATCAGCACACGAGGCGCGGCGCCGGTTCTGGATTTTGAAGGAGCGCTTCTTACGGGGTTAGCCCGGGACGGCGGTTTATATTTGCCGGAATCCTGGCCGCAGTTTTCTCATGAAGAAATCCGCGCCATGCGCGCCCTGTCGTATCAGGAATTAGCCGTTCGCATCATGACGCCCTATGTCGATGGCGCGATGAGCGAGGCCGAGCTGAGCGATCTGGTGACGGATAGTTACAAGAATTTTGGGCACGTCGCCGTGGCGCCGTTGAAGCAGATCGACAGTTCTTTGTGGTTTATGGAGCTTTTCGATGGGCCGACGCTCGCCTTCAAGGACTATCCGCTACAATTCCTGGGCCGTGCCTTCGACCATGTCCTGGAACGCAAAGGGCGGCGCGTGACGATTGTCGGCGCGACCTCTGGCGACACGGGATCTGCGGCGATTGAAGCCTGCCGTGATCGCGACGCTATCGATATTTTTATGCTCTACCCCAATGGGCGCGTCTCAGAAGTGCAGCGTCGGCAGATGACGACGGTAAAGGCGGCCAACGTCCATACTTTAGCGATCGACGGCACCTTTGACGATTGCCAGGATTTGGTGAAAGCCATGTTCAACGACACGCCGTTTCGCGATGAGATGGATTTGTCGGCGGTGAACTCCATCAACTGGGCCCGGATCATGTCCCAGATCGTTTACTATTTTCATGCGGCCCTGTCATTAGGCGCGCCGGACGTACCCGTTCGATTCGCCGTCCCGAGCGGAAATTTTGGCAATGTGTTTGCGGCCTATGCGGCGCGTCAGATGGGGTTGCCGGTCGATCAATTGATTATCGGCACCAACGTGAACAATATTCTGACGCGCTTTTTCGACAGCGGCGTATTGGAGACGGCGGCGGTTCATCCGACGATTTCGCCCAGCATGGATATTCAGATTTCCAGTAATTTTGAACGCCTGCTGTTCGATCTGTACGACCGGGACGGGGCGGTGTTGAGCGACGCCATGACGAAATTTCGCGCCGAAGGACGACTGGCGGTTGGCGATAATCGCTGGAAACAGGTCAGCGCGTTATTCGACGCACGCACAATTGACGATGCGCGGACGCGCCAGGAAATTGACCGCGTCTACAAGGAGACTGGTGAAATTATCGATCCGCATTCCGCCATTGGCGTCGCGGCGGCGCGTGATGCGCGCCGTGATACCGCGTTGCCAACAATCGCACTGGGGGCGGCGCATCCGGCGAAATTCCCGGCGGCTGTGGAAGAGGCCTGCGGCGCGTTCGCTCCATTGCCAAACCGTCTGGCGGATTTGTACGACCGGGCGGAACACTTCACGGTGCTGGCGAATGATCTGGCGCAGGTTCAGGCGTTTGTGCGCGGCCATGTGACAACAGGAGATTCTGTATGAGCGACGTACGCACCGCCACTCTCGCGAATGGCGTTCGGGTGATTACCGATGTTATGAACTCGGTCGAAACGGCGTCAGTGGGCGTCTGGATTGGATCCGGCGCTCGACATGAACCTGCGGAAATCAACGGGGTCGCGCATCTTTTGGAGCATATGGCGTTCAAGGGTACGCGGCGCCGATCCGCACAGGATATTGCGCGCGAAATCGAAGATGTCGGCGGGCATATCAACGCCTATACCAGCCGCGAACAGACCGCGTACTACGCCAAGGTCTTGAAGGACGATACGCCGCTGGCGTTCGATATTCTATCGGACATTTTGCAGAACTCAGTCTTTGATCCAGAGGAACTGGCGCGTGAACGCGCTGTTGTGTTGCAGGAGATCGGGCAAGCCTGCGACACGCCGGACGACATCATTTTTGACTATTTCCAGCAAACCGCGTTTCCGGATCAGCCGCTGGGCCGTCCGGTTCTGGGCACGCCGGAAATTGTCGAGGCGATGTCTCGCGAGACCATCATGGCGCATATGAACCGCGTTTACGGCGGCTCTCGCATGGTTGTGTCGGCGGTGGGCAAGATCGATCATGATTCCATTGTCCAAATGACTGAAGATTTATTTGGTGGATTCTCACCGGAGTCGGACGCCTCGTCACCGCCGGCCGCCTATGTTGGCGGTGATTATCGGGAAAGCCGCGACCTGGAGCAGGCGCATCTTGTGCTGGGGTTCCCGACGTTCAGTTATCACGATGAGGACTTTTACGCCGCAGCGGTGTTCGCCTCCCTCTTTGGCGGCGGCATGTCGTCGCGGCTGTTTCAGGAAATCCGGGAGCAGCGCGGATTGGCGTATTCGATTTACGCATTCTCGTCGTATTATATGGATAGCGGGCTGTTTTCGATTTACGCCGGTACGGGAGAGGCTGAATTGGCGGAATTAACGCCCGCATTGTGCGCGGAAATCCAACGCCTGCCCGACACATTGGACGAATTAGAGGTCAAACGGGCGCGTACCCAGCTAAAATCTGCGACCCTGATGGCGCTGGAATCGACATCGACCCGGTGCGAGCAAATTGCGCAGCAATTGCTGATATTTGGTCGCCACGTTTCTCTGGAGGAGCAGGTTCGCCGTATTGACGCCGTTGACGTTGAGGCGGTGCGGAAAGTCGCGCAACGTATTTTCTCTGGCCGCCCGACCCTGACGACGATTGGTCCCATAGAAAACTTGATTTCGTATGATGATTTATGTGCAAGACTCGTGCCGTGATTGCGGGGCCGGTATAATATCCCGGTGGTAAGGGCCGGATAATCTGGACCGAATGGAGTGGGCGACCGACGTATGGCCGAAGTTCTTGGGTTTATTACTGGGCGTGTGCCCACGCATCGGGTTATCGGCTCCAGAGTAATGCTGCGGCCGCCCCAACGGGCTGACGAGGGGCAGTGGGTGGAAATCCGTCGGGTCAGCCGTGATTTTCTGGTGCCCTGGGAGCCGACCTGGCCGTCCGACGCCTCTACGCCCGCCGCCTTTCACCGGCGTTTGAAACGGTTTCATGCGGAGTGGCGCGACGCGGCGATCTACGCATTTTTCATTTTCGACAAAACCGATGAAACCTTGTTGGGTGGGATAACCTTGTCGAATGTTCGCCGCGGCGTATCGCAATCGGGAAGCATCGGATACTGGATTGGCAAACCGCATGCGCGCAACGGATATATGAGCGAAGCGGTGCAGCTAATGATGTCCTTTGCGTTCGACACCTTGCGTTTGCATCGGGTGGAGGCCGCGTGTCTGCCATCGAATGAAGCCAGTCGGGATGTTCTGACAAAGGCGGGTTTCACCCAGGAGGGTCTGGCGCGCCGGTATTTACGGATAAACGGCGAATGGCGCGACCATGTGACTTTTGGCATTTTACGCGACGATCCAAGACTATCGGCGCCTTTATACCGTTCGTGAGGAACCAGCGGATTGTTTGTGCATATTTGACGTATCGTTAGGGCAGGCGTGGTTCCCTCAGGCGTGCCCGTGGTCGCCGGATAGCAAGGATACGTCGACTCCGATTTTCGCCATGGCCCGGTCCCATTTCTCATCGAGCGGCGCATCGAACAAAATAGACGCGTCCGATGGTGCGTGCATCCACGCATTTTGCTGAATTTCACCATCAAGTTGGCCCGCGCCCCAGCCTGCATACCCAAGCGCCAGAAGCGATTTAACGGGGCCCTGGCGCCCGGCCAGGTCCGTAAGGATTTCCACCGTCGCGGTGAGCGCGACGCTGTTATCCACGAAGATCGTTCCATTTTTCTCATATTCCGGTGTATGGAGAACAAACCCCCGACTGGATTCGACCGGTCCGCCATACTGCACAGGAATGTCATCTACGGGCCCGTCCCGTTCGATATCCAGTTGGCCGAGCAACTCCGGAAAGGCGATGTCGTCGAGTCGGCGGTTGATCACCAGCCCCATTGCGCCGTCAACATTATGGATACACATGTAAAGGACGGTTCGTTCGAACCGGGCATCCGTCATGGACGGCATGGCGATGAGCAATTGGCCCGTCAAATAGCCTGTCTTTGTCGTGTGATCGTCGCTGGTCATTTTCAAATATATTTTCGTATTGAGGGAGGCGGTTTTTTAACCTGATGCCGTATTATCTCATATTTTAGCGCGCGGCTGGAATGTATTTGCCCCGCGTATATTTGCCCTAAATGGAAAGTTGACTGTGATATCGACTGCGATAAAGCGTCTCACGCGACGGGCACGATAACGTGACGGGTGAAATCGGACGTAAAACCGTATATATCGAGATAGCGATGACGGCGTAATTTTGGTGTTGGACGGCTCAGAACGTATGCAAGCGATTTTCAGACTTCTTCTGTTGACCCTCGTCTTGGCGCTGTCGCCGCGTCTCGCTTTCGCGGTGGCGGGGGATTGGGACGTTAATGATCATGTGAATACCCGACTCGTCTCCGCTATTGACGGGGTTGGGGATGCGGCCAAAATCCAACTTGGCCTGCAGTTCAAGATGAAGAAGGGTTGGAAAATTTACTGGCGGTCGCCGGGGGAATCCGGCCTGCCGCCCAGCGCGGATTGGTCGGACGCTAAAAATTTTCGGGATGCGACGATGTCCTGGCCCGCGCCCAGCCGTTTCACCATTTTTGGTCTCGAGACTTTTGGATATAAGGACGAAGTCGTTTTTCCGATTTCGGCCGTTGTCGCCGAGCCCGGCAAGCCGGTGCAAATTCGTGCGGCGCTTCGATACCTGACCTGCAACGATATTTGTGTTCCCTATGATGTGTCGCTGGCGCTCGATCTGCCGGAAGGCCCTGCGACTGCGGGGCGAGAATCTGCGCTCATCGCAAAATTCGCAAAGTTAATTCCCAACGATGGAAACGGGTTGAGTATTGAACAGGCCGTCTTGTCCCTGCGGGATAAAGCGGTGGTCTTGTCGGCGGAAGCCAAAAGTCTGTCCCGGTTTATGGCGCCGGATTTATTTGTCGAGGGCGCGGAGAACGCCGTTTTTGGTCGTCCGAAAGTAACCTTCGCCGATCAGGGGCGTCGCGCTTATATCGAAGTCGCTGCGCTTGGGGCGACGGCGGCGGATTTTAAGAATACGGAATTAACGCTGACCCTCGTTGACGAGGGGCGCGCGTTGGAAACCGGCGCGCCCGCTATTTTTGGTGAATTTCAAGCCCCGGCGTCGGCATCATCGTCATCGTCATCGTCGTCAGCGTCGGCTGGCTGGGCGTCCATTTGGCGGATTGTGGCGCTGGCGGTTCTTGGTGGGTTGATCCTGAATTTGATGCCCTGCGTGCTGCCCGTCTTGTCGATCAAGCTACTCTCAATCGCCAATCATGGCGGCGGCGATAAGGCGCATATCCGCGTCAGTTTTTTCGCTTCTGCGGCGGGCGTTATCACATCGCTACTGGCGATTGGCGGCGTGCTTGTCGCGTTGAAATCGGCGGGGATGTCCGTTGGGTGGGGTATCCAGTTTCAGCAGCCGGTCTTTCTGACGATCATGGCGGTTGTCGTGACATTGTTCGCCTATAATCTCTGGGGACTGTTCGAAGTTCAGTTGCCCCAGTCGATTTCTGGTTTCGCCGCCGCGCGTGGTCAAGGCAATTCAGTCGGCGGCCATTTTATGACCGGTGCTTTCGCGACATTACTGGCGACGCCGTGTTCTGCGCCCTTTGTCGGCTCTGCAGTTGGATTCGCATTGAGCCGGGGCGCAGGAGAGATTTTTCTTATTTTTGGCGCGCTGGGGCTCGGTCTGGCGCTCCCCTATATCATCGTCGGGCTGTTTCCGGGCGCGGTGGCGCGGTTGCCTCGACCGGGAAACTGGATGAACAGCTTGCGTCGGGTGCTGGCTCTGGCCCTGGGCGTGACCGCCTTGTGGTTGTTAAGCGTCCTCTTTGCCCAAATTGGCGTGGATGATGCGTTGAGCGTGGCGGCGCTCTTGGCGCTGATCGGTGTGGTTCTGGTCTTGCGGCGCTTGCCGGGCTCGCGTCTGGGGCGCCATGCGGGCGCTGTGAGCGCAATTTTGATCGCGACCGCCATTGCAATTCCCGCGCTTGGCGACAGAAACCCGGCGCAATTCGCCGCCAACGGAAATGGCGTGATTGACGGGCCCTGGACGCCGTTCGATGTTGCGGCGATTGACCGCCATGTTCAGGCGGGAAAGCTGGTGTTTGTCGATGTGACCGCTGACTGGTGCATCACCTGTAAAGTGAACAAGAAAATCGTTCTCGACGCCGATCCGGTTGCGACGTTCCTGACCCAGGATAATGTCGTTGCGATGCGCGCGGACTGGACCTCGCCAAACGCCGGAATTGCGGCGTATCTGGAAAGTTCTGGTCGCTACGGCATTCCCTTTAACGCAATTTACGGACCCAACGCGCCAAAAGGCCGCGCGTTGCCGGAGCTTCTCTCGGCGGGCGTCGTCATGGATGTTGCGGCGGACGTCGGACGTTCGGCGTTTGCGCGAAAACAGAAATAGTTCGACAATCTAACTTTACTTGGCGACGCTCTACGCTATGTATTTGAAATACTGGCCTGTCTCGTGCGGGCCGATTTTCTTTCCATGAAACGAGCCGAACAACGGAGAATTTTATGACAATTCAGATTGGTGATAAAGCGCCGTCTACGACCCTGTTTGAAATGGGCGAAGAAGGCCCTGCAGCTGTTTCCACCGATGACCTTTTCGCCGGAAAGAAGGTCGTGGTGTTCGCGGTGCCGGGCGCATTCACGCCAACTTGTTCGGCGCAGCATCTGCCCGGATACCTCAATAACGCTGAAGAAATTATGGCCAAGGGCGTTGATGAAATCGTCTGTCTTTCCGTCAATGATGTGTTCGTCATGGGCGCCTGGGGTCGGGAACAAGGCGCCAAAGGCAAAGTTCGGATGCTTGCTGATGGCAGTGGCGATTTGACCAAGGCGTTGGGCCTGGAATTTGACCTGAGTGGAAAGGGGCTGGGGGTTCGTTCGAAGCGATACGCCATGATCGTCGAAAACGGCGTTGTCAAAACCCTGAACAATGAAGACGGCGGCGGGCTGTCTGTATCGAGTGCGGAAGAAATACTTAAATCGCTGTAACGGTGCGTTCGTGCGCGGGGGTTAACCGCGCACGATCCCCGTGCGGGCCAACGCGTCGGCGCGCTCGTTTTCCGGGTGCCCGGCATGGCCTTTGACCCAATGCCAATGGGTTTCATGGTCAGCGATCGCCAACTCAAGCCGTTGCCATAGATCGACATTCTTTACGGGTTTTTTCGCCGCTGTTTTCCAGCCCCGCGCTTTCCAGCCCTTGATCCATTTGGTGATGCCGTCTTTGACATAGGTGCTGTCGGTATAAACATCGACGCGCACGGCGCGCTTCAGCGCTTCCAGGCCCTGAATAGCGGCCATAAGCTCCATCCGGTTGTTCGTCGTTTCAACTTCGCCGCCATTCATTTCCCGCTCGGCGCCATTGAATCTTAAAACCACGCCCCATCCGCCGGGCCCCGGGTTGCCGCTGCACGCGCCGTCTGTGAACATCTGGACAGTGTTGTCGTCGTCAGCAGACATTAATCCAGACCATAGGCGCTTGGGCCCGTAACTGTTTGGTGGAAGCTGAGTTTCGCCAGATAATCGAGCGGGTCTTTCGGTTTCACCAGCGCGCCTTCGGATTGGTTTAACCAGTCATAGAGCCGGGTCAGGAGAAACCGCGTCGCGCTGCCGCGCGCCAGCAACGGGAGCGCCTGGATTTCCGCATCCGAAAAATCGCGAATCGTTCGATATTGAGACACCATCAGGCGCGCCTTGGTGATGTTGAAACTATTGTCGCGCTCAAAGCACCAGGCGTTCAGGCAAATCGCCAAATCATAGGCGTAGAAATCGTTGCAGGCGAAATAGAAGTCAATGAGACCGGACAGCGATTCGCCAATAAAGAAGACATTGTCCGGGAATAAATCCGCATGGCAGACGCCTGATGGAAGGTCCGTAGGCCAGTTCGCTTCCAGGTGATCGATTTCTCGCTTCAGATAATCGCCAAGGCCGGCGGACACGCTGTCCGCCCGATCGGTGCAGCTCTCAAATAACGGGCGCCATGATTCGACGGATAGGGCGTTGGGGCGCGTTGCAGCGTATTGTTCGCCCGCTACATGCAATCGCGCCAGCGCGGCGCCAAGTTCGCTGCAGTGCACGGGCTTAATGCGGCGGGGCCACATGCCGTCAAGAAAGGTAACCAGCGCTGCAGGGCGCCCACAGAGCTCTCGCAGGGCGCCGCCGTCGCGGCCATGCACGGGCACGGGGCAGGCCACGTCATGGGCGGATAAATGCTCCATCAATCCCAGGAAAAAGGGCAGCTCCGCCGCGTTAACGCGCTTCTCATAGAGCGTCAGGATATACTGACCTTCGCTTGTCTGGAGCAGGTAATTGGTATTCTCGACGCCCTCTGCGATCCCTTTGCAGGACACGGCCTCGCCAATGTCATATTGAGCGATAAAGGCGATAAGGTCTTCGTCGCCAACTTCGGTGTATACTGCCATATCAAATCTATCTTGCGGCGCTATGCGGTCAGAATGCGGGGTAGTTTGAACTCAACCATTTCCGTCGTTGTGGTTATTTCCTCGACCGTAACGTCAAATCGTTCGCGGCAGGCGCTGATGACTTCTTCGACCAGTATATCCGGCGCCGATGCGCCCGCTGTCAGGCCCAGCGTCGCGGCGTTACCCAGCAAATCCCAGTCAATGTCGACTGCTCGTTGCACCAGCGTGGATTTGGGCAACCCGGCGTTCAGGCCGACTTCGACCAATCGCTTGGAATTTGATGAATTCGGCGCGCCGACGACGAACATGACGTCGCATTGATCGGCAATCGCCTTGACTGCCATTTGCCGGTTTGTCGTGGCGTAGCAGATATCTTCTTTGCGCGGTCCAAGAATATTCGGAAACCGTCGTCGTAGCGTATCGACGATATCGCCCGTGTCATCCACCGACAACGTGGTTTGCGTAATGTAGGCCAGCGGCCCGTCCGGGCATTCCACGGTCTCGGCCTGTTCTCGGGTTTCCACCAATATGGCGGCGCCGTCTGGCAATTGGCCCATGGTGCCAACGATTTCGGGATGCCCGGCGTGACCAATCAATAGGACCTGGTGGCCGTCGGTGTAATGACGCTCCGCCTCGCGATGCACCTTGCTGACAAGGGGGCAGGTCGCATCGATATAGGTCATGTTTCGCCGTTCGGCTTCCGCGGGCACTGATTTGGGGACGCCGTGGGCTGAAAAAACCACGGGCGCATCGGCGGGAACCTCGTCGAGTTCATCGACAAAGATCGCGCCTTTTTCTTCCAGGCTTTCGACAACATATTTGTTGTGAACAATTTCGTGGCGCACATAAACCGGCGCGCCGAATTTCTTCAGGCCCTGTTCGACAATCTGAATGGCCCGCTCAACGCCCGCGCAAAACCCGCGCGGGGCGGCCAACATGATCGTTAATTTTTTTTTCTTTACGTCAGGTTCCATGACACGTCCGAATCCATCGCTCTCGTCTTGCCGCCGAGTCCATGGTTCATTACTATCCGATTTTCGGCGGAACCTTTGGATACTCTATCCTGCATAGGTAATATATCCGCCTTCAGGATGAAAGGGGCAGAGATGTCTGAACCGGTTATTACGCAAAAAGCGCCTTATGAAGTCGACGTAAAAGAAGGCGAATCGTATTGGTGGTGCGCCTGTGGACTGAGCAAAAAGCAACCGTTCTGCGATGGCTCTCATAAAGGCAGCGGTATGTCGCCGGTGGAGTACAAGGCCAAGCGCGCGAAGCCGACTTATTTTTGCGGGTGCCGCCGTTCCGCCAACCAGCCGCTGTGCGATGGCGCGCATAAAAATCTGTGATCGTCCGTAACATGCGGCGCTGGGTATCCGTTGTTTTTTGCGCATTGCTTTTGGGCGTCTTTGTCGCCAGTTGCACGACGGTTGATGACGAAGCGTTGATCGCGTGCCCGAATGTTCGTGTCGTTAAGTCACTGGGCGAATTTGTCAAGTTCAAGCTTGGCCCGGGACGAGACCCGACCGATGTCGATACCGAAGCCTGGATTGACCGGGTCGGCGGGGGATGCGTCTATGAAGACCAAACCTTTCTCGTCGATCTTTCGGTGGAAATGAGCGTTCGGCGGGGCCCCGCTAATAAAACTGCGGTTTCTGACATTAATCTGATTGTCGCAATTCTGGATGCGAATGATACGGTGCTGCAACGTCAACTCTTTCGAACAAAAGTGCCGTTTCGATCTTTTAAAACCGCCAAATTCACCGAATCCATCGAATTGCAGATACCGGTGTCGAAGGGCGTGTCGGGTGGTTCCTTTACGGTTTTTGTTGGATATGAGCTGAGCCCGGAAGAATTGAAGGAGAATCGGCGAAAATACGGACGCGCCAAATAAGGTTGATGGCGCGACTATTAACGGTGTGGCTGCGAGTTGACATCTTCACCACAAACGCTAGCTTCACTTTAGATTAAAATTGCTATCGACTCTTGTGGGAGAGACGGGTTTCGAGCCCGCGCCGAAGGAGCAACCGCCCCGGAATCTCTCAGGCAAACGGACCGCAAGGGGAAGCGACTCTGGAAAGCAGATACGGGTTTGATCCTGTATCTCACCGAAGGTGAAAGCCGCGCGATTTTTCGCCGGTGATACTCTCAGGTTTGACGACAGAGCGGGGCGGCGCATTCGGGTAACCGGATGATCGCCGTCCATGTTATCTGCGTTGGAGGCCCTGATGAGTGAGTTGCTAAAACGAACCCCGCTATTCGATCTTCATGATGAGGTCGGCGCCAAATTTGCGCCCTTCGCCGGGTATGAGCTGCCGATTCGATTCCCGGCGGGAATCATAAAAGAACATCTTCATACGCGCGCCCGCGCCGGTCTCTTTGATGTCTCTCATATGGGACAAATTCGGATCACCGGCGATAAGGTCGCGTCGTGGCTGGAAACCCTTGTCCCGGGTGATATCGAGGGTTTGGGTAAAGGACAGATGCGCTACACGCAGTTCACCAACGAGACCGGCGGCATTCTTGACGATTTGATGGTGACCCGGTTCGAGGATCATTTCTTTCTTGTCGTGAACGCCGCCTGCAAAAAAGCAGATATTGACCTCCTTGCCGCGTCATTGCCGCGTGGTGCGTCAATGGAGGTTCTTGATGACCGGGCGCTGATTGCGTTACAGGGGCCTGAGGCCGCCGCTGTGCTGGCGCGTCATGCGGGCGCTCGTGTTGTGACCATGCCCTTCATGTCGGCTATGAGATGCGCTGTCGCGGGTGTGGGCTGTCTTGTCAGCCGGTGTGGGTATACGGGCGAAGACGGTTTTGAAATATCGGCGCCCGCTGGCGAAATGGCGACTTTGGCGCGCATATTATTGGCTGAAACTGCGGTTGAGCCCGTCGGTCTTGGCGCGCGGGACACGCTGCGTCTGGAGGCGGGGCTGTGCCTCTACGGCCAGGATATTGACGCGGAAACTACGCCCGTAGAGGCGGGTTTGTC
Organism: Alphaproteobacteria bacterium; assembly: GCA_047631095.1. GTDB lineage: Bacteria > Pseudomonadota > Alphaproteobacteria > UBA8366 > JABJJH01. Next base: position 18,808 of record JBLHZD010000006.1, read on the forward strand.
TTGGTCTGTTGGTAAGAGGCGACGCGCCGAAGGCGGGTTTCCCGGCGATGGCGTTATTCAACGGCAATTGTCCGAAGGCGTTACGCGCAAACGGGTCGGCGTCCGCCCGAAGGGTCGTGCGCCGGTTCGTGCGCATTCGGAAATTACCGATGCAGCGGGTGAAATTATCGGCGAGGTCACCAGCGGCGGGTTTGGCCCCACGCTCGGCGGGCCCGTCGCGATGGGATATGTCCGTCGGGAAAACGCGGCGGTTGGGTCCTGTGTATCCTTTACCGTACGAGGCAAAAGCTTGCCGGGCGAAATTGTGAAATTGCCATTTACGCCACCGGGTTATTTCCGGGGCGTGTGAATTTTTTGTGAAGAAAGGGGAAAATTATGAGCGAACTTAGGTATTCAGAAGACCACGAATGGATTGAAGTTGAGGATGACGTCGCGACGGTGGGTATTACCGATTACGCCCAGGAGCAATTGGGGGACATCGTCTTTGTAGATTTGCCCGAGCTCGGCGTGGAATTGGGTGTCGGCGATGATGCGGCGGTTGTTGAATCCGTAAAGGCCGCAAGTGAGGTTCTGGCGCCGTTGTCCGGCGAAGTCATCGAAGTGAACGAAGACTTGGAATCCGACCCCTCCAAGGTCAATGAATCGGCGGAAAGCAACGGCTGGTTTTTCAAGATGAAAATCGCTGATTCGTCCGAACTGGACGAGCTGATGGATCGCGATACGTACGATTCATATGTCGCAAAGTTGTAGACCTGAAAGTTTGAGGATCTGATATGACTGACGCCGCTGCATCGCTTGGAGAATTGGAACAAACTGATGATTTCGTCGGCCGCCATATTGGGCCGCGGGATAGCGAAGTCGTCGAGATGCTTCACGTCGTCGGCGCTGGATCCTTGAGCGAATTAATTGACCAATCCGCCCCGGGCTCAATTCGCGCAGCGGATGCGCTCGATCTGCCGGACAGCCGTACCGAGGCTGATGTCCTGGGCGAAATACGGGACGTGGCGTCGCGCAACAAGGTGTTTCGCTCGGTGATCGGCGCCGGCTATTACAACACGATTACGCCGCCGGTAATTTTACGGAACGTTATGGAGAACCCGGGCTGGTATACCGCCTATACGCCCTATCAACCGGAAATTTCGCAGGGCCGTTTGGAAGCGCTACTGAACTTTCAGACCATGATCTGCGATATGACGGGAATGGAGATCGCCAACGCATCCCTGTTGGATGAAGCGACGGCGGCGGCGGAGGCGATGACAATGTGTCGTCGCGTCGGGAAAGCCAAAAGTGCGCGGTTTGTCGCCTCTTCGGATTGTCATCCGCAAACCCTGGATGTGCTGCGCACGCGCGCGGCGCCGCTGGGGATTGACCTTGTCATTGGCGACCCGATGGCGGCGCTGGGCGACGATGGGGGATGTTTTGGCGTTTTGTTACAATACCCGACAAGCCAAGGCGATGTACGCGACTACGCTGAAATTGTTGAAAAAGCCCATGACCAGCGCGCCATTGTGGTTGTCGCCACCGATTTGCTGAGTCTGGCGTTGTTGACGCCGCCGGGTGAGTGGGATGCGGATATTGTTGTTGGCGGCGCGCAACGCTTTGGCGTGCCGTTGGGCTTTGGTGGCCCGCATGCGGCGTTTCTGGCCACGCGCGATTCCTACAAACGATCCATTCCGGGGCGACTGGTCGGCGTTTCGGTGGACAGTAAAGGGCGCCCGGCTTTGCGGTTGGCGCTGCAAACGCGGGAGCAACATATCCGGCGGGAGAAAGCGACCAGCAATATTTGCACCGCCCAGGTTCTACTGGCCGTTATGGCGGGGTTATACGCGGTGTATCACGGACCGGATCGCCTGCGGATTATCGTCCAGCGCGTACACCGTTTGACGGGAATCTTCGCCAAAGGCCTGAGCGACGCGGGGATGGCGCCGGTGAACGCGACGTATTTCGACACGCTCACTATTGCGGTGGAAAATGCCTCGGCGCTCCACGCGCGCGCACAGGCGGCGGGGTATAATCTGCGAATGATCGACGAGACATCCGTCGGCGTGTCCTTTGATGAAACGACCACGCGCGCCGATGTTGAGGCGTTGTGGACAGTCTTTAAGGCGGGGACTGACCTTTCGGCGGCGGCGCTCGACGCCTCGGTCCAATCGAGCGTACCGGAACCACTGCGCCGTCAATCGCCGTTTTTGACGCATCCAGTGTTTCATCTGCATCATTCTGAAACGGAAATGCTGCGCTATCTCCGGCGATTGCAGGAGAAGGACATAGCGCTCGACCGTTCCATGATCCCGCTCGGATCCTGCACCATGAAGCTGAACGCCACAGCGGAAATGATCCCGGTCACCTGGCCGGAATTCAGGGATGTTCATCCGTTTGCCCCGCTGGACCAGGCGCAGGGTTATCTGGATCTGACCCAGGATCTTGAAAACTGGTTATGCCGGATTACAGGGTACGATGCGGTCTCGCTGCAACCCAATGCGGGCTCGCAAGGCGAATACGCGGGATTGCTGGCCATTCGCGGCTATCAGGCGGCCCAGGGTGAGGCGCACCGCGACGTATGCCTGATACCAAGCTCTGCGCACGGCACCAATCCCGCCAGCGCGATTATGGCGGGGCTTCGTGTGGTCGTGGTCGATTGTGAGTCGGACGGCGATATCGATATGGTCGATTTGCGCGCCAAGGCCGCCAAACATCGCGATTCGCTCTCGGCGCTTATGGTGACCTATCCCTCGACCCATGGTGTCTTTGAGGAAACCATTCGTGAAATTTGCGACATTATTCACGACAATGGCGGTCAGGTTTATCTGGATGGGGCGAATTTGAATGCGCAAGTTGGCGTATGTCGCCCCGGTGAGTACGGCGCCGATGTCTCCCATTTAAATTTGCACAAAACATTTTGCATTCCCCATGGCGGCGGCGGGCCGGGCGTTGGCCCCATCGGCGTCCGTTCGCATCTCGCGGCGTATCTTCCCAGCCACGGCGTTCATCCCCGTCCGGGCGCCCGCGGCGCCCCCGTGGCGGCGGCGCCGTGGGGCAGCGCCGGTATCTTGCCGATCACCTGGGTGTATATCGCCCTGATGGGCGCGCCGGGGCTGACCAGGGCGACGCAAATCGCCATCCTGAACGCGAATTACATCGCCAAGCGCCTGAATGATCATTTTCCGGTCTTGTTCTCCGGGGCGAATGGACTGGTTGCGCATGAATGTATTATCGATCTGCGGTGGTTGCCCAAATCACTGAGCATCGACGATGTGGCGAAACGGTTGATGGATTATGGGTTTCATGCGCCGACAATGTCGTGGCCCGTGGCCAGTACATTGATGATTGAGCCGACCGAGAGCGAATCGAAGGTGGAGATTGACCGGTTTTGTGACGCCATGATCGCTATTCGCGCGGAGATCGCAAAGGTCGAATCGGGCGATTTTGATCTAGACGATAACCCTTTGCGCAATGCGCCCCATACGATGATTGATTTAATCTCGGATGAATGGACGCATCCTTATTCGCGCGACCTCGCCGCATTCCCGGCGGTTGGCCAACGAATTGAAAAATACTGGCCGCCCGTGGGACGGATCGATCAGGTGTATGGCGACCGCCATTTGACCTGTGCGTGCCCGCCTTTAGAGGCGTATCTGGATCCACCAGAGGCATAACGTCAGGATATAAAAAAAAGCCACCCTGAATTGGCGGCTTTTTTATTTGACGCGTTCCATAAAATGGAACGATGAAACGAAACGTTTGTCAGAGATTAGTGCAGGCGTCCCGGTAGGTCGCGAATGGATTGTGAAATCAACGCATCCCCCGCCTGGCCGGAAAGCTTTTCCGTTAGCAGTTGGCTCGTTGCGGCGATGGCGATATCAATGGCCTGATCTCTAATTTCACGCAACGCATTGGCTTCCGCTTGCGCGATTTTTTCCTGCGCCTGCTGTTCCTGACGCTTCAGCGTTATTTCAAGCGCGCGCTCCGCTTCCGCCTTGTGGGCGTCTGCTTCGCTTTGCGCCCGGCTTAACAAGGCCTCAACCTCTTCAATCGCGTCGCGTTGCTGGCGTTGATAGGCAGCCAGAGTTGCTTGCGCTTCTTCACGCAATTCCTGTGCTTCATCGACTTCAGATTTAATTTTGGCGATTTTGGCGTCGAGGCTGCCTGTCAGCGCTTTCTTGGCGGGCTTAAAAAGTAAGCCGATGAAGATGATGAATGCGACAAGAACCGCAAAGGTTGGATCGTGCAGAAAAGCCATTAGCGAGATCCCCCAGCGATCGCAGCGTCAACGGCGGCTTTCGCCTCATCAGCGCCGATGTCACCGCCCAGCAAGCGTGCGCCGGCGGCTTGGGTTAAATCGTTCGCGATATCACCGATATCACCGAGCGCCCGATTTTTTTCTTCACTGATGCGCCGCTCCGCCTCGGCGGTTTGCGCCGCCAAATTTTTGGAAAGAGCTTCGCGTTGGGCGGTCGCCTCGGCCGCAAAGCTTTGCGACGATTCGCGTATCATCGTCTGCGCTTTGGCCATTGCTTCGGCGATAGTCTTTTCGTAATCGGCCAAAGCCGCTTCCGCCTCTGATTTCACCGCCGCCGCCTTTTCCAAGTCGGCGTCGATGCGGGCGCGCCGCGCTTCGCGCACGCTTGTCACGCGCGGAAGAGCGGATTTCCACAAAATCAGATAAAGTGGGATGAACGTCAGCGCTAACCAGAAAAGCTGGGTTACAAAGACGGACGGATCAAGCTGCGGCATAAAGGCCTCCGAAACCGGTGGTTTTCGCCGATTATCCGAACAGGATCAAAAGCGCGATGACGAGCGCGAACAGCGCAATAGCTTCAACAAGCGCAAAGCCCAGCATCGTCATGGTGAAAACTTCGTCTTTCGCGGCCGGGTTGCGACCCACGGCGAGAATGAACGACGAGAAAACATTCCCGATGCCGATTCCCGATCCGATCATGCCGATAACGGCGAGACCGGCGCCAATCATTTTTGCGGCTTCAATATCCATGGTGAGGTTCCTTTTCAGCTAAGCAGTTCAATATTGAGGTTAAAGTTGTTTTCAGGTTCCGCGCTTAGTGCAAGTGCAGCGCGTCGTTGATGTACAGGCAGGTCAGGATCGTGAACACATAGGCCTGCAGGAAAGCGATGAGGATTTCCAACCCGGTCAGCGCCACGACGAAGGCCAACGGCAGCACGCCGAAGAAGCCCAGGGCGGCGACGAAGCCCGCGATCACTTTTAGCAGGGTGTGTCCCGCCAGCATATTAGCGAACAACCGCACCGACAGGCTGATCGGACGCGAGAGGTATGAAATCACCTCGATCGGGATCAGCAAAGGGTACATGGGAAGCGGGGTGCCCGGCGGCACAAAGAAACTGAAGAAGTGCATCCCGTGTTTTGCGAAACCCAACACCGTGACGCCAATGAAAATGACGAACGCTAACGCAAAGGTCACAACGATGTGGCTGGTGAAGGTAAAGCTGTAAGGCACCATGCCCAGCAAGTTACCGCACAGAATGAACATGAAGAGGGTGAAGACGAACGGAAAATATTTGCGGCCTTCTTGCCCGACCGTGTCGCGCAATAAACCCGCAACGAATTCGTACGCCAGTTCCGCTGCGCATTGCCACCGGCCGGGGACAATTGCGCTACGTCGCATGCCCAGGATCATGAACGCGGAGACAAGCCCCAACGTGATCACCATGAACAACGATGAATTTGTGAAGGATACATCCGTATTACCCAACGTAATCGGGATGATGGGATGGATCTCAAACTGATGTAATGGACTGGCCACTCTTGCTTCCCCGTCATCGCTCTTCGCGGCCCTTTTCGGGGGACGCCTTGGATTTCTTATCAATACGGTCCGGCTTTTGATAGCCCGCCGTCATTTCAAAACCACGTACAGTGCGGAAGACGTTCATAAAACCGGCCGCCGCACCCAAAATAAAAAACAACACCAAAAACCAGGGTTTCGTTTCCAGCCAGTTATCGAGAAGCAATCCGATGCCAACGCCCACGATTAGCGCTGAAACAATATCCGCGCCGATTTTGAACGCGAACCCGATGCCGCTTTGACCCCTGCCTGCTCTACCCTTGTTCGCACCCTTCCCGAACGCATCGTCTTGGTGTTTTCGCGCGGCGCGAAGCCGCTCGTCTAAATCTTTCAGCGGCGTTGGTTTTTGATCTTCCGTCATGGGATTAATCCTTCCGACAAAAGCCTCCCGCCTCCGCTGAAAACGCGCGCACAATACTGTTGGGGTCAAATGAAGTCAAGACGCAATACGGTCATAAGATTTCGTCAGAAATCAAGGGTTTCCGCCGCTTTTTGCGACTGACGTTCAAGCGGACTCGCGCAACGCTTCTGCGCCGTGCAGATCCACCGATACCAGCTGACTGACCCCCTGTTCCCCCATTGTGACGCCGTATAATCGATCCATCCGCGCCATCGTAATACGGTGATGCGTAATCACCAGAAAACGTGTATCGCCGCTGCGCGCTATTTCGTCAAGAAGGCTGCAAAACCGATCAACATTGGCGTCATCAAGCGGCGCGTCGACCTCATCAAGCACGCAAATCGGTGCCGGATTGGTCATAAAGACCGCAAAGAGCAGCGAAATTGCGGTAAGCGCCTGCTCGCCGCCCGACAGCAATGACATGATCTGCATTTTTTTACCGGGCGGGCTGGCCATAATCTCCAACCCGGCTTCCAGCGGATCGTCGGCTTCGGTCAGGGTGAGGTGCGCGTTTCCGCCCCCAAATAATTTGGTGAACAACTCTTGAAAATGGCTGTTAACGGTTTCAAACGCCTCTAGCAACCGTTGCCGGCCTTCGCGGTTGAGGGTGCCGATGCCCTGGCGCAGCCGCGCGATGGCGGCCAACAAATCCTCGCGCTCCGTTTGCATGGACGCAATTTGTTGCTCGAGTTCTTCCGCTTCCGCCTCGGCGCGTAAATTGACCGGTCCCATATTGTCGCGTTCGCGGGACAATCGCTCGAATTTGGCCTCGATAATGTCGAAGGCGGGCATGGCTTCGTCGGGGTCAATCTCGGCTTCGGCCAAAATCTGGTCGGGCGCGCAATTCAGACGTTCGAAAATTCGCTCAACGATGACCCGTTCTTCATTCGCCGCTTGTTCGACGAGACCTTCCCGGCGAACCCGGTCCTCTCGGGCCTCAGCCATGGCCGATTCGGCCTCTCGCAGCGCCTTATCGGCATTGGTCTGCTGGGTTTCGCCGTCCGCCAATGCGTCCGCCGCAATGTTGCGCTTCGCCTCCGCCCGTTCCAGCGCTTCGAATAATTGCGTGCGCTGGGCGGCGATTTCTTCCGGACGTCCGGACAGGCGCGCCTTCTCGGTATCTTCGATGGTGCGGCGCGCATTCAGATCCGTCATGCGTTCATTGGCGCCCGCTGCGCGCCCGCGCCAGGATTGTAACTCGGCTTCGATCAAGGAAAGTCGTTGGGCGCGGCCTGCTATTTCCCGGCGTAATTGATCAAAGGCGCTGCGCCGTTCCGCCTGAGCCGCGCGAAGCTCGGCCAATTCCCGTCGCACCACGTCGATGGCGCGCGCCTTGGCCTCGGGGTCGTCCAGCTCTTCCATTGCTTGATTGGCGTTGGTCCATTGCTGTTCGGCTTCTTCAAGGTCGGTCGCCGCCTGGTGGGATGATTCGACCAGTGCGGCGAGGCGTGATCGCGCGGCGTTTGAGGCGTTTGACGCGGTCGCATGCTTTTTGCGCGCGTCGTTCAATTGTGAAAAGGAGGCTTGCTGGGCGGCTTGGGCGGCGCGAACCGAGTCCTGGGCGTTGGCGCGGGCCTGGCGCGCCTCATCTCGTGCGCTCGCCAGGAGCGCTACTTTGGGCGCCTGGCGCGTTTCAGTCTCTCGCAACGCGTTGAGGCGGTTACGCTGCCCAAGGCGAATGGCGGCGGCGGAAGGCGCTCCTGCGGTCACTGTATAGCCGTCCCATCGCCACAGGGCCCCGTCCTGCCCGACGAGACACTGTCCGGGCGCAAGCGCGGTCTGTAATGCGGCGCCGTGTTCCGAATTCTGGACAACGCCAATCTGAGACAATCCTCGCGCCAAAGCAGGCGCGCCGCGCACAAACTGGGACAAGGGCGCAACCCCATCGGGGAGGGGCGCAATAGTTTCATAGGGCGGCAGGGTGTTCCAGAATACTGGCGCGGTGCTATCGACGGGCGCGTCAATGTCTTCGCCTAACGCGATGCCCAGCGCGACTTCGTAGCCCGGGTCCACCGCTACATCTTCAATCAGCGGCGCAAAAAAGTCGCCTTCCGCCGGGTCCACCAGTTCTGACAACGCCTTGATCTCCGCCAAAAGCGTATTCAATTCGCTCTGCGCCTGATCTGCGGTCTGGCGCGCGGTATTCTCGGCGTTCTGCGCGGTGGCCAGAGTTTCTTCTTCTGCCTCCGCGTGTGCGCGCGTTTTCTCCAGGGTTGCGTCGGCGTCGCCAATCGCGCGTTCCGCCGCGACCAATTCGGCGTCGTCGGCGATTCCAGAAGCCAGTTTGGCGCGCTCCGTCTCCATATCCGTCGCGCGGCGTTTCAACATGTCGATGCGGCTGTGCAACTGGTCGCGCTGGCGTACAAGCGCCGTGTGACGCGCTTCAATAGCGGCGCGCTCGCTGGAAAGATCGTTCAGCGCGCGATCTTTTAATTCGACCGCCTTGTTGGCGTCGTTCAGGGTGGTCTTGGCCTGAGCTTCGGCCTCAGCTTCGCCAGAGCGGGCCGAAGAGATTGAGTCGGCTTCCTGTCCCAGCCGCGTTATCGCGGTGTTTGCGTCTGTCGCCAGCGCCGTTTCCCGTTCGATATCGCCGCCGATTTGCGCTAGACGATTTGCGTTTTCCCGCTGAGCGTCGGCGATTCGCGTCTCTTCACGCTCCAATTCGCCGCGCGCCAGCAACAGGCGCTGTAATTCCGCCGCGGCCTCTGCTTCGCGTTGACGAAGATCCGGCAGCGTCGCCGCCGCTGTCGCCTGGGCGGTCGCCGCGCCCGCCGCCGCTTCAGTGCGGGTCGCGACCGCTGCTTCGGCGATTTGGAGTTGTTCGCGTGCGGCGGATAGCGCCTGCGCCGCTGTTTCCCGGCGTTGATGCAGGAACATGGACTCGTGGCGTCGAATTTGTTCGGACAACCGGCGGTACCGCGCGGCCTGTCGGACCTGGCGTTTTAAACTCTGAAATTGTCCTTCCAGCGCGCCAATGACATCTTCAAGGCGCTCCAGATTGGTTTCCGCCGCCCGCAGTCGGAGTTCTGCTTCATGGCGCCGGGAATGCAACCCCTTGATGCCCGCCGCTTCCTCCAACAAAGACCGACGTTCGGTAGGCTTAGCGCCGATAAGGGCGCCGATTCGGCCCTGACTGACCATCGCCGTTGAGTGTGCGCCTGTCGCCATATCGGCGAACAGGAGTTGAACGTCGCGCGCGCGCGTCTCTTTGCCGTTGATGCGATAGGTTGAGCCGGAACCGCGCCCAATTTTACGGCTGACTTCGATTTCTTCGCTATCGTTGTAGAGGGCCGGGGCGTCGCGCACCGTGTTGTCGATATGCAAAACAACTTCGGCGGCGTTGCGTTGTGGCCGTTGCGTGGTGCCGCCAAAAATGACGTCGTCCATTTCGCCGCCGCGCATACTTTTGGCGGAGGTTTCGCCCATGACCCAGCGTAAGGCTTCCACGACATTTGATTTGCCGCATCCATTGGGGCCAATGACCCCGGTCATCCCGTCCTCGATCTGGAGTTCGGTCCGATCAACGAAGGATTTAAAGCCCGCTACGCGAAGTTTGCTAAAATGCACCCGTTCGGAACCTCTGGATCGCCGTCACCCGTGATCCCGTTCCAAGTGAGCGAGAGACGTGATCCGGCGAATTAATTCGCGACTTTTTTCAGAGCTTCGTCGAACGCTTCGATCGGCTGGGCTCCGACGACTGTCTCCTGACCTTTGGGGCCAGTAATGATGAATGTCGGCGTTGACGCGACGTTGTATTTTTGCGTCGCTTCCAGACGAAACTCAACAATGCCGTCTATCAGCGCCTTGTCATCCAAACAAGCCTGATAATCCGATTCGCTCAATCCGCCAAGTTTTCCGATACGTGCCAGCGCTTTTTGTGGATCTGGGCTTGAGCCCCATTGGCGTTGTTTTTCGAACAGAACGTCGAGAAAATTGAAATATCGTTTGGGCGCGCCGCACCGCGCCAAAACGGACGCCATCAACGCTGTGCGGTCAAACGGGAAGTCGCGAAACACCAATTTTACCTTGCCTGTATCGATGTATTTTTTCTTTAACGCGGGCAATATTTCAGTGTGAAATGATCGGCAATGAGGGCAGGTCATTGAAGAATAATCGATAATTTCAATTGGCGCTTTTGGGTCGCCCATAATTCTGTCCTTCAGGGCGTCTGCGGCGCTGGGCGGTTGCGCCGATGCGTCGTGGACGCTGATCCCGACGCCAATCCCCAGGACGCCGGTCAATACCAAGGCTGAAAAAACAATTGAAATAATTCGCGCCATAAAATTCTCCAGTTTCGCCGAAATCAAAAACCGGAAACACAGACCGGCCAGCCTCTTTGCGCGGAGTATAGGGGGCCGATTATGGCGGGATCAAGGCGGGATCAAGGCGAGAATCAGCCGCGTCGAAAATTTTTAACCCTTGTCGGTCTTTGTCGCGCTGCGCGCCATAATTGCGCTTCCGATTCGCGTCAGCGTCGCCCGCAGCTCCGGATCGTCGACCTGGGCCACGATTGTATCCAAATTCGCCTGCTGGTCGGGATTTAGCGGCGCCGGGTCACGCGATTCGTCGGGAGGGTCGGTCAGGAAAGCGGTCAGTGGCGCATGTAAAAGGCGTAACCTGGCGACGGCGCGATACCCGAAATGCCCGTTGATCCGTTCCAAAATCAAAGGTTCAAGGTGTTGCAGTTCCGTCGCGGCACCGCCATGGACGCGAATATGCAACGTGCCGCCGCTGCGCTCGCGCGGCGGATGCGCCAGTCGTTCGGGTTGGCAAGATGACGCGAGGTCCGGGCCGACGATTCTCGCCCAATCGCTAATGAGCCCCCCTTCCGCCAGTCCGCGTTTGCCGAATGTTTTTTTTGTAATGCCCGGAACATTGACCGCCAACGCGCGCGGGCCGCCGCCGCGTCGCATTTTGCTGGTCTGGGATTTGTCTGATTTTGGGCCAGACTTTGGGCCTGATTTTGCCCCTGACTTTGCGCCAGATTTTTTGCTGGATTTTGGCTGCTTCGCGCTTGGAGTGGACATCGTGCGCCTTCTGGTCGCCGTGTTGCTGGCCGCGCGGATAGATTGCCTCGCGCCGCCGCGCCGAATCACTATAAGTATGCCCCATGGAGCCGTTTGAACATAGCCAGCGCGATGAAGAGGATTCTAATCCGGCGGCGGTGATGCCGGACCGGCCGGCGACGGGGATGTTGGAATGGCCAGCGACGGCGATGTTGGAATGGTATGACAAACATCGCCGCGTCATGCCCTGGCGGGCGAAACCCGGCGTTGCGGCGGATCCCTATCGCGTCTGGTTAAGCGAGATCATGTTGCAGCAAACGACGGTTGTGACTGTCGGGCCTTATTTCGAACGATTCCTGGCGCGGTGGCCGACAATTGGCGATTTGGCGGCGGCGCAACTGGATGATGTTCTCCATGCCTGGCAGGGCCTTGGTTATTATGCGCGGGCCCGAAATATGCATAAATGCGCGCGTCAGGTGAGCAATGATTATGGCGGACTGTTTCCTGATACGGAACAGTCGCTACGCGAATTGCCGGGCATTGGGCAATATACATCTGCGGCGATCGCATCGATCGCTTTTGGGCGCCGCGCCGTTGTCGTTGATGGCAATGTCGAGCGAGTGATTGCGCGTTTTTTTGCGATCGATGCGCCACTGCCCAAGGTCAAACCGCGTCTTTATGAAATGGCGGATCTCCTTACCCCGGCGGCGCGGGCGGGAGATTATGCGCAATCGGTGATGGATCTTGGCGCGACCATTTGTACGCCGCGGTCCCCGAAGTGCCTGCTTTGCCCGCTATCGAGCGGATGCAAGGGGCAGGCGATAGCCGATACCCTGCCCAAGCGTCTTCCGAAGAAGGCGAAACCAACCCGACGTGGCGTTGTTTTTTGGTTGACGAGACCAGACGGGGCGGTGTTATTGCGCCGCCGACCGGAAACCGGCTTGTTGGGGGGGATGATGGAGGCGCCGTCTTCGCCCTGGGTGGAGAGTCCCGCGCCGGAAGGCGAGGAGGTTTGGAATCATGCGCTGGTTAAGGCCCGGAAACGGCGGCGCCTACCGGGCGTGGTTCGGCACGGTTTTACGCATTTTCATCTGGAGCTTATCGTTTACGAAGGGCGGGCGACCGCCAAGACCAAACCGCCGGCCGATTCATTGTGGTGTCCGGTTGGAGACCTGGGCCGACACGCGCTGCCGACCTTGATGCGCAAGGTCGCCGCGCATGTCAGCGAGACCAGATCAAACAATAAGGCCTAGCGCCTTTTCCCTAGTGCATTTCCTTGCGTAACTGGCTACGCAGCGCGTCGATGGGAATCGTCTGACCTTCGACATTGTAGCACCAGAACGACCAGCCATTGCAGCTTGGCGCGCCTTGCACCGCCGCGCCGACCTGGTGGATTGACCCCTGATGATCTGCGGAAATAACCGAACCGTCGGCGCGCACTTTTGCGGAAAACTTTCGACAAGGGCTCGTGAGCACGTCGCCGGTGTTCAATAACCCACGCTCCACCAGCCAGCCAAACGGTACGCGCGGCGCGCGGCGTTTTGATGGGGTCTCGACGAGGGACGCTTCCTCAACCGGGCGCGTGCGGCGCAGGCGCGCCTGCGCGGCGGCGATATAGGATGGATCCCGTTCGATGCCGATGAAGTGGCGATGCAGCTTCTTCGCCACGGCGCCGGTCGTGCCCGTGCCGAAGAACGGGTCGAGTATGACATCGCCCTTATTCGTTGATGCGAGGATAATGCGGTGCAGAAGCGCTTCGGGTTTTTGCGTCGGATGCACTTTTTGGCCGGCGCTGTTTTTCAACCGCTCATGGCCGGTGCAAATCGGTATGACCCAGTCACTGCGCATTTGTAAATCTTCGTTCAGCGACTTCATCGCTTCGTAATTGAAGGTGTTGCGCGCGTCCTTCGATTTTGAACACCAGAGCATGGTTTCATGAGCATTGGTGAAGCGCGTGCCGCGAAAATTCGGCATGGGGTTCGTTTTGACCCACACGATGTCGTTCAAAATCCAAAAATCCAGATCCTGCAGGGTCGCGCCGACCCGATAAATATTGTGGTAGCTGCCAATAACCCAGATCGCCCCGTTCTTTTTGAGAACGCGGCGCGCGGCGCTCAACCATTCATGGGAAAAGCGATCATAGGTGGCGAAGCTGTCGAACTTGTCCCAGTCTTCTTCAACGCCATCGACTTTGGTGTTGTTAGGCCGGTGTAATTCGCCGGACAATTGAAGGTTGTAGGGCGGGTCGGCGAAGATCAGGTCAACCGATTCCGCCGGCAGGGCGTTCATTTGTTCAATACAATCGCCAACGAGAATACTGTCTAGCGGCAATGTTTCGGGCGAATAGTCTATGTTTTGTTTTGCTTGTTTCATACGCGGATACTGATTCGCGCGATTCCATTCGTCAATACAACAATTTTGCCTACTATATGTTGTGGCTTTACTTCAGCAATGCCGCTATGGGTTTGAAACTACGCCGATGATGCGACGTGACGCCAATCGTTGAAAGTGCGGCGCGGTGTTCCGCCGTCCCGTATCCAGCGTTTCGCGCCCACCCAAATCCTGGAAAATCAGCGTCAAGTTTCGTCATGATCCGGTCTCGGGTGACTTTGGCGATAATGGAGGCGGCGGCGATGGAAAGGGACTTCTGATCGCCCTTGACGACGGTCCGTACGTCACAGGCGAGGGGCGGCGCCCTGTTGCCATCGATCAACGCGATTTCTGGCGGTTGGGTTAAATCATCCACGGCGCGGGCCATCGCCGACATCGTCGCCGCTAAAATATTGTTACGGTCAATTTCCATCACATCGGATTGTCCAACGCCAATGTCGGCGAACCCGGCTGCGGCTTGCTCGCGAAGAAGGTGAAACAAGATTTCGCGGCGTTTTTTGCTCAGTTTTTTGGAATCGTCCAGGCCATCGCGCAGGGATGGATGGATGTGATTGCGATCCAGCACCACCGCTGCGGCGACGACCGGTCCCGCCCAGGGGCCGCGCCCGGCTTCGTCAACGCCCGCGACACGCCCGGAACAATCGTTCTCAAAACGGAAATCAGGCATCGGGTTTTGTGTCGTCCGGGTCCGTGGGCGACAGGTCAGGCTGGTGCTCCAGCAGCTTTGTCGCATCGTCTGGCTTTGCGATGGCGTTTTCTGAATCCGAATCAGGCAAGGGGCGATTGCGGCGAAATGTTTTTGTGTATTGCGCCGCCGCCACGGTCGCCGCCGCGATGCCAGCGGAAGCGCGCCGGGTGAAGCGCCATTCCCGGAAATAGATCAATCGCAACAGATCCCCCAGATCGTCGGTGCGCAGCGCCGCGCGGTGATGTAACCGGCGCGCGGTGGCCAACCACAAGGGCCCCGTCATCAGGGAAAGGACGGTCACCGCCACCACCAGTTTGTAGATGTCCGTTCCGATGACGCCGCGATCAATAGCGGCGGCGCCGAGCACAAACGAGAATTCACCGAGCTGCGCCAAAATTAAACTGGATAAAAAGGCGCGCCGCCACGGTTCGCCCATGAACCGCAAAATGGCTGTGTTCAGCGCGGTTTTAAACACCGAGACCAGGAACCACAGAACCAGGACAAGGCCGATGTTTTCCCAAAGGAACGTGAGGTCGATCAACAGCCCGATGGACAGAAAAAACACCATGAGCAGGACGCTCTGGATTGGGTGCGCGCTCTCCCGGATCGCCTGGCGTTGGGCGCTGCTGCTGATGATCAGCCCGGCGATGAAGGCGCCGAAAGCGGGGGATAATCCCAATAGACCGCTGACCGCCGCGCAGGCGAAGCACCACGTCAACGCGGCGACAGGGGTCAAATCCATGCCCCCGACCATCGCGGCGGAAAACGGCAGGTTGATGCGTCGCCGTCGGCTTAGGTAGACGGTCGCGACCGTCAGCAGGGTAATTGACGCCACAATTTTAAAGATAACCGCGACGTTGAACCCTTCTCCGGCGAGTGCGCCAACGATAAGGAGCATGGGTGCGACGGCCAGATCCTGCGCGACCAGAATGCCAACGGTGATACGCCCGACTCTGGTGCGAAGTTCGCCGACATCCTCCAGCATGCGAATGGCGACAGCGGTGCTGCTCAACGCCAGAACAAACCCGAAGAAAATCGCATGGGAGGCGGGCCAGTCAAAGAATCGCGTGACCGCCAGAAGAATGACGACGCTGACGATTGTCTGCATCGCCGTGGTGAAGACGGCGATCCGCCATCCGCGACGGAAGTTCCGCAGCGATAGCTCCATGCCGACGAAATACAGCAACATCAACACGCCAAGCTCCGCCAGTGCGGCGACCTGTGTTCGGTCCTGAATCAGGCCCAGCCCCGATGGCCCCAGTAGAATGCCAGCGAGAATGTATCCGGCGATTGCGGGCTGACCGAAGCGCCGCATGATTGTGCCGCACAATGTCGCAGCACAAGCCACAAGGGCGATGCCCGTCAGGTCGAATCCATTTTCCATTGAGGCGAGTGTAGCACGGGTGGCCCTGGGAAGGCATGGGGCGTGCCTGAAAAGTGACTAAAAAAGCGTCTAAAAAAGGGCCAATTGATCGCCGGGGCGCGGCGGTGGCGCAAATTTTTCACAGGTCAGGTCGCGCCAGCGCCCTTTTAGGCCCAGGCGCTTTTGCGCAATATCAAACCGGCGTTTCAACAAGGCCGCGTAGGGACCGGTTCCGGACATGCGCGCGCCAAAACCCGAGCGGTAATCAGCGCCGGCGCGCGTGTCGCGAACAAGCGACATGACGTGGTTCGCGCGATCTGGAAAATTCTCGTGAAGCCACTCTACAAACAGGTCTCGGATTTCCAGCGGCAACCGCAGCAGAATGTAGTGCGCCCCCGATGCGCCCGCCTCATGCGCGGCCTCCAGGATTGATTCCAGTTCATTGTCATTGAGCGCCGGGATCATTGGCGCGGCCAGCACGCTGGTGGGGACGCCCGCCTTTGACAATGCGCGGATCGCCTCGATACGCCTGAAGGGCGTCGGCGCGCGGGGCTCCATCTTTCGCGCGATGACGCGGTCCAGGGTGGTTACCGAAATTGAAACCTGCGCTAATCCCTGTTCCGCCATGGGTTGAATGATATCGAGGTCGCGCGTTACGAGAGGGGATTTCGTGACGATGGAAAAGGGGTGCTTGAACGCCGCGAAGACTTCGAGAATCCGGCGGGTTAATTTCTCCGTGCGCTCTATCGGTTGATAGGGGTCGGTGTTCGTGCCTAGCGCCATGGTCGCGGGAACATAGCCGGGTTTGCGAAGCTCCTCGGCCAGCAATTCCGGCGCATTTGGTTTGTGGAATAACTTCGTTTCAAAATCCAGGCCGGGCGATAATCCGTAATAGGCGTGGGTCGGTCGGGCGAAACAATAAATGCAACCATGTTCGCAACCCTGATACGGGTTGATGGATCGATCAAATGGCACATCGGGCGATTTATTTCGGGAAATAATTCGCTTCGCCGTATCAACGTTCAAAACCGTTTGCGGCGATTTGGGCAGCGTATCGTCGTTAATTTCCGTCGGGTCGGTATGCCCTGAGTCTATATGTTCCGGTCTGTCCCAACCATCATGAATGGCGATGCGCTCTTGCGCCTCAAAGCGACCGGTGCGGTTGCTTACAGCGCTGCGTCCCTTATAGGGCTGGTTTGGAAGGGCGTCGATCATGGCTGTACGTTATAGAACAAAAAGTGAACAGTCAAGAAGGCGATGCAATCTGGCGCAGTTGCCGGGCGCCGCGCGTTGCGTCATAAAGGGCCGACCATGGGAAATTTGAGCGTCGTCATACCAACCTTGAACGCTGCGAGTGGATTGCGCCGCAGCCTGCCGCCTTTAGCGGCGTTCGAGAGTTTGGACCTGTTGCGGGAACTGATTCTGGCCGATGGCGGATCGAGCGACGAAACGCTGGCGATCGGGGACGCCGCAGGCGTTACGACGGCGCGTGTTGAGCGCGGTCGCGGCGTACAGCTCGCGGCGGGCGCGGCGGCGTCGACCGGGGAATGGTTGCTTTTTCTGCATGCGGATACGGTGCTCGACGCGGGATGGGCCGATTGTGTTTATGATTTT
>JBLHZD010000007.1:0-35112 GCA_047631095.1 Alphaproteobacteria bacterium
CGCCGTCATACTCAAACACCGGCATTTGCGATGTAGGCGAATCATCGGGCGCGTGTTCATGTTGTCGGTCGAACCAGAACGGCTCGTACAATCGCGGCAGCACTTCAGGATGCTTTTCAAGCAGCCGGTTATGGACAGTCTCAAAGCTGACAAGTCCGCTTCCCCCCCCTTCCATGGCCGGACGGATGCAGAACAGCGCGACATAATCCGGCGCCAGATTGAAGGCGTTATCGGTATGATACCCTTGGCCCGCATTTGTCTTGGAGGACCGTACGCCGCTGCCAGCAGTCGGCTTTGCGCCTGTATCGGTGACATCATAAACCATCATCCCGTCCCATTTCTGGGCTACGGTGACGCCGACCATGGACATCAACAACCAGTACAGTTTGTTGTGGCAATCCGGATCAAGCGTATCAAGCGGCAAGCGATCCAGGATCGTAAATCCGACCCCCTGATCCAGTTCCGCTTTGACGCCCTTCATCATGGCGCGGCAGGCGGGCATCTCGAAGAAATCCGGCGACAAGGCTTCCACCGGCAATGGATTGGCGGCCAACAGGCGCTCGACGTCCTGCAACTCCGACAGGCATTCCGGACTCAACGTCGTAAGCCCGTCATTTTCCAACAGCGTCTCCGCCGCCCACGCCATGGGTCCCGAAAACTGTTCTTCGCAAATCCTTGGGCTGATCCTGGTCATCGAACTTCCAATCTTTTTTAACGCCGCGCCGCCGCTATGATAAAATAATACATGAAATTGTAGGCGGCCTAATGATTCCGGTCAAACGGGATCACCCGGCGAATTGTCCTACTTTGAGCGCACGACCTGAAAGGATGCGAAACCGATGGCCATTCGCAAAATCGCCCGCATGGGTCACAATGTTTTAAAACAAAAATGCGCACCCGTGGCGAACCCGTCTGCACCGGAAATCGCACAGCTCGCAGATGATTTGATTAAAACCTGCGAGGATATCGGTGGGAACGGCATCGCCGCGCCGCAAGTCTATGAACCAATTCGGATGTTTGTGTTCCGGGTGCGCCAAACCGTCATGCCCAAGGGCGCGACAATGGCGGAAATCCCCTGGACCGTCGTCATTAACCCCGAAATCACGTTTTTATCGGATGACGTCAAACCTTATTGGGAGCGGTGCCTGTCCTTGCCCGGTCTGTATGGACAGGCGATCCGGCGCACGCATATCAGGATGGACGCAGTGGGGCTGGATGGCGCGCCCTATTCCTGGACCGCAAAATTCTTTCTCGCCCGCCTGTTGCAACACGAATTCGACCATCTCGACGGCGTCTTGTACCCGATGCGCATGGCGGATATGTCGACATTAGGCTTCGTCACCGAATTGGGGCCGGCGCCATACCCGCCGCTGCCTTTCGACGCGGAAGACTTCATCGATCCAATTCGAGCGTAAAGGGGCGCAGCCCCGCACTCATGGTTGGCGCAAAATAACAATATGGCGACGGTTGGCGTCCTCTTCAGGTAAACGTCGCCTCGCGCTTTTGACAGGAACAGATGGGATGATCGATCAACCTCCCTCCATTGGCGACTGGATTTCCGTGAATGACAAGATGCAGCACGACTATCGATACCGAATCGATGCGCCAACGGGGCGTGACTTCGCGCCGGGATTCGCCCCTTTTTACTCGCCGAAAGAAATGTTGGCGCTGGGCGTCTTTGAAGGCAAATACTGCAACGATTGCCAGTCGGAATTTCCGGCGGACTGGTTTGCCGACGCCCGGATTGGCGACGTCCCAGACCCAAGACTAAATCGCTTCAGCATCAAAAGCCGTCAGCCCTTGAGCATTTGGCGAGACAAAGGGTGGATCGTCGCACCGGACCCGCGCGGCTGGTTCCAGTGGTATTGCCGTTATTTTCAGGGGCGTCGGTTGCCGGAAATTGATGAAAGACAAATCAAACGCTGGCGTGGCTTCAAACGTCATGCCGCGCAAGTACAAGCCAACTGCGACCCCGGCGACTGGGGATGCCGTCCTCGACAACGCCAGGCGTTGTTGCAGTGGTCTTACGACCCCTTCATTTAAAAATTACCGGCCTGTAGAACGACTAAACCGTTGCGTGTTTATTGAGGAACGCCGACAAATCACCGGCCCATTTTTCCCAATCCTCCGATGGCGCGCGATGGCCATAGGGGCTGTCAATTTCAACATAGGTCGCATCCACGCCGCTGGCCTTTAAATGCGCTATGGTCGGCTCCGCCAGCTCCGGCGGGAAACGCGAATCCGTATTCGACAACACGTAGAGCACGGGCGCCTTGATGTCCGCAGCGTTCTCCCATGAATCAAACAGGATCGCCGCCTTCCGCAAGATGACCAGTGAATTCGCATCAAACTCCGACGCCCATTGGCGCCCCAACTTCTCTAGCCCGCGCGTCGCCGCTTCTTCGCTACCCAGTTGGTCTTCGAGCAACTTTCCAATGCCATAACTGCGCAAGGTGTCGACCCGCACCGCCGTCAACATGTCGAAGACGCCGCTTTCTTTCTCATTCCCGTAATAATTTCCGCCATTCCAGCCGACGCATTGCGCGAAACGGTCTTCGATCGCCGTGACCGTTTCCGGGCCCCCTCGGCTTTTGTTCCAGGTGGCGACAGGCGCCAAAGCGCGCATTCGGTCCGGATAGGTTACGCCCCATTTAAACGTCAGATACCCACCAAAGGAAAACCCAACGACGGCGGCCAATTGATCAACGCCCATATCGTCCAGCACCAGGGTCTGCGCCCGCACCATGTCGCCGGTCGTGATGTCGGGAAAATCCGGGCCATAGGGTTTCCCCGTCGCCGGATCAATACTGCCCGGCCCCGTACTGCCATAGGCGGAGCCGACCATATTGACGCAAATGACGCAGTATTTATCCGTGTCCATCGCGCGTCCCGGACCAATCAGATTGCGCCACCAACCTTTGGAATCACCCGCCGCGTGAGGACTGCTGGTGTAACCATGGTTCAAGAGAATCGCGTTGCTGCGCGCCGCATTTAAGTCGCCATAGGTTTCATAGGCGAGTTCTAGCACCGGCAACGCGCCGCCCAGTTCCAGATCGAAATTCTGAGATTTGAATAGTTTTGAGGTCGATAACAGCATGGAAGCTCCGCGGGGCAAATCGTTTCTGTTTTTTAGTAGATTGGAATAATGCGAGGGTTGACGAACGCCAGCGCCACCGTGAAGCTTGGCGCGTCATGGAAATAGCGTAAACGCGGATGAAAAGGGGCGCAAGAGATGGGTCGACTTGAAGGTAAGGTAGCCGTTTTAACCGGGGCGGGGTCAGGCATCGCGCGGGCGGCGGCGATGATGTTCACCAATGAAGGCGCAAAAGTCGTCATCGCGGAGATCAATGAAGCGTTGGGCAAAGACGCCGCCGACCGGGCTGGCCCCAACGCGATGTTCGTGCACACCGACGTCACCGACGAAGACAGCGTGAAAAACGCCATGGCGATTGCGGCGGACGCCTATGGGCATATCAATATATTGCACAATTGCGCGGGCGGTTCGGTCATCGAGGATAAGCACATCACCGATGTGGACATGGAGGTCTGGGACCGCACGATCCCGCTGGATTTGAAGGGACCGATGCTGTGTTGTCGATACGGCATCCCGCATTTACAGGCGGCGGGCGGCGGTAGCATCATCAATATGTCGTCCGTCGTGGCGCTGCGTGGCAATCACCCCGCCCATATTTACGCCGCCGCCAAGGGCGGGATCATCGCCTTCACCCAAAGTCTGGCGGGCGCTTATTCGAAAGACGGAATTCGCGCCAACGCCGTGTGCCCCGGTCTGGTGCTGACGGACAGGGTGCGCTCGCGCGCCGAAGGATCGAATAATAGCCGGTCGGATTCCGACGCTTATTCGACGTTCAAAAGTTATCCCTTCGGGATGGGGCAGCCGGAAGACATCGCCAATATCGTATTGTTTCTGGCGTCGGACGAATCCCGCATGGTGAACGGTGCGATCATCCCCGCCGAGGGCGGCATTTCAGCGTATTAAACGTCAAAGGACAGTATTATGAAAAAACGACGCGTCATCAGCGAGCATGTCGGCGAACCACCAAAAGACACCTGGTCGAATTGCCTGGTCATTGGCGATCAGGTGTTCATCGCGGGCGTAACCGCACGCGGCGACACGTTCGACGGCGCGGTTGACGGAAACGACGCCTATGAGCAAGCCGTGGCGATCCTCACCAAGATCAAGCATTTGATGGAGGAAGCCGGGGGCTGCATGGACGATGTGGTGAAGGTGTTGATTTACCTGACCAACATCGATGACCGCGATGCAGTGTGGAAGGCACGGCGGGAATTCTTCACCGGCGACTATCCGGTCTCCACCCTGATCGAAATCAGCAAACTGGTGCGACCGGAACTCTGCGTCGAGATCGAAGCCGTCGGCATCCTCGGCGCCAGCGGAAACCCGCCACGCGCCTAGACGCCGGTTTGGGGCTACTCTGTTTTAGGGTCGAGGCGCATCAAAATACCCTTGGTCGAACGCGGGTGCACAAAGACCCTGTCGCCCGCGTCGATCAACTGTACGCCCTTATCCTTCATTTCCTGAGCCGCAACCGCAACGTCGTCTACCTCCAGCGATAGCATGTAGAGGCCCTCGCCATTGCGCTCCAAACCCCGACCGATGGCGGATTTCGGATCAAAGGGCTGCGCGAGCTCAATCACGCTACCATCGTCCATATGGAAATAGGCCTGATCAATGCCGAGCGCCTCGCTCCGCGCCCGCCGGTCGAACGTAAATCCGAGCGCGGTATAGGCCTTGATCGCGTCTTCCAGATCCTTCACTGCGACAACATATTGCGCTACGCGGTTAACCATTGGAGCCTCCAATATTTATGAAACTACGATTCCGTCAGTCTTTATAGTCCGGTTCATCCCGGTCGAGAATTCGTTTCAACGCATCAAAATGTATCGGCGCGTTGTCGGTATTATCCTGCGCGAATTGCTGGACCGTGCGGTCAATCACCGACTCCGGTAGGCGCCGCAGGGGTAGGCCGGTCGAACGCGCGATCACCTGCGCCTGACAAGCGCGTTCCAGATAATAAAGGTGGTCATAGGTCCGCGCGATGGTGGAGCCGGTGACGGTCACCCCATGCGCCGCCATGAACATGATGCTGCGATTGCCCATTTTGGCCGCAATCCGGTCCCCTTCCGAGGTATCCAGCGCCAAGCCGTTATAATCGTCGTCATAGGCAATCTGGCCATGGTAGCGCAGCGCACCCTGCTCCACAGGCTCCAATCGCCCACCCTCGACCAGCGTCAGTGCGGTGGCGTAGGGCATATGGGTGTGCATGACGCAGGCCGCCTGCGGACAGGCCTTATGCACACGGCTATGAATATAAAACGCCGTCGGTTCGACCTCTCGGTCGCCCTCCACGATGGTCCCGTCGTAATGCGCCAGCAACAGGCTGGAGGCGGTGATTTCGGACCAATGGAAGCCATGAGGATTAATCAAAAACTGATCGTCGCCAACCGCCAGAGAGAAATGGTTGCAGATACCCTCGTGCAACCCATGGCGTACGGCCCAGCGAAACGCGGCGGCCAGATCCACCCGCGCCTGTTGCAGTTCGTCTTTACTCAGTGTAGCCATGGCTCATTCTCTTCTTGTGATGGTCTTGTGTAAACGATTGGCGTCTATTATTACCCGCGCCGCGACACTCGCCGCAAGATAGTGTATTATTAAGGCTAAACTTTACGCGCCGACCTTACCGGCGCGCAACCTCTAGAAACGGAGTTCGACCCGCATGATCCCGCGTTACAGCCGCCCCGCCATGACCGCAATCTGGGAACCCACCATGAAATTCCAGATATGGTTGGAGATTGAGGCCCATGCCTGTGATGCGCAAGCGGAACTGGGGGTTATTCCGAAGGACGCCGCCAAGGCGATCTGGGAACGCGGCGCCTTTGAAGTCGCCCGCATCGATGAGATCGAAGCCGAAACCAAGCATGACGTCATCGCCTTTTTGACCAATATTGCGGAACATGTGGGCCCCGAAGCCCGGTATCTGCATCAGGGCATGACATCGTCAGATGTTCTGGACACGTGCCTGTCGGTGCAACTGGTTCGCGCCACCGACATTCTGCTGGCGGATATGGACGCGCTGCTGGCCGCGCTTAAAAGCCGGGCGGAAGAACACAAATACACCGTCACCATAGGCCGCAGCCACGCCATCCATGCGGAACCCACGACCTTTGGCATTAAGCTGGCCGGGCATTACGCCGCCTTCGCGCGCAACCGGGACCGCTTGGTCGCGGCGCGGGCGGAAATCGCCACCTGCGCGATCTCTGGCGCCGTCGGCACCTTCGCCAATATCGATCCAAGCGTGGAAATTCATGTGGCGGAAAAACTGGGCCTGACGCCGGAGCCCGTTTCAACCCAGGTTATCCCCCGCGATCGCCACGCCATGTATTTTGCGGTGCTCGGCGTCATCGCCTCGTCGATCGAAAATCTGTCGATTGAAGTTCGCCACCTGCAGCGCAGCGAATTGCGCGAGGCGGAGGAATATTTCTCGCCCGGCCAAAAAGGCTCCTCGGCGATGCCGCATAAACGCAATCCTGTCCTGTCGGAAAACTTGACCGGTCTGGCGCGAATCGTCCGTTCCGCAGTCACCCCCGCGCTGGAAAACGTCGCGCTGTGGCACGAACGCGACATCTCCCACTCGTCCGTGGAGCGCATGATCGGCCCGGATGCGACCGTCACGCTGGATTTTGCGTTGTCGCGCCTGACCGGCATGATCGAAAAACTCGTCGTCTATCCCGACGCCATGATGGACAATCTGGACTCGATGGGCGGGTTACATAATTCACAACGCGTTCTCCTCGCCCTGACCCAGAAAGGCGCCAGTCGCGAAGACGCCTACCGGCTCGTGCAGGAAAATGCGATGAACGCCTGGAAAAATGGCGGCGCCTTTATCGATATGCTGAAAGCCGATGAAACAATCGCGGGATACATGACGAATAATGAAATCGAATCTTTGTTCGATCTCGAGTATCATACCAAACATGTTGATACGATTTTCGCCCGCGTTTTTGGCGCCGCATAAATTCGTAATCGCGCTCAGCGCGGTTCTTTTCGGGGTTTCGGTCTGGTCCGCGCCGTCTCATGCGCAAACCGACGCTGTCTCCGAATTGGCGGGAAAAGACCCGTTCATCCTTGTCAGACTGGCCGCGCTATCCCTGGAGACGCCGGGGGAGCAAGGTGAAGCCCTTGCGGGGTTGGTGGAAGCCGAGCTGTCCCGCAACCTGTTAAAGCAGGCGCGAAAAGAGCTCAGCCGGATCGAAGATCGTAACTGGCGCGCCCGCGCCCTGACCCGTTTGGCCGATTATCAACGCGAGAAAGGCCGTATCGAGGCCGCGCGCCAGACACTCGCGACAGCCGCTAAAACGGTCGACACCAAAGCGCACCACCGCAAAGTTAACGAAGCTTTGCTGGAAATCGCCGAAAAACAAGGCGCCCTGGGCGATTTCAGCGCCGCGCGTAAAACCGCCCAGCGCATCACGAACACGGTTCGGCGGGTCGAAACCCTGTTTGACATCGCCAATCGTCAAGCCGTCGCAAAAAACACCAAAGGCGCAAAAACAACCCTCGTTATCGCCAGGAAACAAACGCAAAAAATCAAAGGTCAAAACGCCGACGCCGCGCGCCTGGCGCTGGCCATCGCGGACAAACAGACCAGTTTGAAGGATTGGAAGGGCGTCCGCGCCACCTTGAAGTTCGCCGATTCCCTGATCCTGAACGGCGCCTTCGCCAATCGAGACGACGCGCTGGCGGAATTGGCGGCGGTGAAAAGCAAATCGGGCGATCACCGCGCCGCGATGGATATGGTCCGCTCGATCAACGACGTCGCCCTGCGGATTCGTGCGACATCGACCGTGGCGCGCGCCATCGCGCAAAGCGGCGATATTGATGCGGCCATCCCGCTCTTCACACTCGCCTTCGAATCGATGAACGGGTTAAGGGAAACCGAAAATCGATACGATTTACTCGCCCATCTTGTGCGCCAGCAAGCCATTGTCGGACGATTAAAGGACGCCTTCCATACGGCTGGCTATATTCGAGATCGGGAAACCCAGGCGCGCGCATTTTTTGAGATGGCCAAAATTTTATTGGAACAGAGAAAATACCCCGAAGCGCTGAAATTAACCGATTACATCCCCTATATCGGCCTGCGGGCGCGCATTTTCGCCGAAGTTGCGCTGAACACCGGAAATAATGGCGACCCCACCGGCGCCAGCGCCCTTCTTGCACGCGCGCTGGAGCCCACTGAAATGGAGCCAAAGCCGGAATTTCTCGAACTCGCGCTGGAGAAACTTATCGCCGCGCAAATTCGTGTCGGCGATCAAGCAACCTCGGATGCGCTCTTCAAACGAATGCGCGAACTGATAAACGGCAACCCTGATGATATCGACCGTGTTCGCCTGCTCACCCAGTTGGCCCGGGCGCAAGGATTACAGGGCTTGGTCAACGAAGCCGAAATCACCATCGCCGCAGCGTGGCGCACCGCCTGGTATCATCGCGAAAGTAACGTCTATCCCGATGTTACGGTTAGAATTGTCCACGCGATGATCTCGATTGGTAAAATTCTGAACGCCTTCGACACCGCCGCGCGCATCCCCCTTATCGCTGACGAAGATCGCAGAGGTAGCGACCAGCCCCGGCATCAGGCCTTACGCGCCGTCGCAGAAGGCACCGCCGCCGCTGGATATATCAGAATGGCCATCCGCGCCGCGCGAAAAATCAAGGACCCGCCCAGCCGCGCCGCCGCCCTGGCCGCTGTCGCTATCGGCTCAACCCACCAAACGCATTAAAGCGTCTTGGCTTATTCTTCTTCCATAAACTGCGCGCGTGCGGTCGACATTAACTTGTCCATTTCAACCCGCAGCCCATGTTCGGAAATATCCACGCCCTTGCCGGTCAGATCCGCGAGGACTTTTTGCAGAACATCGTCGTCGCCAGGCTTCTCAAAATCGGATGAAACAACGTCCTTTGCGTAACTTTCCGCGCTGGCGCCCTCGATTCCCATTTGGTCCGCCGCCCAGAGACCCAACAATTTATTGCGGCGCGCCTGTACTCTGAAGGCAAGTTCCTGGTCAGACTTAAACTTGTTTTCAAAGGCTTTTTCTCGATCACTGAATTGCGTCATTGAACCACACCATATCTGTTTGTTTAAACCGACCCCAATTTCGACCCGGCGTCTGGAGACATTATTCGATCCCATATATGTCCTTAATATAGGAGCCTGTCACCCGATTTTGTATGGGAATCTTATGAGTCTTTCGTAACGGCGCGATGACCTGCATCAAATCTTAAGCGTCATGATGTCTCGATCTCCCCTTTAATACATGGTATCGACTTGCCTCATGTGTACGCTTGTTCTTTTACGACGCTCCGATTCTCCCTGGCCGCTCCTTGTCGCCGCCAACAGGGATGAAATGCAATCCCGGTCTTGGTTATCGCCGGGCCGCCATTGGCCGGACCGTCCAGAAATTGTCGCAGGGCAAGATACGCTGGCGGGCGGAAGCTGGATGGGCGTTAACGATCATGGCGTCATGGCCGCTGTCCTGAACAGAACCGGATCATTAGGCCCCTCCGACGATACGCGAAGCCGTGGCGAGCTTGTCCTGGATGCGCTGGACTACGCCGACGCCGCAGACGCTGCTGAAGCAATGAGCGCCATAAACCCGCAGGCCTATCGAACCTTCAATCTCGTGATTGCGGATAACCGCGACGTCTATTGGCTTTGCAATCGCGACAGTGAATCGAAGGTCGAGGCGAATGAAGTCTCGAACGGCGTTTCCATTATCACCTCTCAGGATATGAACGACCCCGACGCCCCGCGCGTCGCGTCATTTGCACATCGGTTTGAAGTGGCGGCGCCGCCAACGCCTGAAACCGGCGACTGGGGTGAATGGATGACCTTGATGGGAACCCGGGCCGGTCAACTGGACGACGCGCCGGACGAGGCCATGTGCGTCGCATCCGGCCATGGATTCGCCACCGTCTCCAGTTCCTTGCTCGCCCTGCCCGCGCCGGGAACCGAAGAAAAACCAATATGGCGCTTTGCGTCCGGACAACCCGACCGCGTCGCCTACGAACCAGTTGATTTGAGCGCGCCGATAGGCTAACGAGCGTTGCTGGACGGGCCGCGATTACGGTCACCGGCGCGGTATAATTTTTCGCATGGACGAAACTCGCATGGCCAGACGCAGATTAATATATGAAGGCCGGGCTAAATCGCTTTACGAAGGCCCTGAACCCGGCACCGTTGTGATGCATTTTAAGGATGGTCCCGGCAGTGATGGCGATGGTGATGGTGATGGCGATCAGGGCGTCGCCACGATCGGCACGGTCATGGGCAAAGGCGTCCTGAACAATCGCATTTCGGAATTTCTGATGACGCGCCTGCAGGAATGCGGCGTACCAACCCATTTTGTCCGTCGACTGAATATGCGCGAGCAAATTGTCCGCGACGTCGAAATTCTGCCGATTGGCGTCGTCGTTCGCAACATCGCCGCAGGATCCTTTTCCGAGCGTTTTGGCATCGAGGAGGGCACACCCCTGCCCCGGTCTATTGTCGAGTATTACTGGAAAAACCGCGAAAAGGGCGAACCGCTGGTGTCGGAAGAACACATCACCGCTTTTGGCTGGGCCACGCCGCAGGATATCGATGATATTTTAGCGCTGACCCTGCGCGCGAATGATTACCTGTCCGGCCTGTTTTACGGTGCCGGGCTGCGGCTCATCGATATTCGTTTTGAATTTGGACGGCTGTTCGAGGAAAGCGGTGAAATGCGCATCGTGCTCGCCGACGAACTAAGCCCCGATTGTTGCCGTTTATGGGATATTGAGACCAACGAAAAAATGGACAAGGACCGGTTGCGCCACGATATAGACGGCGCCGAAAAGGCCTATCAAGAGGTCGCGCAGCGGTTGGGCGTTCTGCCCGAAGCCGCGACAGGGGAGCCTGACGGCCTGGTCAAAATCCACTAGCTCTGCGGAAAACGCTTCCCGCCCGGCGTTGAATTATTTGGTGATGTAAGGAAGATAACCTCGTGAATACAAATTCAACTGAAACAGCCTCAACCGAGGTGCCGCTCCGAGCGAAAGTGCTGATAACGCTGAAGAATGGCGTCCTTGACCCACAAGGTAAGGAAATTGGCCACTCGCTGGGATCCCTGGGCTTTCAAGGCGTTGGCGAGGTCCGGCAGGGAAAATTCATCGAACTAGAATTGAGCCAGACCGACCCGGACAAGGCCCGCGCCGAGGTGGAGGATATGTGCAAACGTCTTCTCGCCAATACGGTTATTGAAAACTACACGATTGAAATCATCGCATGAAATCAGCCGTCATTGTTTTCCCTGGATCCAATTGTGATCGGGACGCCGCCGTCGCGCTGGAGCAGGCGTCGGGAAACGCCCCGTCTATGATCTGGCACCGCGACACGGAGATGCCCGATGTCGATTTGATCGTCCTGCCCGGCGGATTTTCCCATGGCGATTATTTACGCGGCGGCGCCATCGCGGCGCGCGCGCCGATCATGCGCGAAGTCGTGCGCCGGGGCGAGCAAGGCACCCCGATTATGGGCATTTGCAACGGATTTCAAATCCTGACCGAAGCCGGCTTGTTGCCCGGCGTCTTGATGCGCAACGCGGGACTGAAATTCATTTGTCGGGACGTCACCGTAAGCGTGTCGGACGACACAACCGTCTTTACCAATCAATACGCGAAAGATCAGGTATTGCGCGTTCCCGTCGCCAATAACGAAGGCAATTTTTTTGCGGACGAGGCAACGCTGGACCGACTTGAAGGCGATGGCCGCATCGCGTTTCGCTATGCCGATGAATCCGGCGCGGTGACGGCGGCGGCGAACCCGAATGGCTCCGCGCGCAACATCGCCGGAATTTACAATGAGAACCGGACTATTCTGGGCCTCATGCCGCACCCGGAGCGCGCCGTAGACCCGCGCCATTGCGGGACCGACGGCGCAGGTTTCTTCACTTCAATCGTACAGGCGCTTTCCGCATGACCGACGCCGGAACCACCCTTCAAAACACCCCCAGGATCACACCGGAAATCGTCCGCGAACACGGGTTGAGCGAAGACGAATACAGAACCGTCCTCGACATAATGGGCCGGGAGCCCGGCATGACGGAACTCGGCGTCTTTTCCGTTATGTGGTCGGAGCATTGTTCCTATAAATCATCGAAAAAATGGTTGGGCGAGCTTCCGACAACCGGACCGCAGGTCATCTGTGGCCCGGGCGAAAACGCCGGCGTCGTCGATATCGGCGGCGGTCTTGCCGCGGTCTTCAAAATCGAAAGCCATAACCATCCCAGTTTCATCGAACCCCGACAGGGGGCTGCAACGGGCGTTGGCGGCATCATGCGCGACATTTTCACCATGGGCGCGCGCCCGGTGGCGAATCTGAACGCCTTGCGATTTGGCGATCCTGATCATCCCAAAACCCGACATCTGGTGTCTGGCGTCGTCGCAGGAATCGGCGGGTACGGCAATTGCATGGGCATTCCGACCGTTGGCGGCGAAACCAATTTCGACCCCGCCTATAACGGTAACATTCTGGTTAACGCCATGACCGTCGGCGTGGCCCCGGTTGATAAGATTTTTTATTCCGCCGCTGCGGGAATCGGCAACTCGGTCGTCTATGTGGGCTCTAAAACCGGGCGCGACGGTATCCACGGCGCGACCATGGCGTCGGCGGAATTCAGCGAAGATACAGAAGAAAAACGCCCGACCGTTCAGGTTGGCGATCCGTTCACCGAAAAACTGTTGCTGGAAGCCTGTCTGGAATTGATGGCGACAGACGCGATTGTCGCCATTCAGGACATGGGCGCAGCGGGCCTGACCTGTTCCACCGTTGAGATGGCGGATAAGGGCGGCGTCGGAATCGCGTTGAATCTGGATGCGGTGCCTATTCGCGAAACGGGCATGACGCCCTATGAGATTATGTTGTCGGAGAGCCAGGAACGGATGCTGATGGTGCTCCACCCCGGACAGGAAGATGTGGCGCGCGCCATATTCGACAAATGGGAACTGGATTTCGCCATTGTCGGCGCCGTTACCGACACGGGTCGATTGATCGTATCGGCGCAAGATGAAGTGGTTGTGGATATTCCCGTCAAGCCGCTCGTCGAAGCCTCCCCTCTGTATGACCGGCCCTGGGAGCCGTCGCCCCGGCGTCCTGTTCTGGATATTGAGTCCGTTGCAGCGCCGGCGGACCCCATGAAACCGCTGGCCCAGCTGATCGGGTCACCAAATTTGTGTTCGCGGCGCTGGATCTGGGAACAATACGACCACATGGTCATGGGCGATACGGTGCAGCGCCCCGGCGGCGATTCAGGCATCGTGCGGCTGCATGGCGAAACCAGAGGATTGGCGGTCACCACGGATTGCACGCCACGCTATTGTCTGGCGGAGCCGGAAACCGGCGGGCGTCAAGCTGCGGCGGAGGCCTGGCGCAACCTGATCTCGGTTGGCGCATCTCCCCTGGCGCTCACCAACAACCTCAATTTCGGCAATCCCGAACGCCCCGAAATAATGGGACAATTCGTGGAATGCGTAAGAGGCATAAGCGCGGCGGCGACGGCGCTCGACTTTCCCGTCGTGTCCGGCAATGTTTCGCTCTACAACGAAACCAATGGGGAGGCGATCCTGCCCACACCGGTTATGGGCGGATTGGGCTTAATCGACGACATCGATAAAACGGTCGGCGTCGCCTTCACCGCGCCCGAACACGATATTGTGCTGATCGGCGCGACTTCGGGATGGCTGGGCGCATCGGCCTATCTAAAAACCATCGAAGGCCGGGACGAAGGCGCGCCGCCACCCGTTGATTTCGAAATCGAACGTCGCAACGGAACCTTTGTCCGCACGCAGATTGAGGCGGGCGCCGTCGAGGCCTGTCACGATCTCTCCGATGGCGGCTTACTTGTCGCCCTGGCGGAAATGGCGATGGCGGCGAATATGGGCGCCACCCTCACATCCGCCACGGCGAAAGGCGACATACCATTGCACGCCTGGCTGTTTGGCGAAGATCAGGCGCGTTATCTGATCAGCACGGAAGATGGTTCCGCGGTCGTCGTCGCCGCGCACGAAGCGGGCGTACCAGCACAAATCATCGGGCGTACCGGCGGCGCGATATTGACACTTGATGAGGATTACACCATATCGATTGAAGCGTTGCGCGCCGCGCATGAGGCGTGGCTGCCCGAATACATGGCCACGCCGTGACGCGCCACCAAAAGAGAGGGACGAATAGATGCCAATGAACGCGCCGGATATCGAACGGATGATCAAGGAAGCGTTGCCCGACGCGGCCGTGACGATCGAGGATTTACGCGGCGACGGCGACCATTACGCCGCCTTTGTGCAATCCGCTGAATTCACCGGAAAATCCCGCGTCCAGCAACATCAGATGGTATACAAAGCCCTGCAGGGCCGCATGGGCAACGAACTTCACGCCCTGGCGTTACAAACATCCGCGCCAGAGGAATCTTGACGGAGCAATGGAGAGGAATTCAACAATGAGCGAAGATTCACAATTCGAACAGATCAAACAGGAAATCGACAGCAACGACATCGTGCTTTTCATGAAAGGCACGCCCGTTTTTCCGCAATGCGGCTTTTCCGCCGCTCTGGTGCAGGCGCTGACCTTGCTGGGCGTTAAATTCAAAGGCGTGGATGTGCTGCAGGATCCAGGCCTGCGCAATGACATTAAGGAATTCTCCAACTGGCCGACGATCCCCCAGCTTTATGTAAAAGGTGAATTCCTCGGTGGATGCGACATCGTCCGCGAAATGTACGAAAACGGTGAGTTGGCGACGCATTTGCAAACCAACGGAATCGAAACGCAGGCGGCCTAACGCCGCACCCAGCGTCCAGGCGCTGGGCGCCTATCGACAAGACTGTAAAAAGGCCGCATCATCGCGGCCTTTTTCACGTCTACTGTTTCACAATCCTGATTGCCACCTATCCCACCCCTAATGTCGCCCATCCCTTACCTCGAAAGAATCCCGCTATGCCCAAACTGGCCGCCAATATCAGTATGATGTTCAATGAACACGAAGCGCTTGACCGTTTCGACGCCGCGCGGCGCGCCGGTTTCAAGGCGGTGGAATACTTGCGGCCCTATGGCGACCCGGCGGAAGACGTCGCCGCCGCCTTGCGCGACAGCGGTGTTGAAATGGTGCTGATGAACATGCCCTCTGGCGTCGACAAGGCGAGCGAGCGCGGCTTGACGTCCCTCCCCGGGCGGGAGGCGGAGTTTGATGAAACGCTTGAGAATATTCTGCATTACGCCACTGCGTTGAATTGCAAACAACTCCACCTGACGGCGGGAACCCCCGCCGAGGATGCTGACGCCGCCGCATGTCGCGCCGTCTATATCCGCAATATACAATCCGCCGCGCGCTATTTTGCACCGCACGGAATCACCGTTCTGATCGAGCCCATCAACCGCCGGGACTCACCAGGCTTTTACCTGAACCGACAGGACCACGCCGTGGAAATTCTGAACGCTGTGAACGAACCCAACGCAGCCCTGCAAATGGACATCTATCATTGCCAGATCGTCGAAGGCGACGTTGCGATGAAAATTCGCCAGAACATTGGCCTCATCAGACACTTTCAGATCGCAGGCGTTCCAGAACGCTATGAGCCGGATACCGGTGAAGTCAACTACCCCTATCTTTTCAACCTGATCGACTCACTGGATTTTGACGGCTGGATCGGCTGCGAATACCGCCCCAAAGGCGACACGGCAGCGGGTCTCGGCTGGGCGGCGCCCTACGGCGTAACGCCCGTTTAAATCGAGCGCTTCGTGGCATTACGCCGTCGTTAGAACAAACGCGGCCCGGTTCTCAATTTGAAAGCCGTGACTAGCGAATCTCTCGAGACAGGAAATATTTAGGTTCGAACGACAAACACGACAAACTTGATTGCGGCCAACATTCCGGCGGGTAGTAACGGTGTCGTCTTAAATTTCGGTGCGAAACTTTTTTTGTTTCACTCAATCCGTAATTTACCCCTTATTGGGGCGTCATATTTTTTTATTCTATCAAGGTGATTCATGGCGACAAAAATAATTGGTATCCACGGTTTGGCGAACAAGCCGGAAAAGAATCTTCTTAGCGCGTGGTGGGATGCTTCCCTTCGCGAAGGTTTGAAAAAAAATCCGGCGGAGCGCCCTCTGACCACACCTTTGAAATGGTCCATTGGTCAGGTTTACTCTATGCGCAACCCGTGCACGGCGATGCTAATTTTAACTTCGACCCTTTGTACAATAATGAACCGTATTATCAGGCGGCCCCGTCAGAGTTGATCGAATACCGCTCTGGATGGAGGGATACTGTAAGAAGTACGGCGGAGGACATTGCTGGCAACGTAATGGACTTCACCCATCACTGGTTTGGCACGGACGCCTTATCAAAATTATTAATCGACAAGGTTTTGCGAGACCTTTCTTTCTATTACGATTCCAACCAAAAAATTGCAGATCGGCAGGTAAACCCCCTTATCGCCCAAAAGGTTTTGATGGCCGAACTGGAATCCGCTTTGTTGGAAACTCGAGAGAACTTTTCGGGAGAACTCGTTTTAATTGCCCACTCTATGGAGTCTATTATCGCCTATGACGTTTTGCGTAAAATTGGCCGAGATAATCCTGAATTCAGAGTTGAACATTTCATAACAATCGGATCCCCCTTGGGTTTACCGACGGTTAAGGCCAACATTTTCGACGTCAATGACGACCGCGCGGACGAAGACAAAGTCCGAACGCCAACGGTCGTCAAAAAATCGTGGATAAATTACGCCGACCGACGTGACCCGGTCGCCCTTGATAATCACCTAGTGAATGATTTTGGCCCCAATAATAACGGCGTTCAGGTCGTCGATGATATTGTCCTGAATGATTATCGTGTTCCGATTATTGTTGACGGAAACCCCGTACGCCCCACAGAAGACGCCAAAGCAAACCATCACAAATCATATGGCTATCTTCGAACACCGGAATTGTCGAAACATCTGGGCGACATCATTCAAAACGCGCCATAGTTTCCAGCGGAAACTGGTTTCCAACCAGCCCGCCAACGCTTCAGGTTCAAGGCCGGTGGCGTATTTTGCGGCCCTATGGCGTGACGGCGACCAGGAACTCAGAGCGACCGAAGCGGTCTAAACCTCGCGATCCATAAAGCTATCTGGTGGTATCCAGGTATCGGCTATGAACCGGTTCCCCCACCGGCACATCACCTGCAACATCGGAAGTAACCCTAACCCCATCTCGGTTAGTTCGTATTCATACCGGACAGGCCGTTTTTGGTATGGCGATTTTTCGACCAACCCATGCCGCTCCATCGCATTCAGGCGATTGGCCAGAATGTTCGTGGTGATGCGCTCAGGCGAGGCCATGAACTCTGAGAAACGTTTTTTCCCCGTCGTCATGTCGCGCACGATCACAAGGGTCCATCGATCGCCCACGAGATCAAGCGACGTCGCGATAGGACATCCGGATCGAGGGTCGTTTGCTATATTCACAGTCATAGTAAAATATAGTAACTTGTTACTTGCAAGTCACTACTCACTTCGTTAAGTTCACCTTCATTGGATAGCATATCATGAAGGAATTCGCGATGTCAGGTATTACAGGACGCTGTTTATGCGAAGCGGTTACGTTTGAAATAAGTACTCAACCCAATCTGGTCGGTCATTGCCATTGCGTTGATTGTCGCAAAGCTAGCGGCAGCGGACATTGCATCCATCTCGTCATATCAGAAGAAGAATTGACGGTAACCGGCGAGGTCAAATTCTACGATAAACCCGCCGACAGTGGTGCGGTGGTAAGCCGAGGTTTTTGCGCCAATTGTGGATGCGCCATTTTGTCTCGAAATTCTTCCATGCCCGGCAAAGTGTTCCCGCGCGCTTCCGCTCTGGACGATCCAGATGCAATTACGCCGCAAATGATTGTGTACGCCAGCCGCGCACCGAAATGGGATTATATGGATCCTGACCTGCCCGCTTTTTCGGAAATGCCAGAGGGTGGACCACAAGAGGTCGTGAAAAACGGTCTTCCTGACTGATCCGCAAAGGTTTCCAAAGGATTTCCTCGATGGCCTACGATGAAGACCTCACCGACCGCTTCGCAGCCTCTTTGGACGGCATGGCGGGCGTTTCCCAAAAACGCATGATGGGCGGTGTGTGCTTTCTGTTGGACGGCAACATGATCGGCGGCGCGGACCGCACAAAAACAGGCGAAGGCCGTTTCATGTTTCGCGTTGGTAAGGACAACGAAGCCGCCGCCCTCACCCGTCCCGGGGCCGTAATTATGGAACAAGGCGGTCGCCGGATGGGTGGGTTAATCTTTGTGGCGGAAGACGAATGCGGCGGCGCGGCGTTGAAGCAATGGGTTTCGCTCGCATTGTCTTTCGTGACCACACTGCCGCCGAAATAACGGCCTTCGCGAACCCTGTCACTACAACTTGAAGACCTCCGTTTCACCAGCGCGTCCCTTGAGTTTAAAATGACCCGCGGGAACGGGATTAAACGCATCGCCAAGATCCTGCGCCGTATCCCCGCTTATTAAAATCGAGACCTCCGTCCCTGCCGGGTAAACGTCTTTGCCAAGTTGCTCCAGGCGTTCGCCGATATTCACCGCATCGCCGATAACCGTATAATTTATGCGCCC
The DNA here is from genome assembly GCA_047631095.1 of Alphaproteobacteria bacterium. Lineage (GTDB taxonomy): Bacteria > Pseudomonadota > Alphaproteobacteria > UBA8366 > JABJJH01. The sequence continues at coordinate 18,705 of JBLHZD010000007.1, forward strand.
CGGCGCGCCGATATTGCCAACCGTTACATTCCCTGTGTGAATACCGATTCGAATGCCAATGGCAGGTTTTCCATCCGCACGCCGCTTCTTATTATCCTCGCGTATCGCGACGGCGATCGCCAATGCGGCGCGGCAGGCGCGCTCGGCGCGGTGTTTCTGTTTTCCGGCGCACCCCAAATCGCCATCACCGAATCACCGATGAATTTGTCAATCATTCCCCCCTCAGCGTCGATGCATTCGCCAATCAAGGCGAAATGATTATTCACCAGATCGGCGACTTCATGCGCTGACATGTCTTGGGATATGGTGGAGAAACCGGCCATATCGGTAAACATGACCGTGATGTTGCGCGAGTCGGATATCATCTCACGGGTGTCGCCATGGCGAACCAGATGCTCGACAATTTTTTTCGGCACATAGAGTTCGAACCACCGCAGCGCGCGCAGCATGGCGTTAAACGCCTCAGACTGATCATTGAGTTCGCGAAACACGCTACCAGGAAAATTCGCTACTTTCGAGATATCGAGATCGCGTATCCGACTGGCGGCGGTGGAGAAGGTTACAATGGGCCGCGCAATTTTACGTCCGATATAGACAGCGGCGATCAAGGATATGATCAACGCGGCAACGCCCGCAAACAGCGCATACACCATGCGCCGCACTTCCTTGCCAATTTCGGAACGATTAAAATAGATTCCAGCGATTAAGGGCTTGGAACCGAAGCCGCGAATTTCCCGGTAAATAAAAACATATGGCTGTGAATTAACTGTTAGCATATGGCCCTTGGTGCCTTCAGGCAGCGCCAGCCCGGTTCTGTGACGCCTCTCGTTTCGCCAGATGGCCGCCAACACCGGATCGCTGAACGCCGTCAGTTCCGGCAAGGGGGCGTCAGCCCGGCGCCCCGGATACCCTCCCGCCATCATCGGATGCGCCAGGACGTGGTCTTTTCCCGCCAGAATAAACCGCCGCCCCCCATCATAAGCCGTCGCCTGATCAACGAAATCCGATAAATGCTCAACCGTAACCGTCGCCACGACGACACCGACGAACACCCCTTTTAACACCACCGGATAGGATACGTTGAGATACGTATTATCCGTGGATTCACGCCAGATCACCTCGCCCCAATGGGCCCCGGGCTCCCGGTCCGCCATTTTCTTTTGAATGATCGGGTCCTGGGAGTAGTCGAGGACGCCTTTGGTTACCTTACCAAGCGGCCGCTGATAATGGGCGAAGTACGCCTGCAGCCGCTTATCGATAAACATGACCGTCTCGATTTGCGGCGCTGCGGCCAGCGCGCCGCTCAGTAAATCGCCAAACCTGTCCCGGTCGGTGACATCAACGTCGCCAACGTTAATCCGCTCCGCGATAAACCGCACCTGATTTTCAGCCGGGCTTAAATGGGTCTTGATCCGGTCGGTCGCCGTGGAGACGCTTTGATGGGCGTTATCGCTCAAAAGCGCAAAGGTGTTTTTCTGGGTGAGCCAGACCCCAACCCCAAGCACCACGCCCACCGAAATCAGCGTTAGCAGACCGATCGCCGTCACCAGTGTAATGGTGATCGAAAAACGCCCATACCACCGTGATTTCGGCGGTGGCGGCGTATCGGCCCTACTGTCGCTTGCATCAAGAGAACGGGCGTTTTTAATATCTTCCAAATTGGCCTTCCGGCGGGACGGCTCGATACGATATTCCCGCAATTCCTGATCCGTTAGCGCTAAGCCGTTTTTTCAACCGCCAGGCCCAGTTCTTCAATCATCGCGTCGCGCATGATGAATTTCTGGATTTTACCCGTCACCGTCATCGGAAACTCGTCAACAAAGCGGATATGGGCCGGAATTTTATAGTGCGCAATCTGGCCTTTACAGAAGTCCCAGATTTCATCTTCGGTAGCGCTCTCATCCCCCGCCAGCGCAATCCAGGCGCAAAGCGCTTCGCCGTATTTCGGGTCCGGCACACCAAACACCTGAACGTCCTGAACTTTCGGATGGCGGTACAAATATTCCTCGATCTCACGCGGATACACATTCTCACCGCCGCGAATGACCATATCCTTCACCCGACCGACGATATTGCCATAGCCCTGTTCATCAATGGTCGCCAGATCGCCCGTATGCATCCATCCAGCGCTATCAATCGCCTCGGCGCTGCGCTCTTCGTCATTCCAGTAGCCCTGCATGACCGAGTAGCCGCGCGTCAGTAATTCGCCGGTCTCGCCCGGCGGCAGGATACGCCCGTCATCGTCGATAATCTTGACTTCAACATGGGGCATGATGCGCCCCACGGTGGCGACGCGCCGCTCCAGTGGATCGTCCACGCCGCTTTGAAAGCTGACCGGGCTGGTCTCCGTCATGCCATAGGCGATGGTGACTTCCGCCATGTTCATTTCGCCGATGACCCGCTTCATCACCTCAATCGGACAGGGCGACCCGGCCATGATGCCCGTGCGCAGGGTGCTCAAATCGTAATTTGTAAAATTCGGGTGATCGAGCTCGGCGATAAACATTGTCGGCACGCCGTGCAGCCCGGTGCACTTTTCTGCCTCAACCGTTTCAAGCACCGAGAGCGGCTCAAACGCTTCGCCGGGATAGACGATGGCCGCGCCATGGGTCGTGCAGGCGAGATTGCCAAGCACCATGCCGAAACAATGATACAGCGGCACGGGAATGCACAGACGATCCACCTCGGTGAGCTTCATCGCCTCGGCCACGAAATACCCGTTATTCAAAATATTGAAATGGGTCAGGGTCGCGCCCTTGGGAAAGCCCGTTGTGCCGCTGGTGAATTGAATATTGATGGGGTCGTCGAATTGCAGGGAGCCAGACAGCGCGCGCAACGTGTCGCGCTCCGCATCGCCGCCCATTTTCGCAACATCGTCAAAGGCGTAATACCCGGCCTCGGCGGCGCCGCCGATCTGGATCAACGTCTTCAGGCTGGGTAAACGTTCAGCGTCAAGCGCGCCGGGGGCACAACGCGTGACCTCCGGCGCAATCTCCCGGATCATGCCGATATAGTCGCTGGTCTTGAAGGTCGCCGCCAGAATCAGCGCCTTGCAGGTCACCTTGTTGAGCGCGTATTCAAGCTCCGAAATCCGGTAGGCCGGGTTGATATTAACCAACACCAGCCCCGCTTTCGCGGTGGCGTATTGCGCAACAATCCACTCGCTGTTGTTGGGCGACCAAATGCCAATGCGGTCCCCCGGCTCAAGTCCCAGCGCCAACAACCCGGCGGCGAAAGCGTCCACCTGTTCCTGCAGCTCACCATAGGTCCAGCGAACATCCTGATGGCGCACAACCAAAGCTTCCCGGTCGCGCCACCGCGCCACAGCAGCGTCAAAATTGACGCCAATGGTCTGGCCAATCAACGGATCGTCGCTGGCGCCATGAACATAGGATTGATTAAGCATGAGACTCCGTCAGAGCTTGTTAAAGGGTCTCAGAAAATGTTGCAAATTCGGGATATTTGCGCAATCTATACATGGATTCTCTCTAAATTCCGCGAGTAAATCGACCAAATCTGATAGGAAAATGGTGCGGATGGCCGGAATTAAACCGGCAATCCTGATTAAAGGCCACGAATTTTAAGCCCTATTTCAAATGTCGGCACCCACAATTAGTTGTGGGGTTCTATTCTTTCTGCCTCGACGACTACTATTACACCATCCCAATTTTCTTGGCATATGGTGCCGCTTGTTTGGTCAATTCCACATAATCAGTAATTCTATCAAACCAAACCAAATCAGCTGCATTCAGCTCATATAGTGCCGCATCAAGAGTTATCTGCCCAAAATCTAACCACCCAGCCAAAGTCACTTTTCTAAACCCTTCGGAAGCTCCTTGATCATACTCGCGGACTAGTCGTTCAAACACCTCGTACGCTTCAACTGATAAACCTGTTTTCGTCCGGGCTACGGACCTAACTTGAGTTGAATTGTCTGCGGTAAACTTTGGAGCCTCACCAAGAGGCGGTTTCGTGGAAATTTCGGCGCCAAAAATAGCTCGCAACAAATCGTCAAATACTGTCTCGAAATATTCATCATCGCTGAATTCGAGCCTAAATTTTGTCTCGATGAACTTTGGAACGCTGTTTTCACCACGCTCTCGGGTTATCGGAATGAATTTTCCCGAATCAATTTCTTTAACTAACTCTGAGCTTACAATCATTCTTTCATAGCCGACGCCACCATTACCGCTATCCGCTTTCTCAACGTATCTTTGGGTGCAAATTAGAATGGCAAAATCACACACCGATAATTGCTCTTCCATAAATAAGGTAATGTCTTTGCCCGGCTTTAGGTCCCATTGATCGAGTACGGCATCGACACCTGCAACCCGGAGCCGGCTCGCAAAATTCAATACCCATGCCTTATGCTCTTCGCTGTCGTGCGAATAAGAAATAAATACACGGGGGGCTTGGTCAGCCATTTCGATTCCCTCAATATTTCGCGGATAAACGACGAATTCTGGTGGGAAAGATGGTGCGGGCGGCCGGAATTGAACCGGCAAGGCCTATTAAGCCGACAGATTTTAAGTCTGTTGTGTTTACCAATTTCACCACGCCCGCACGGGCGCGAACCTAGCCATCCGGGCGGATGAACGCAAGGGAAACGGCGGTGAAATCAGCGCCGTTCGACCCATCCCCGGTTCAGGTAGCGTGTGGCGCCAACGCGGTGGGCGGATAAATGCGCGCTATAGCCGTCCACGCCAGATTGGGCATGGGTTTCCGCTTCAAATGTTGGCGCCGCGCCGCCGTTTTGCAGGGCTTCGCTCAGCACGCGGCCATCCACGGGCGCGGGTGGGTCGATGTTCAGCAAGGATAACACTGTTGGGAAAATGTCGACGATCCCCGCCGGGACGTCTGCGCGCACGCCGTCCTTGAAGGCGCCGCCGTTCATCGCCAGCCAGGTGTGCAGCTCCTTCTGGTGCACGCCCCCATGCAACCCGCCGCCGACCGGGTAATTGTAATCCTGCAAGGACGATCCCGCGATACCCGCTTCGTTCGGAGCGTCATCGCTGGCCATCACCAGCCCGATATCGGGCGCGCGCGGGTGGTCGATGTTGAAATGTTTGTGGGATAAGTCGCCGTCTCGGGTAAACGTCACCCCGCACCAGGGCTGACGTTGCAGAAACTCGACGATGCGGCGGATCAGTTCCGGATCGGAATCGCGCACATAAACCCCGCCCGCACTCGATAACGACAAGGCGCAATCCGCCCCGTCGAACGGTGTCTCGCCAACGCTGAACCCGGCGTCCCGCAAGGCGCCGGCGACATCCACCGCATCCGCCGTTACGGTCAACTGGCCATGGTCGGACAGCGTGATAATTTGCAACGATTCGCCCAACCCGGCCGTCTCCCGCCACGCCAGGATACGCCCGAACTCCGCATCGGCGCGGGCCAGCGCCGCGTGATTGTCGTCCGATCCCAGCCCCTTGAAATGATAGCTGTTATCCGGTTCGCAAAACCACAAAATGGTGACGGTTGGGTCCAGTTCAGGCTGGATATAGTCGAGATACAAATCCACCGTATAGCCGAGCCAGTCGAGCGATGGAATCGCGTGTTTGGGAATGGGACCGACCCGGTCTATCGCCGCCTTTATCTGGTCTTGCGGGGTCGAGGCGTCCGGGCGGTGCAACGACATCCGAAACTGCCCCAACTGCTCGGCGCGGTGATGCAACATGCGCGTGCCGCCCGGCGTGCCGGCGCTAACCACCGCCAGGCTTTCGCCCGTTGCGGCCAGCGCTTCGCCCAGAACGGGCGCATCCACCAGTTTTCCGCCCAGGCGTTTGTCGCCTTCGCGCAACGCGTCTTCGTCGCCGGTATTAAACAATTTGTCGGGTGAAGCGACGCGATCCATGAAATGATTGCCGACAATCCCGTGACGCGCAGGCATCGCGCCGGTGACCAACGATGTCTGATTGACCCGCGTTTCGGTCGGAAAGGTGGACCGCGCATTGAGAAAACGGACGCCAGTATCGGCGAATCGATTCAAATTCGGCATTAAGTCCGGCGTCGCCATATCAGGCCGCAAGGCGTCAAACGCGACAATCAGTATTCGTTGATTGCTCATGGCAAAATGCGTTGGTCCGTTTTGGCCGTCATGGCTCAGTCATCCGCCGTATCGCGAAATTCCGGTTTCCCGCCATTTTCGCGCATCAACGCAGCGACTTCCTCCGCCGCCTTGTCCAACTGCGCCGCATCCGCATGGCGCATGACGATGGTCGTGCCAAACAAACCGTCCGGCCGATAGAACGGATAGCTGCCGATATCCATGTCAGGATAATCATCCTGTATAAGGCCGAGCCCTTCCGCCATCAGTCCCTCAGGGGCTTGGCTGGTGACTGCGCGGGATAATGTCGGCTCACCGCCTTCCAACTCCGGTTTCACTTCTTCCAGCATGACCCGCATAACCGACGGCACGCCCGCCATGACATAAACATTGCCAACCTTGAAGCCCGGCGCGCCGGAAATGGAATTGTAGATCAGCGTCGCGCCCTCGGGCGTGTTCGCCATGCGCAGCCGAGACTCATTGAGCTCCACGCCGCGTTCCTTCGCCCGCTTTTCAATAAGGCCAACCGCCTCATCGTTGCGGATCAGCGGCAGATCAAACGCCTTGGCGATGCATTCCGCGGTGATGTCGTCATGGGTGGGGCCAATGCCGCCCGTCGTAAAGACATAGGTGTACCGCGCGCGCAGGGCGTTCACCGTCTCGACGATTTCCGCCTCGATATCGGGAATTACCCGCACCTCGGACAAGGTTACGCCGACGCCGTTCAGTTCCTTTGCGATGTGAACGATATTGGCGTCTTGCGTCCGCCCGGACAAAATTTCGTTTCCGATGACGATCAACGCCGCCCTGACCTTTTGGTCGCCGCTCATTTGGCGTTTCCTTCCCCGTTGAACCGCCGTCTATGATACGACGACGGTTATCCTCCAACCGTTTTCTTGACGACTTCGCTTATGGTGACGCCAAGGTTATCGTCCACGGTAACGATTTCTCCCTTCGCGACAAGTTCCTGATTCACCAGAATATCGATGGGGTCGGTTGTTTTTTGATCCAGTTCGATAATCGCGCCCCGGCCAATCTTCAAAAGCTGGCTGACCAGCATCGTCGTGGTTCCCAAAACGGCGTAGATATCAACGTCAACATCATGGATCGCCGCCAAGCGCTCGCCGCTGATCGCGTCTGCGAAAGTGGCGTTATCGTCCGATGTGTCGCTCATGTCTCAATCCTCATTTTGGTTGGACTGTATATAGCGTTAATATAACCGAAAACGAGCGCTGTTTGAATCGAAAACATTGCGCGGCCCCCGGCGAGTTCATTATTGTCCCGTCGATGGACTTTTTAACTGACCTTACGCTCGGCGTTCTGGTGCGACGATATAAACGGTTTCTGGCTGATGTGACGCTGGAGAATGGCGAGACCGTCATCGCCCATTGCGCGAACCCTGGCGCGATGACAGGCCTGAAGACGCCTGGCTCAAAAGTATGGCTGTCGCCCAACCAGAACCCCAAGGCCAAGCTAGACTGGCGATGGGAGCTTTTACAGGTCGATGACGGGCTCGTCGGCATCAACACTGCCCACCCCAACGCCATCGTGGCTGAGGCGATCGAGGCCGGTGTGATCACACAATTAACGGGGTATGAAAGCCTGCGCCGCGAGGTGAAATACGGGCAAAACAGCCGTATCGATATCTTGCTGGAATCGCCGGACCGCCCGCCCTGTTACGTCGAAATCAAAAATGTGCATCTACAGCGTCCGGAAGGCCCCCACCCCATGGCGGCGGAATTTCCGGATTCGGTCACCAAGCGCGGCGCAAAACATCTGAGAGAGCTGACCGACATGGTGGCCGAGGGCGCGCGTTCGGTGATGTTTTACCTTGTGCAACGCGAAGATTGCGACCATTTCCGACTGGCGTCCGATATCGACCCCGTTTATTCGGAAAATTTTGTCCACGCCCGGGCGCATGGGGTCGAGGCAATCTGCTATGCTTGTCGCTTGACCCTGACAGGAATTGACGTAAGTCATCCCTTGCCGATCATTGAACCCGACCCAACCACCTGACCCAGCCACCTGAACCGAACACAAAACTGACCGGAACCCGACGATATGAACCAAAACGCCAATCCCGAACGGCAAACCAACATCACCCTGCATGGACCCGCCGATATTGAGGGTATGCGGAAAGCCGGACGCCTGGCGGCCGAGGTTGTTGATTATATCACGCCGTTTGTGGAGCCGGGTGTCACAACCGGCAAACTGAACGATCTTTGCCATCAATATACGATCGAACGCGGCGCTATTTCCGCACCGTTGAATTACCGTGGGTTTCCAAAATCAATCTGCGCCAGCATCAACCATGTGGTTTGCCACGGCATTCCCGACGACGCCAAAAAGCTGCGCGAAGGCGACATCGTCAATCTCGACATTACGGTTATTCTCGATGGCTGGCACGGCGACACCAGCCGCATGTTTGTGATCGGCGACAAGGTCAGCCTGAAAGCCCGGCGTCTGATCGACGTCACCTATGAATCCTTGATGCGCGGTATTGAAGTGGTGCGCCCCGGCGCCACGCTGGGCGATATCGGATACGCGATTCAGAGTTACGCCGAGGCCAATCGATATTCAGTCGTACGGGATTTTTGCGGTCATGGCATCGGCAAGATTTTTCACGAGCCGCCCAGCATTCTGCATTATGGGGAGCGTGGACAGGGCCTGGTATTACGCGAGGGCATGTTCTTCACCATTGAACCCATGATCAACACCGGGCGCTTTGACGTTAAAATCCTGCAAGACGGTTGGACAGCCGTCACCAAGGACCGCTCGCTTTCCGCTCAGTTCGAGCATTCCCTTTGCGTCACCAGCGACGGCTATGAAATCTTCACCGAATCCCCCGCTGGCTTCACCAAGCCGCCCTATATATAGCGGGAACCGGATAACAGCGCGCAGGCCTTTATCACAGCAGCTTAAATGGCGGATACAAAAGACACCCCCCACTATACTGGCCACCGCCAACGGCTCCGGCAACGGTTCGTCGCGACGGATGGCGAGGGCATGCCGGATTATGAAATGCTGGAATTACTGCTATCGCAAGCCATTCCCCGCGCCGATGTAAAGCCCGTCGCCAAGGCGCTACTGGCCCAGTTTGGTAGTCTGGGCGAAGTGGTCAGCGCCCCCCTGGAAGCGCTTCAAACCGTCAAAGGCGTCGGCGAAGCGGCGGCGGTCGCCTTGAAAGTCGTGCGAACGGTTGGTCTGCGCCTCGCCCATCAGCAGGTGCAGAACACCAATATCATCGGATCCTGGAACAGTCTCATCGATTACTGCAAGGCGGCGATGGGATACGAAAAAATCGAACAATTGCGCGTCCTTTTTCTCGACAGCAAAAATGTTCTGATCGCGGATGAAGTCCAGCAGCGGGGCACGGTCGATTATACGCCGATCTATCCCAGACAAGTCCTGAAACGCGCGTTGGAATTAAACGCAACCGCGCTAATTCTGGTGCACAATCACCCCTCTGGCGACCCGACGCCGTCGAAACAGGACATCGATTTAACCAAGGAAGTGCGCGATTCGGCGGAAAAACTGGGTATTTCGTTGCACGATCACATCATTATTGGCAAAAGCGCCCATCTCAGTTTCAAATCCATGAGCTTGCTTTGATATGCCACAGGGCGGCGCGACCATGACAAAACCTGAGATGAACATCGCCAGCGTCGGCATTGTCGGGTATGGACAATTCGGCGCCTTTCTCCACGAATTGTTTACGCGGTTCGCACCGTCGATACGGGTGCTGATAAACGCAGAAAACCTAACGTTGGACGGCCAACAATATTTCACGCTGGAAGAAACAGCATCCGCGGATATCGTCTTTCTGGCCGTCCCCATCAGCGCATATGAAACAGTGCTGGCGCAAATTCGCCCACACCTGAACGCGAAGACGATCATCGTCGATATCGCGACAGTCAAAAAATACACCGCAGCCCTTATTCGTGCTGACGCGGACACGCCTTGTTTTATTTCGTTGCACCCCATGTTCGGGCCAGAAAGTTATGCCAAACGAGCCGGCGACGTGGAAGGATTTCGCATCGCCGTGACCGATACAAACCTGGAAGACGAGGTTCTCGCGCCGTTGAAGAAAACGATCAGCGATCTCGGCTTCAAAATCGTGAACATGACCGGCGATGCGCATGACAAGGAGTTGGCGGAAACGCTGTTTCTAACCCACTATATCGGTCAGATCGTCGCGCGCGGCGGGTTTCGGCGCACGGATATCGACACCGTTTCATTCGGCTATCTGATGGACGCTGTGGACAGTGTCCGCCATGATGCGCAACTCTTTTCCGACGTAAACAAATACAATCCCTTTTGCGCTGATGTCATTCGACGGTTTGACCACTGTGAACAGCACGTCAAAGATCTGCTTCTCGCGCCGGACCCAAATGCGACCTAAACCCAATCGCCCTTTTCGGAGAAAACCATGACACAAAAACCCCAGGAAATCCGGCGCGTTGTGACCGGCCATGACGCAAACGGCAAGGCCATCATCGTCAGCGACGCGACGGCGACATCAATTATGCAACGTCCCAGCCGCCCGGGCGTGGCGCTGACCAATATCTGGCGCACCGACAGTACGCCCGCCGATTACAATGGTCCGGAAGAATCGCTCGACGGGCCCTTCATCCTCCATCCGCCCGAAAACGGATCTATTTTCCGCATCATCGACTTTCTGCCCGAAGACCCGGACGTCATGAAGACCCTGGATGGGAAGACGGCCTTTGCAGAAATGGGCGCCAGCCACAACATCGTCGAGGACGCCCGGCATCCCTTTATGCACCGTACCGACACCGTTGATTACGCCGTTATTCTTTCCGGCTCGATCACCATGTTGATGGACGAAGAAGAAGACGATGTTGAATTGAACGCGGGCGACGTGATTGTCCAACGCGGCACCAACCACGCCTGGTCAAACCGAAGCGACGGCCCTTGCCGTATAATGTTCGTTCTGATTGACGGTAAAAACAGCGCCGAGGCCTGACGGATTAACCGTCAGCGGTGATGCGCGGAACCAATTCGCCAATGACGCGCTCAACGTCCGCATCTTTTATGCGGCACGTTCCCACCGCCCTGTGACCGCCCCCGCCATATTCCAGCATGAGCGCGCCGACATTGGTATTCGACGTCCGCGAGAGAATCGATTTACCAACCGCCAAGGGCGTATAACCGGGATCGGCGGCCGGCAGCACCTGCATGGAAATATTACATTCGGGATAGGTCGCATATATGGTGAATCGATTGCCCGCGAATAAAATTTCTTCCGCGCGAAGGTCTACCACGACAAGGTTCTCGTGCACCGTGGCGCAGCGCCGTATCTGGAGTTCAAACTTTTCTTCATGCGCCATATAGAGATGGACCCGCTCGGTCACATCAGGGATTTTCAGAATTTCCTCAACCGGATGATGACGGCAGTACAGCATCATGTCTTTCAGAAACTGTTCATGGGAGATCGTGAATTCAGGGAACCGCGAAAATCCGGTTCTTGGATCCATAATAAAATTCAGCAACGCCCAGTTTTCCGGGGCGAAAATATCTTCCGCGCTGTATTGCGCGGAATCCGCTTGATCAACCGCCGCCAGCATATCCGGCGTAATGGCCGGGAACATGTCAGGGCCACCGAAATAATTGTAAACGACCCGCGCCGCGGAAGGGGCTTTGGGATCGTTGATCAGATTTTCACGCTCTCCAACACGGTCAATTTCACTGGCGTGGTGATCAAGGCATAGATAAGCCGATTCCACATAGGGTAAATTGACCGTTATACCGTTCTCCGCAACCGGCACGCGTCCTTTTTGCATATCGGCAGGTTCAGCGAAGACAACCTCGCCGATCATATCCAGTTCATATAGAAGCGCCCCTGATACAATCCCGTCGAAATCGGCGCGTGTGATTAAACGATATTTTTTCGCACTCATGAGATTTTTCTCTAGATTTCAACACGCTGGCGATTAAACCGGCACGTAGACTCCCCGCAATTCCTTGATGAGTTTGAATTCTTCCCGTAATGCCGACAACTGTCTCCGCCGCGCCCAAAAACAAAGCGCCGTCGGTTGGCATTAATTTTCGGACATTCCCCAGCACCTCCGCTTTGATATCACGCTCGAAATAAATCAGAACATTACGGCAAAAAACGATATCAAAGCGTCCCAAAGAGCTGAAATCCCCCATAAGGTTCAGGGGCTTGTAACGAACCATATCGCGAATTTGTTTTTTAATCCGCCAGCCCTGCTCTTCCTGATCAAAATATTTAATCAGCAAAGTGATTGGCATGCCGCGCTGGATTTCAAACTGGTTGTAAAGCCCGCTTTGCGCTTTGCGCAACGCTTCCTTGGAGATATCGGTGCCGATGATCTCAATATTCCAGCCCGCGACGGCCGCGCCCATCTCCAGCAATGTCATCGCGAGGGAATAGGGCTCTTGCCCCGTTGACGCCGCCGCACACCAAATCCTCAGTCGTTTGTGGGTCGCCCGAGCCTTCATCAACGGCGGCAAAATATTATCCCGGAAACGTTCAAACGGACCGTTATCGCGAAAGAACAACGTTTCATTCGTCGTCATCGCTTCGGTGATCGCCTCAAGTTCCGGCTCTTTGGGAAACATGCGCACCGAAGACGCCAGGCTTTCCACTGAGTCGTACCCAAAATCGCGCGCGACCGGAAGCAGACGACTTTCCAGCAAATATGCCTTTTCCGGCGTTAAATGCAGGCCGGAGCGAGCCTTGACGACCTTACTGTATAAATCAATGTCCTGGGGCTTCATGACTTAGGCGCGACCCGAGAGAAAATAGATTTTGACCAGTGTATACATAGCTGCATTTCAAATTTTGTTATTATTATAACTTAACCGCACTTCTATTAATGATATTATCATTTTGAATATAAACAATTCGTAAATACTGAGTACGAATTTGGAAATTATCTTTTGTTTTCGTCCGTTGCATCGATTTCCGCACGTAACGCAACCTTTCTGACTTTGCCCGATGGCGTCATTGGAAACGTTTCTCTGAAAATGACTCTCTGCGGGATTTTGAAACTGGCGATACGCCCACGACATGAATTAATGACGTCGCTTTCCGTTAAGCGACAATCCGCTTCCGTCAACAAAAAAGCCACGGGAATTTCGCCAAGGCGCCGGTCCGAGACGCCTACAACAGCGGCGTCGCGCACGCCATCCAGAGCGATCAGGCGCGCTTCGATTTCCGCGGGCGCGACATTCTCGCCGCCAATTTTCAAAACATCCTTGTAGCGCCCCATGAAAACGATATGTCCGTCAGCGCGGCGGCGCGCCATGTCACCGGTGCGCACCCAGCCGTCTTCGAAAATCGTTTCCGCCGTCGCGTCGGGGTTTTCAAAATACCCCCGCATTTGCGCATAGCCGCGCGCCAGCAATTCGCCCGGTGTTTCATCGGGAAGGTCAACGCCCGTTTCCGGGTCGACGATGCGAAACGCATAACCGGGCATCGGCTTTCCAGACGCTGCACTGCGTTGCGCCACACTGTCCTCCAGACTGTTACAGGTGACGAACCCCCAGGTTTCCGTCATGCCCCAACCGCTGAGCGTCGGACCAAAGATTGCCTGAACGCGCAAGGAAATCTCCGCAGACGCCGCCGTTCCCGACGGGTAGGTTCCATATCGCATCGCCAGTTTTCGCGGACGCCTCTCTTGCGCCGCCAATAAATCCAGCCAGTGGGCGTCAAACCCATGCAAGATGGTGACCGTCTCGGATTCCGCCAAATCGAGCGCCGCTTCGGCGTCAAAACCAGACATAAGAACCTGCCGCCCGCCGGTCATGAGCGAGATGATCGCGACTTCACTGAACCCATAGAGGTGAAACAGCGGCATGTAATTCAAATGAACATCATCCGGCCTCAGCCCGTAAATTTTTGAGCGCTCCTGCGTATTGCGAATGACCGCATGCGAATGTACCGCGCCTTTTGGATCGCCTGTCGTGCCAGAGGTATAGAGGATCATCAAAACGTCTTCGGGGTTTACAGCGTCGCCGCGCGCCGCCAACGCCGCGTCGGAAACATCGACCCCGGCCGCCAGCATCGACTCCCACCCCCGCGTATTGGGCAGATCACAATCGCCCAGGACGATAATCCGGTTCAAATCCGGATATTGCGCCATTTGCAAAGCGCCCTCCCGCCCCTTTTCGATATCCGGCGCGGATTCCGCCAACATCGCAGCGAAATCAACGGGACCAGAGCGCGCGTTCAGGATCAGCGTCGCGCTGCGTGATTGCGCGACCGCATAGGCCATATCTTCAGACCGATAGCGAGTATTCAAGGGCACGATGACCGCCCCGATTTTCGCCACCGCATATATAAGATGCAACCATTCCGGCCGGTTCATCATCCAGATTGCGACACGGTCTCCCGGCGCGACGCCAATCGCCATTAAACCTTTAGCGCAGCGATCGACGGCGTTAGAGAACGCATCAAAACTCCAGCGCGCACCCTCATACCATAACGCCTCGCGCGCGCCCCATTGCGCCGCCGCCTGAGCGGGAATAGCGCCAAGAACAGGATGATCCGTCATGTCCACGATCCGAGGGTCATTTACGTCGTCACGAATACCGGCGCGGGATGGCTGTCTATCTGAACATTAACGCAAGCTGGCAAGCCACTGTCCAAGGCGCGCTGCAGCGCTGGCGCCAATCCGGACACCGCCGTCACATGCTCCCCATGGCAGCCTAACCCCGCCGCCGCCAGATCATAGCGGGTCTCGCGCAGTTCACAGCCGATCATCCGCTCGGCGCCATAATCGCGCATCTGGATCACATGTTCTGCATTCCACCGCGCATCATTGCCAATGACCGCCAGAATTGGGGCGTCGGCGCGCAGAGCGGTATCGAATTCGCTAAAATGAAAGCCGCTGGTCCCATCTCCCATAACGAGCACGACCGTTGCGGACGGGTCCGCCAATTTGGCGGCGATGGCGTAGCTGAGACAACCGCCAATCGCGCCGGAGGTTCCATTGATGACCCGTTTCGGCGCAGTGATGAACGCTTGCGCCCATTGCCCGATTTCACCGCCATCACAGACTAAAATCGGATTATCCGCCGCCGCAACGACCGCTTGCACTGCATCACAAAGGGCGTGAGACGAAACACCGCCGGGCGGCGGCGCGGGCAACGCCGCCATGTCGCGAGACGCCATTGCAACAGCGCATTCGGCGCGCCACGCCGCACGATGATTGCCCCGCGCACCGCTATCGATCAGAACTTTCGCCGCCGCGTCGGAATCAGCGCGCGCGACGCCAATCAACTGTTTTCCAAGCGACCGGCGCGCCCGCTCGATCCCGGACTCATCCGGATCGATCACAAAAAACTCACACGCGTCATCCACATTCGGTGGTCGGCCAAACCCCAGCGTAAAGTCGATGGACTTGCCCAGCGCCAGAATGAAATCCGCTTGACCAAGGGGGGCGCCGATCAACCCCAGCGACGGATCCCTCAACCCACGAGGGCTTTCCATCGGAATAACCGGCGCATCCAGCGCGTCCGCCAGACCGTGCACAAGGGCGCCGGCGCGGCTCGCGTTCAGCATTGGGCCGGTTAACACCAAGGGTCGCGCCGCCGCGCTCATGGCCTTCAATATTGCAGCGGCGCTCGTCGTGTCCAAATCCGCAACCAGACGCTCGGTCGCGGATTTCGCCGCCATCGCGTCCGCATCGTATTGCTTGTTCAAAATATCAAAGGGCAGGGCGACATGGACAGGGCCAGGCCGACCGGACAGCGCGGTCCTGATCGCCGTCGCAATATCGTTTCCGATATCCGCCCCGGCGCGATAGGACGCTTTTGTCACGCTGGCGGACATATCCGCCTGCGCCAGTTCCTGAAAGGCGCCCATACCGTCCTGGGACAAGGGGGAATCACCGCTCAGAAAAACCACCGGGCTTTCCGCCCCCAGGGCTGAATACAAAGGCGACAACGCGTTGGCGAATCCCGGTGCGGCGGTGACCAGCGCCACCCCGACTTCACCGGTGATTTGCGCCCATGCATCGGCCATATACACCGCCGCCGCTTCATGTCGCACATGCACAAGGCGAATATTCGCATCAATGCAGGCGTCAAAGATCGGCATAATCTGGTTGCCTGACAGGGTAAACACAGTCCGAACACCGGCATCCGCCAGTGTCTTCGCCACAATATCCGCTCCACGCATAACGGCGTCGCTCCTCATCAATTCAATTTCGAAACACTGAATGTGTATTCGTTTGCCGAGGAAATGTCACAGGTTCGACGACAGACCACGCGACCCCCGTGAAGAGACTGGTAAATAGACAGCCGCATATGAGGTGGTTAGGATCGCTCCGGATTGACCGCATCACGCCACGAAACGACTCGTATTGGACG
>JBLHZD010000008.1:0-33641 GCA_047631095.1 Alphaproteobacteria bacterium
CATACGCACATTCATCGCGGGCGCCACCATCACCGGCTTGTCAGTCGCCAGTAATGTCGTCGTCGCCAGATCCGTCGCCAGCCCGGCGGCCATTTTCGCCATAATGTCGGCAGTGGCGGGCGCGACAAGCAGCAAATCCGCTTCGCGGGACAACCGGATATGGCCCATTTCCGCTTCATCCGTCAGCGAAAATATATCGGTGTACACTTTTTCTTCCGACAGCGCCGAGACCGAAAGCGGCGTTACAAAGGCTTCGCCGCCCTTTGTCAGAACGCAGCGCACCGTTGCGCCTTGCGCCTTTAAACGCCGGATCAAATCTAGGCTTTTAAACGCCGCAACGCCGCCGGCGATAATAAGCAGAATGGTTTTTCCCGTAAGCACGTGGCGATCAAACTACATTTCCAATACTGTATTTAAAGTATCCATGCACGCCGATGAATGCAAGATACTGGTATGCACATTTGTCATGATGGTGTTTTTGGTCATATCGGCGCCAAATACTGTTCGGGCCCTATTTGAGGCCCTCCGGGCGGCGGGGGGTCGCCAGCGCCGCTATCGCGTCAGGACGCCATAAATCCACAGCAGCAAAAACGCGAACATTCCCTCAAGAGACATGACGACAAGCGCCGTCGGAACGCCGTAGGCTTCGGCCATCCAACCGACATTTATATACCCGATGGGGCCGGTCCCGATGCACAACGCCAACACGCCGAACACGCGGCTGCGGTATTCCGGTTGGGAATTAAGATAGGTCAGCGTGCTTTGCATCGTGGCGAAACAAGCGGCGGCGAATCCCATAACGGTCAACACCATCGTGGCGGCCAGAAACGAATGGATCGGACCGCCCGCGACAAACGCCAGCACGCCGAGATAACTGAGCATGACCAAAAACACGCCCGCGCCCCATAAAAAGATGCGGCCATAATATTCCGAGGTTGCAGAAACGGCGATCAACATGGCGCCGATAAACGCGCCAAAACCTTCCAGGCTGGACAACATCCCTACCTGAAACGGGTCCAGACCCAGGCGCTCCTTGCCCAGGATCGGCAGCATCGACGCAAACGGAAACCCCCAGATGTTAAATACGACAGTGACGGCCAAGACGCGCCGCAATTCCCAATTTCCCAACACAAAGTGGACGCCGGCGATCAGGTCGCGAATAAGCGCAACCTGCGCCACCCGCCCGCTGGGCGCTGGTAGCCGCGCGGTGACGATCAGAAAAAACCCGATGGCGTAGATCACCGCGCTCAGGGTGAAAACACCGGTAATGCCGACGACCTGCAAGATAACGCCGCCCAGCAACGGGCCCAGCATACGCGTCGCGCTATTCGTCGCCGCATCAAAACTCATCGCCGTGGCGATCGCGCTGCCGGCGACATCCCCCAAAAGACGACGCCGCACCGGCATATCCGTGGCCCAGAACAGCCCGCTTAATACAGAGGCGATAAAGATATGCGAAATGGCCAAATTATCGGTATAGGCGAGCGTCGCCATGACGCATGCGACCACGAAGACCATCGCAATGGAAACGCTGAGAAGCAGTTTTCGGTTCAGGCGGTCCGCGAGGCCCCCGATGATCGGGCCGCAGAGCGCCAACGGCGCCCCCCACAAGATTGGCACAATCGCCACCAAAATCGGCGACCCCGTAATCTCAAATGTATAAACGCCAAGCGAAAGCAGTTGAAACCAGCGGATGAATCCGGTGAAGGCCCCCAGGAGCCAAACCGCAAGATAATTTGGGTTTCTTAGCAGCGTCCCGAAGGTCGCTCTCGGCGCAGAATCTCCATCGCCGGATGACGAAGCAATTGTCATTACCCGCCTCTTCGCCGCGAAAGCTTGTGCCGGGCGACGTTGACATGCATTGTTTGTGATCGCATTAGAAAAGCGCGCTCCGGATATTTTTGGCTTTTGCGCAAGCCACCGTGCAGAGTTTTCATATTGAATATCAAGGCTAAACTAAAGGTCCTAATTGGCGCGGGGCTTATTTGCGCCGCCCTTCTACTCGTCTACGAGGTCTTTTTCTATTTCACCCATGTGTATGAAAGCAACGCCAGCATTCAAACCGACTTCACCAATATGTCGGCGCAAATTGATGGGAAGATTGAAAACATTCTGGTCAAGGAAGGCGATTCTGTAAAAAAAGGGCAACTGCTTATCTCTCTGGTTCAGGATGATATTACGCTGAACATTGAGACCCTGAAAACCGATTTGGCGCTGGAAGCGGCCAGCGGCACTCAACTCGCCACGGAAAAATTCGCTTTTGATACGGAGCTGCGCTCCAAGCTCGAGACGCAGAAGGAAAAAATCAGAACCCTGTCGCGCCAGCATAAGGCCACACGGAAACGTCTGGGGCTGGCGAAAAAGGATTTGCGCCGGGTCACGGTGCTGTTCAACAAGAATTTAAAACCGGAATCGGCGCTGAACGCCCAACAGGACAAGGTGTTGGTGCTGCAAGGCCTGGAATCAGCATACCGAGGTAAAATCGCCGTCGCCAAACGAGAACAGGATCAACTCGACGCGGCGCGCGCCCAGCTCGACGTTCTGGACGCGAAAATAAAGGTCTCCGAAATCAAGCAGGATCAAATTCGGGACCTCATCAAGAAAGAGGCATTGGCGTTGGGCTATCGGCACATCATCAGCCCGTTGAATGGGGTCGTCGGCGCCATCCATAAATTCAAAGGCGAATATGTCGAAGACGGCGTCGATATCCTGATGCTGCACAACCCCCAATCCTACTGGATACAGGCCAATATCGACGAGAGTCAGATCCGGCACGTGACGGTTGGTCAGGATGTGCGCGTCAACCTGGACGCCTATCCGTTCCGGGACTTTTTCGGCACAGTGCGCCGGATTGGCAATGTCACCACCAGCTCGATTAATCCCGGCGCAACAAATGGCTCTAGCTCCCGAAAACTGGGCCGTTCTGTCGTACGCGTACCAGTACGCATTTCACTCGATACGCGGCCATCCCACTTGACGCCCGGCATGCGGGCCGACGTCAACATCCGGATTTATGATAATATTAAGCTCTGGTGACCGGGATCAAGCTCTGGTGACAGGGCGTACGTGACCGGCGCGCCACAGGATTATTCGTTATTCCGCCGCCGCTGTCTTTGCCGCTGTCGCAGTTTCCGTCGCAGATTCCGTCGCATGGCGCTGCAACTGAAACCCCCGATAGCCATCCGCGACAATCTCGTCGCAAATTTTTCGATAGGCGCCAACGCCGCCGATATAGGGCATGAAAATGCGGGGTTTCCCCGGAATATTCGCGCCCATGTACCAGGACGCCGCCTTTGGAAAGAGCGTTTTGTGGGCAACTACATTCACATGCTCAACCCATTCATCCTCGGCTTCACGCGTCGGCTCTATCACGTCCAGGTCTTTGTCGCGTAGATGTAACAGGCTGTCGGTGACCCAATCGACATGCTGTTCGATGGACACCATCATATTGCTGAGCACCGAAGGGCTACCCGGGCCGGTGATCATGAACAGGTTTGGAAACCCTTCGCTCATCACGCCCAGATAGGTGCGCGGCCCCGCATCCCACTTATCCCGCAACGTCTGACCGTCGCGCCCCTGAATGTCGACCTTGAACAAGGTGCCCGTCATGGCGTCGAAGCCGGTCGCAAAGACGAGCGCATCGAATTCAAAAGTCTCGCCATTCGCCACCAGGCCGGTCGGCGTCATCCGCTCAATTGGCGTGTCGCTGATATCCACCAAACGCACATTATCGCGGTTATAGGTCTCAAAATATCCGCTATCGATGCAAATCCGTTTGGTTCCGATGGGATAATCTTTCGCCGCCAGAAGCTCAGCGGTTTCCGAATCGCGCACAATGGATCGGACCTTGTCGCGGACAAATTCCGCCGCCGATTCATTCGCGGCGGCGTCAACCAGCAGATCGTTGAACGAGGCCAGGAACGCCGATCCACCCGTCACCCAACGTTCTTCAAACATCGCGGCGCGACGATCTTCCGTCACCGCCAGCGCGGATTCATTGTTGAGTTCGCGAATCGTGCCTTTCGAGGTTCGGCGCTGCTCCGCGCGCAAGGCGGTGTAATTATCCTTCCAGGATTGCGCATAGTCGCGCGTCATGGGCCCATTTTTTGACGGTAGCGAATAATTGGGCTTGCGCTGAAAAACCGTTACATGGCCTGCTTCTTTCGCCAGCACCGGAATCGCCTGAATACCGGAAGATCCTGCGCCAATCACGGCGATACGCTTGCCCGTAAAGTCGACGCCCTCATGGGGCCAGGCGCCCGTATGATAGGTTTCGCCGGTAAATTCCGACAGACCGTCGAAGTCCGGCGTTTGCGCGGTGGAGATACAACCCGTCGCCATGATGCAAAAGCGCGCGGAAATCTGCGCCCCTTTATCGGTCTCAACGGCCCAGCGATTGGCCGATTCGTCGAAATGAGCACTGGTGACGTTTGTTTCAAATTCGATATCCCGACGCAAATCGAACCGGTCGGCGACATGGTTGGCGTATTTCAGAATTTCGGGCTGGGCGGAGAACTTCTCGCTCCAGTCCCATTCCTGCTGCAACGCCTCGGAGAAAGAATAGGAGTACTGCATGCTTTCAACATCGCAGCGCGCGCCTGGATAGCGGTTCCAATACCAGGTGCCCCCGACATCGCTGCCAGTCTCGAACATGCGAATTGAAAACCCCAGGCCCCGCAGCCGATGGAGCAAATAGAGCCCCGAAAAACCCGCACCGACGATCACAACATCGCAATTGCGTTCACTCATGTCACACGCTCCTTCAGACACAAACCCAGCGCCAAACTAGCCTAATGGCGCCGCTGAGTCATGTTGCTGAATGAAAGGGCCTTGAATCAGATCGCCCCGGCGCGGTGATTCAGCACAGAACCACCCCGCCGGGGCGAACCGGTAGGTTAAAGGGCGCCGAGACGCCCGCACGGAGACGCGCGCCCTACGCGGGCGGCGCCACCGACAGCTTGCCCTGCGTACCATGCTTTTCAATAAAGCCTTCGATCATGCCGCTGGCCTTTGCGTTTTCCACGAATTCCTTCAACCAGGCGTAGGCGGCGTCATTGCCCAAATTTACGCCGACGGCCTGTTGAACCGCGGCGAACTGGCCATCGAGAATACGCGACCCCGGCATCTTCTCCGCTTCGGTGATCAAGCGCGGGCGAAGACTGGCCAGCGCTTCCATCTTGTCGTTGACGAAGGCGTCAAACGCTGCGTCGCCCCCTTCAACCGGCTTTAAATTGGCTTGTTTGATATTGTTTTCCAGCCACAACCCGTAGGCGCTGCCCTGGGAAACGGAAATGTTGTTGCCGGGACGGTCGACGTCATCAACCGATTGAATCGTTGATTCCGGCGGCACCAGATAGGTCGCTTCAATTTCCACATAGGCGGCCGTGAAGTTCATAACCTTGGCGCGTTGCGGCTCGGCGCCGATATTACCGATATCCCATTCGTTTTTACCTGCGGCGGCGGCGACCTTGCTGGGCGTCTCGTACCCGATGAGCTTCAGCGGTACGCCCAAGGCATTGGCGATTTCAAGCGCGAGGCTGGGCGACGGGCCGATCGGATCGCCGGACGCCGTCTTGTCGACGACCAGCAAAAAATTGGACATATTAATGCCGGCGCGCAAAACGCCGGTTGGGGTTAGTTGCGCAATGACTTCCGAAGAGGGTGCGGTCATGGGATATATTCCGGGATTATTGGAAGAGAGGACGAAATCTTGAAAAGGAATTAAGCCGATGCGCCGCCGATGATGCAAGACCCGATTGCACCAAGGCGGCGCAGAACACAGCCGAGGGGGTGGCGGAGCCCTGCAACCACAGCGTAGACTTTTGATGGATAGAGGCGAATTCAGGACAAGCGATGACGAATATAAAACCCGGCATAAAACAGCGTATCGGCATTGATGTCGGCGTAAAGCTCTCCACCGAAGCCGCGATTGAATGGGGCGTCGAGCATGACGTCGGCTATATCGACACCCGCATTGATATTGCGCCCAACGCGCTGGAGCGTTTCACCGAGCCCCTGTGCCGAACCATCCGCGAACGCTGTGAGGAGACCGGGCTGCATCTGGGTCTGCACACGCTCTCGGCAGTGAATATCGCGGAAGTCTCGCCCTATTTACGCGACGCGACAGACGCCTATCTGCGCGGCTATATCGATGCGGCGGCCCGGATGAACGCCGCCTGGGTGGAGGTGCACGCCGGATATCATTTCTCAGATGACAAACAATTGCGCATGGAGGCGGGGCTGGAGCGTCTGAAACGCGCCGCCGATTATGCGGCTGAAAAAGGCGTCCAGCTTCTGTTGGAAAACCTCAACCCCGAACCCGACCGGGCGGAGGTTCAGTATCTGGCGCACGATATCGAAGAATGCCTGTATTACTTCAATGGTATTTCCTCCCCGGCGCTGGCCTGGTCCTTCACCATCAATCACGCCTCCCTGACCCCGGAAGGCATCGGCGGGTTTCTGGACGCGCTGCCGACAGACCGGTTGGCCGAAGTGCGCGTCGCGGACAGCAACGGCGTCTTTGAACAACACATGCAGCCGGGCGAAGGCGTCATCGACTTCACCGACATGTTCGCCCGGGTCGAGGCCACCGGTTTCACCGGCCATTACATGTGCGCGTTCGGATCCCTGGACAACATGCTGCGCGGCCGCGACTGGATGACGGAACGGTTTCCAGCGCAACGCTAGAATTCGCAGTATTTGGCTCCCCTCTCAGACGTGGTAGGCTGTTTCGTAACCAGGAGGACAGACCATGGATTTCACCGACACCCCGGACGAGGCTGAATTCCGCGCCGAGGTGCGCGCCTGGCTGCGCGCCAACGCCGAACCGCGTGCCCCTGGTATGGTGTTCAAATCCCGATATGGCGCCGATGATCTGGTTGATCAGTCGAAGGCGTGGCAGATCAAAAAGCACAAGGCGGGCTTTTCAGGCATCACCATGCCGACGGCGTATGGCGGGCGCGGCGGCAGCCCGATGGAGCAGGTGATTTATAATCAGGAGGAGACGGAATTCGTGACGCCGCGCTGCGTCTATGAAATCGGGCTCGGCATGTGCATCCCCACCATGCTGACCTACGCCACCGAAGATCAAAAACAACGTTACGCACCGCCTGCCTTGAAGGGCGCCGAAATCTGGTGCCAGCTTTTCTCCGAGCCGTCCGCCGGGTCTGATGTGGCCGGGTTGCGCACGCGGTCCACCCGCGACGGCGATGACTGGGTCATCAATGGCCAGAAAATCTGGACCTCGGGCGCGCATTTTTGCGATTACGGCATTATCGTCACGCGCAGCGACCCCACTGCGCCAAAACACAAGGGCCTGACCTTTTTCTTCCTCGATATGAAATCGCCGGGAATCGAAGTTAAACGCATCAAACAGATTTCCGGAACATCGAATTTCAACGAAGTCTTTTTCACCGATGTCCGCGTACCGGATTCCCAGCGGCTGGGCAAAGTCGGCGAAGGCTGGCGGGTGTCGATCACAACCCTGATGAATGAACGCCTCGCGGTCGGTCAGGTCCCCGCGCCCGATTTCGACGAAATCTTCGAGCTGGCGAAATCGCTGGAGCTGGAAGACGGCGCGGCGATCAAGGACGCACAGGTCCGCGCAAAACTAGCCACTTGGTACGTCCAGGCGCAGGGGCTGAAACTAACGAAATTCCGCACCATCTCCGCGCTCTCCCAAGGCGAAACGCCCGGCCCGGAATCCTCCATAACCAAAGTCGTCAGCGCAAAAAAGCGTCAGGAAATCGCCCATTTCGGCGTCGATCTGATGGATGCGGGCGGCCTCATCTTTGACGAAACGACCCAACCGATGCAGGCGATGTTTCAAGAAGCCGCGCTATCGTCGGCAGGCAGCCGCATCGCGGGCGGCACCGACGAAATCCTGCGCAACATCATCGCAGAACGCGTGCTGGGCCTACCCCAGGACATCCGCGTCGACAAAGACGTCGCGTTCACCGACGTGCCGACAGGGAAACTATAGCGCGCGACTCTAAATAACCCGCGCGACCATGACCTCGCCTTCCCCGGCGGGGTTTTTCTTGGTAATACTGACAACAACGGTCGCGAGGCGAAACTGCCATACCTTTGGCGAAACATGGGTATGATCACAATATTTCGTATCCTCTTTTGGGACTGGCAAATTTAGGGAGAACCACCTTGATCTTCTCGGCGGTAGCGCTTGTTTTACATATTTTATCGGTCGTGGTTTGGCTGGGCGGCATGATATTCGCGCATCAGATGTTGCGACCAGCCGCCGCGTCCGTTCTCGAACCGCCGCAGCGATTAGCCCTATGGGCGGGTGTGTTAAGCCGTTTCTTTCCATGGGTTTGGGCCGCTGTAATCTTGCTGCTTACGACGGGCCTTTGGTTGATTTTCGACATCTACGACGGGTTTTCCAGAGCGCCAATTTATGTCCACGCAATGTTTGGGTTAGGCCTCGTCATGATGGCGCTTTTTTTTCATGTATATTTTGCACCGTTCAAGCGGCTCAAATCCGCTGTCCAAGACGAAGCTTGGCCCGACGGCGCGGCGCAAATTGGCCAGATCCGTCGTCTGGTTGGTATTAACGTCTTGTTGGGAATAGCGACGGTTATCGCTGCGGCAGGCGGGGGCTTCATGTTTTAGCGGTAACTTTGCTTCAACGGTAACAAGGAAACCATCCGTAATGTCCATTCAACGCTTTGATATCACAAACGGACCAGGCCCAATTATGAGCCGTTGCGTGATCCACGATGGTAATATCTACCTTTCCGGAATTACAGCGGATGACCTTGCAGGGGACGTAAGCACGCAGTTAGCAGACATTTTCACAATCATTGACGATTACCTGGCCAGATCCGGCAGCGACAAGTCCAAAATTCTCACCGCTCAGGTTTGGCTTGCGGATATGGCCCTGTTCGCTGAAATGAACGCCGCATGGAATGCCTGGGTTGATCCCGCCACGCCACCAGCGCGGGCTTGCGTAAGCGGCGAATTATTTTGTCCGGAAGCGCTGGTGGAAATCCAAGTATCCGCTGTCATAGAAGGTTAAGGCAATGGGTATCCAGAGATTTGGAATTATCGATGCCCCGGGGCGCCCTCGACTATGTTTGGGAATGACGCAGGGAAACCGGTTTGTCTTCTGCACGACGGCGCGGAACCGCACAGACGATATAAATGGCCAGATTGACCAAATTCTAAAAACGTTTGATCAATATTTGATAGAGGCGAACGTCGATAAGGCGCAATTGTTGACCGCTCAGGTTTGGCTCAAACGAATGCGTGATTTTGAATGCCTGACACGGAAATGGAATAACTGGATCGATCCCCACAATCCGCCAATTTTTTCCTGTGTGCGCGCCGATATTTCAACACCTGATGGGTTGGTTGAAATCCGAATTACAGCCGCCCTAAAACAAACCCGCTGAAGACAACCGCCACCGCCAAATTAACCGGAAACGGCAGGTCCGCCTTTTCCCGCAGCGGTTTGTCCAATTGGTCCGTTCTGTCCCGTTACTCGAAATCGTGAATTCGGGGCGCTGGAAAATTTGCATTCAGCCGATCGGCAATTTTGTGGAAGGCGTCTATAACTATAAAAAAAGTCAAATTCCGCGCCAAAGGGCGCCGGGCGTCTTGTGGACGCTCGGCGCGCCTAGCGGCAATCAATCCGAAATATCGAAACTTCGCGTTGTGGCTATTTCCAGAAATCCATATCAATTCCCTCTCTTGCGCCAGAATGCCGTTGCGAGATGCCTTGAGTGGCCCCGCACATTGATTAGACTAACTCTATGGCTTGAAGAGCGATGCACAGGCGTCCGGCCATCCTCGCCGCAAATATCTTTCCCAACAGTCATCTGACCGCAGTCAACGAGACCCACACTCCTGGCGCTATGTTTCCACGAATGAACCTACATTCCGACAAC
The DNA here is from genome assembly GCA_047631095.1 of Alphaproteobacteria bacterium. Classification (GTDB taxonomy): domain Bacteria; phylum Pseudomonadota; class Alphaproteobacteria; order UBA8366; genus JABJJH01. The sequence continues at coordinate 9,903 of JBLHZD010000008.1, forward strand.
AGAAGAAAATCGAGCTGGGCGATACACTCGGTATCGACGAAATCTGGATTGGCGAGCATCATTTTACCCGGCACAGCCTTAATTTCCGGCATCTTCTCGATACTTGGCAACATCGCAAACGTTGACGATGCGCGTATGGTAGGCGCCGGGTATCTGGTTGTCCGGAATGTTGATCTGTGTTCCGTTCATCGATGCCTCTCAGGAATTCTAGGAAAAGCTTGCTGCGATACTGCTTGTTTGCGACCATCGGCCATGCCGAAAAAGGCATTGGTCCAGTATTTAGGTCCGCGTTTTTAATAATAAAAAAAGCCTGTAAGGCAATTGGGAAAATCGAATGAAACTCTACTGGTCGTCGCGGTCACCCTATGTGAGGAAGGTCATGGTCACAGCGCATGAATGTGGAATGGCAGACCAAATCGAGCGAGAAGCAGTTGTCGTTTCGGCTTATTTGCCTAATACGGACATGCTCAAGGACAATCCTTTAGGTAAAATACCGACCCTGGTTCTCGACGACGGCAGCGCGGTGTATGATTCGCGGGTCATTTGTGAATACCTCGATAATCACCATGACGGATCAGCTTTGTTTCCGCGCACTTGGCCCGAACGGCTCGAGGCGCTGCGCTTTCACGCGACCGGCGACGGCATGCTCGATATGTTGATCATGCGTCTCTATGAGGTACGCGTTCGCAATGACGCCCAACGCTCCGACGAACTTTTAAACGCACTCCTCGGAAAACTTTCGGCCAGCCTGGATTCGCTGGACGCCGCAACTGCAACGCTTCAGGAACTTTCTTTCGGCATCGGGCACATCGCCATCGGCAGCGCGCTTTCCTATATGGACTTCCGTTTTGCGGACGATAACTGGCGCGAGAACCGCGCCGCGCTCGCCGGATGGCACGATTCGTTCCGTGCCCGGCCGTCAGTAATTGCAACCGAGCATATCGACGCCTGATGTATAGTCCGGGCGACAACGCCAGGTCGCGACGAACAGCGCGAGGACGGTACCGTTCTTGCTCATTATAGGCGCCATCTCTGAAGAAAGACGATTGAATCGTGTTTGAAGGATTTGTGGACACACCAGAGGCAAAACTCTGGTACTGGGATACGGGCGGTGATGGCGAGGCCATCGTGCTTTGTCATCCAGCATCGCAAGGGTGTCATATCTGGGAGCGGCAACGCGACGCGTTTGTCGCCGCGGGCTATCGCGTCATCGGATATGCGCGGCGAGGCTATGACCGCTCTGAAACGGGAGAACCGGAGCAGCCTGGCACGTCTATCGGCGACCTGGAGAACTTACTGGACATTGTTGGCGTCGATCAGGTGCATCTTCTGGGCGCTGCTGCGGGCGGCATTACGGCGACCGGGTTTTCTGTCGTCCACGGACACCGCACACGGTCACTGATCCTTGCCGGCACGATTGTCGCGCCAGCCGAAGCTGAATGGCGCACAATGTTCGCCCGACTGGGCATCGCGGCGCTACACGACCACGTTCCGACGGAGTTTCTGGAGCTTGGGCCGACATACCGTGCGAGCAACCCGGAAGGGACGGCGCGGTTCGGCGAACTGAGCACATTGGCGCGCACCGCCAGAACACAAAAACAACCGCTCGGCGTCGAGGTCACATAGCAAAAGCTGGAGCAAATGAAAGCGCCGGTATTGCTCTTGACCGGAGAGGCTGATCTCTACGCACCGCCGCCGCTGCATGCTCTCGTCGCAAAACACCTGATGAATCACCGGTTAAAGACAATGCGGGAAATAGGCCATGCGCCGTATTGGGAGAGTCCGGACGCTTTTAACGCACTCGTGCTCGAGTTTTTGCAAAGTATTCAGGGCCTTGACCCCAATCACGATTAGGGCCACCGGGCCGTTAGGCGCTTGCAAAAGCGATGGAATTCGCGGCGTCGCGGATTGACGAAATATGACGAGTTCCGGGCGGCAACGCTGAATCGTGGCGATGCGCCAGTGCATTAACGACCGGGTTTCGTTAGCCTCTAAAGGGCTGTGAATTATAGTATTTTCTCGGGCTTTGGGACCAGTTCGCGCGTAAAATAGGGCTTTTGGGTATTACCACGAAGAACCGCAAAAATTTGCCAACGGCTTCCCCCCCCCCCTGCATCCCCGGAGCAAACACACAATTGATCCGACTAGGCCTGCGCCTATACTGCATTGTATTTTTAGGGAAATTGGAGCGGGCGAAGAGATTCGAACTCTCGACTTCAACCTTGGCAAGGTTGCGCTCTACCCCTGAGCTACGCCCGCATCCTATTTTGCGCGTTTGTGCGCGCTACGCCTCCTTATATCGGCGGCGGCGCATAATACGCAAGACGCAATTCATTGCAAGCGTCGTCTTGCGAAGAATACGAGGCGGCGTTAAGAACGTTAGATGAGCACCAATTCAACCATAAGCGCGCCCTACGCTGGGCCCGAGGCCCTTTTGGCGCGGCTGGATACGCTGGGCCTGTCGCATGAATCCCATGATCATTCGCCCGCCTTCACCGTCGATGAGTCACAGGCATTACGCGGCGTGCTACCGGGCGCGCATGTTAAAAATCTTTTTTTGCGCGACAAAAAGAAACGTTACTGGTTGGTGACCGCCGTTGAAGACCGCGTCATCGACCTGAAAGCCCTGCGGCGGCGCCTGGGCGCGACGGGCAGCCTGTCCTTTGGCGCGGCCGAACCGCTCATGGCGTTGCTGGGCGTAACCCCGGGGTCGGTCACGCCCTTTGGAATCATCAACGACCGCGAAGGCGTCGTCTCCATGGTGCTGGACAAGGCGCTTTTAACCGGCGACCTCGTGAACGTCCATCCTTTGCGCAATGACCAAACCACGGCGCTTCATCCCGACGATCTGTTACGGTTTCTGGAGGCGGAAAATCATACGCCGCTGGTTTTGGACTTTGAACAATTAGACGCCTAACCGCACGACGCGCCCTTGTCAGGGACCACAAAAACAGCCATTTAAAGACGGAACAGTGCTTAGAGGGGCGGAAATGGAACCAATACTTGGTGGTGGGCTGGACGCAGCCGACCTGATTAAAGACACGACAACGGCCACATTTATGGTCGATGTCATCGAAGCCAGCAAAACAACACCGGTCATTATCGATTTCTGGGCGCCGTGGTGCGAACCCTGTAAACAGCTGGGCCCAGTGATTGAAAAGGTCGTCACGGAAAACGCCGGCGCGGTCAAACTGGTGAAAATCAATATCGATGAAAACCAGGAAATCGCCCAGCAGATGCGCGTTCAGTCGATTCCGGCTGTCTTCGCCTTCGCGGGCGGGCAACCGGTCGATGGATTCGCGGGCGCCTTACCGGAAAGCCAGATCAAACAGTTTGTCGAGCGGGTCCTGCGGGCGTCGAAAGACAAGACCGGCCCCTCCCCCATTGATGAAGCGCTGGAGCAAGCAGCCCAGGCCGAAGAAACCGGCGATACGGATCAGGCGGGCGCAATTTATAGCGAAATCCTGAAGCACCAGCCCGAAAACATCCCGGCCATCGCCGGTCTGGCGCGTAATCTGCACGCCAAGGGCGAGACGGACGCCGCGCGGGCGTTGCTGGATGGTCTTCCCGACAAGGCGAAACAGGATCCGGAGATCAAAAGCGTTCTGGCCAGTTTGGACCTTGCGGAGAAAATTGGCGACAGCCAGGTGGATCTGGAGCCGTTGCGCGCCCAACTCGCAGCTGATGAAAACAACCATCAGGCCCGCTTTGATCTTGCGCTCGCCCTGTACGCCGCAAACGAAGCGGAAGCCGCAATTGACGAATTATTGACGCTGTTCAGCCGGAATCGCGGTTGGAACGACGACGCCGCGCGCAAGCAGCTGGTCGAAATTTTTGACGCGCTCGGCGCGGAAAGCGAGCTCGTCTCTGACAGCCGCCGCCGTTTGTCTTCATTAATGTTCGCCTAGGCTCGGGGGAATGTTCGCCCAGGCTCGGGGAATGTTCGCAAACACCTGAGTATCGTCGCGCACCCATACGGGATGTCCACATGAACCCATTCGATCCGTCCTTCGAAGATTTACCGGGCGTGTTGCCTGTCTTCCCGTTGACCGGGGTGCTGCTTCTGCCGCGCGGCCGATTACCGCTGAATATTTTCGAGCCGCGATACCTCGAAATGATTCGCGACGGATTGGCGCCGCCACGCCTGATTGGCATGGTGCAACCCGCCCAGGCGCAGGCGGAAGCCGAACAAGACGACCCCGGATTATACAGAACAGGCTGCGCCGGGCGAATCACCCAGTTTGAAGAAACCAACGATGGTCGGCTTATACTAACGATACGCGGGGTTTGCCGCTTTGATATTGTCGAGGAGCTGGAACACGACCGCCCGTATCGACGGTGCGCCGTAAATTGGTCGCGCTATGTGCAGGATATGGTGGATCAGGCGGGCAGCGGCTTTGACCGCGCTCGTTTACAGGCGCCCTTGCGACGGTATTTCGAACGCCGGGACATCAACGCCAATTGGGACGCCATCGAAAAACTGGACGATGACCAGCTCATCACCACAATTGCGATGATCTGCCCCTTCGCCGCCTCGGAAAAACAGGCGTTGCTGGAAGCCCCCGGCCAAACCAAGCGCGGTGAATTGCTGATCGCTATTCTGGAGATGGCCAGTCTGGGCGATGATGATGACGACGCAACGCGGCAATAGAGCGACAAACCCTGTCGTCAAACGACAAATAAACCCGCCGAAAGGGAGCACTACGAATGACAGAAACACAATCTGGCGTGGATCCAAAATTGCTTGAAATTCTCGTCTGCCCGCTCACCAAAAGCCCCCTTACCTATGACCGGGAACGCAACGAATTGGTCAGCAAACAAGCCAGTCTCGCCTATCCGATCCGCGACGGCATTCCGATCATGCTGGTGGAAGAAGCCCGCCAGATCGATGATCCCGAAGGGTCGTGAGCCAAACCATGCCGGATAACAACGCATCAAAAGACCCTTGGCCCCGAGAGATTCGATACAACAGCGCCGAGAAAGCACTGGAAGTCGATTTCGAAGACGGCATTATTTTCCAATTCCCCGCTGAGCTTTTGCGGGTCGAGAGCCCCTCGGCAGAGGTACAGGGACATAATCCAGATCAGAAAAAGACGGTCCCAGGCCGCCGCCATGTGGGGATCACGTCGATGGAGCCGGTGGGCAATTACGCCATTCGCATCACGTTCGACGATTCCCATGATACGGGCATTTTCAGTTGGCGGTATCTGTATGAAATCGGGCAAAGTCAGGAGTCGTTATGGAACGGCTATCTTGAGGCGCTGACCCGCGAGGGGTTGTCCCGGGATCCTTGAGTTCAAACCGGCCAAACGAGGCCGGATACGGGGGCGCCCGATAGGTGGACGCCCGATAGGTGGACGCCCAATAGGTGGACGATTGACGAAAATGGGAGGGGGAATTCATGGCGACGACGACCGCATCGACAACAGGCGTTGAAAACATCACAGGCTATCACGCCCATATTTATTTCGATACCGAAACAGAAGTGGCGGCAAACGCAGTTCGGGAAGAAATAGAAGCGCGCTTTGACGTCGTGATGGGGCGTTGGCACCACAAGCCGGTTGGCCCCCATCCGCGCTGGATGTATCAGGTGGCGTTTGAAGCCGATATCTTCCCGGAATTCGTCCCCTGGCTCGCATTAAACCGCCGCGATCTTGTGGTGTTGCTGCACCCCAGCACAGGCGATAATTTAGCCGACCACACCAGTTTCGCCATGTGGATGGGCGAGGTTCTCGACCTGAACACCGGAATTTTTGATAAAACGACGTAACCGTCGTCGCAGACGATTCCGTCTGCTCGGGATTTACTCTAGAGCGGTTCGCCCCGGATCAAACGGGGCAACGTCCCCACAATACCCATCGCATGGCGCATCAAGACCTGCTTTAGCGGGGGAATTTTACCAACCGTGGCGAGGCCGATATCGCGCGCGATCCGCAGCGGCGGAACATCATTGGAAAACAGCCGGGTCAACCCGTCCGTCACCGCCACCAGCAAAGTATTGTCGAACCGGCGCCACCGTTCATAGCGGGCCAGAACATCAGCGGCGCCAATATCAAGCCCAAGACGCCGCGCATCGACAATCGCTTCCGCCAGCGCCGCGATATCACGCAGCCCCATGTTGAACCCTTGACCCGCGATCGGGTGAATCGCGTGCGCCGCATCGCCAATTAACGCCAGACGTTCATCGGTATAACGCTCCGCATGCATTAGCCCCAAAGGATAAGCGCTGCGCGGGCTCGCCAAACTCAAATCGCCCAACCAATCGCCAAACCGGCGCGACAATTCCGCCAGAAACGCATCATCGTCCAGCGCCATATACCCGTCGATAAGGTCCGTTTGCTCCGACCAAACGACATTCGTGCGTTGCTGCGTCATCGGCAACATGGCGAAAGGCCCGCCAGGCAAGAAGAGCTCAACCGCTACACCTGCATGGGGCCGCTCATGGGCGAGTGTGCAAACGATGGAGCTTTGCTTGTAACGAATATCGGTCGCGCGAATGCACGCCGCGCGGCGCAAGGGTGAATTTCGGCCGTCCGCGCCAATCGCCAAGGCCGCGCGTATCCGCCGACCATCCGCCAGAATGCCCGTCGCGCTGTACGGCGTGCGTTCCACAGATACCAGCTCCGCCGGCGCAAACAGTTGGATCGACGGCGCATCGCCATCCACGGCATTCACGGCGTTCACGGTTGAATCGTCGATAGCGTCTGAAAGCGCAGCGCGAATGGTCTGATTTTCCAGAATGTAACCAAAGGGGGAGCCTGCAGGCGCAACGGCGTCGGCGTCTAATTCCTGATGGTCGTAATGCAGGAAAAGCGGTGAAATTCCATCGATCAAATTGCCGTCGGCGACGCGAATATCGCGAATTGGCTGAGCCTCATCCACCATCGCCGCCCAAACGCCGATGCCTTCAAAAATACGCGCAGTCCCGAAGGAAATCGCTGAGGTGCGGCCATCATGGGACGGCGTGCGCAAGACCGACAGTGGCGCGCGCTCCACCACGGCGACGCGCAACCCCGCCTGGCGCAAGGCGACCGCCATCGTTAACCCGGCCATGCCGCCGCCCGCGATCAACGCATCGACAATAATGTCATCATCTCTCATGGCGGCACAATCGCGCCTGTCCACCGACTTGTCTAGAGGACATTTTGTCCCCTTTCCCGATGGCCAGGCGCGCTAAAATGTTCAAAAGACTTCGATTTTCAGGAATTTTTACACCCGTACTATTTCATTTGGTTTTTTAGTCTGTATTCACCAAGTAAAAGATATTTGGTAATACTGGCGACTCTTGCAAACACCGGGCCGCATGAGTAGTATCGGGGAGATACTGTTTCTGTTTTGTACCCCGCGCGATGCGCGCGCGCTGCGGATGGATGAAACACGCGAAAAGGAGGCCCAGCAGGATGGCCGTTCGCAAGAAAACCATGCTTTTACCCGCTGGCGCGCTGCTCTTTATGCGCGACAGGACAATTGAAGCCGCCGGGCTGGCCCTAATTGCGCTGGCCACCGCCTTTGTTGTCGCCCTGATCAGCCACGCGCCATCCGATCCATCGTGGAACACTGCGGCGTCCGCGGATCGAATCGCCAATTTAATGGGCGCGGTCGGATCCCATATCAGCGATTTGACGTTACAGACCCTGGGCCTGGCCGGCGCGCTCTTGGTGCCCATTAGCGCCGGTTGGGGCTGGCGGCTTTGGAAAGAGCATACAGTTTCCAACATCTGGTTACGTTTGGCGCTGGCGCCGTTGTGCATTTTGGTTGCCGCCATGGCGTTTACCGCGATCCCCGTGCCGTCCGACTGGCCCTATGCGGCAGGCCTCGGCGGATTTGCGGGCGCGTTGGCGTTCAATCAGGCGCTGGAGGGTTTATCCGTCTTTGGCGGCGTGCTGGATACGCGCCTTATCGGGTTTGGCGCCGGCGCCGTGGCGGTCGGTCTGTTCTATTTCGTTTTCGGGTTCAGTATCGCGGAATGGCGCAGCGGCGCATCGCGGACGGCGGATCTGGTGGGCGCCAGCAAAGACGCCGCCCAGCAAATTCGGGGATGGCCCCGGGTGATTCAAGCCTTTGCGCGCGCAACGGGACAGCGCTTTACGCCGGAAGAACGCATTGAACCCACGCTGGATACGCCAAACGGCGCGCGCCGTACGGTGCGGCGGGATTTGGTGGAAACCAAGGAAAAACCGGTTCGCCCCGGCCGCAAAGCGACCGTCCGGCAGCGGTCGCTCGATCTCGCTACCCCCGTGGGTGAATTTGAAACCCCCGCGCTAGAATTACTGAGCGATGCGCCGAACAAAGCCATGCGGGGCTCGCCTGTTAACGAAGGCGGGTTACAGCAAAACGCCCGGCTGCTTGAAGGGGTGTTGGAGGATTTTGGCGTTCGGGGGGAAATCATCAAGGTTCGCCCGGGGCCAGTCGTTACTTTGTATGAACTGGAGCCCGCGCCCGGCACGAAGACAAGCCGGGTCATTGGACTTTCCGACGATATCGCCCGATCCATGAGCGCAATCTCCGTGCGTATTGCGACCGTGCCGGGACGAAGCGTCATCGGGATCGAATTACCCAACGCAAAACGGGAAATGGTTCTTCTTCGCGAATTGTTGTCGTCGCGGACCTTTGAAGACGCTAAAGCCAAATTGCCGCTTGTTCTGGGAAAAGACATCGGCGGCGAACCGGTTATCGTCGATCTTTCACGGATGCCGCATTTACTTATCGCGGGCACCACCGGGTCCGGTAAGTCGGTCGGGTTGAACACCATGATCCTGTCGTTGCTGTACCGGTTATCGCCGGATGAATGTAAATTCATCATGATCGACCCAAAGATGCTGGAACTGTCGATTTATGAAGGTATTCCCCATTTGATTTCGCCGGTTGTAACCGATCCGAAAAAAGCGGTCGTGGCGTTGAAATGGACCGTGCGGGAAATGGAGGAACGATATCGCGGCATGTCCAAATTGGGCGTGCGGAATATCGAGGGCTACAACAAGCGCGTCGCCGACGCTCGAAAGAAGGGCGAGGTCCTGACTCGAAAAATCCAAACCGGGTTCGACGCCGATACAGGGAAACCTGTTTTCGAAGAACAGCCGCTTGATCCGTCCCCGTTGCGGTATTTGGTCGTGGTCGTCGATGAAATGGCGGACCTTATGCTGGTCGCTGGTAAGGACATCGAGGGCGCCATTCAGCGGTTGGCGCAGATGGCGCGGGCCGCGGGCATCCATTTGATTATGGCGACCCAGCGACCCTCCGTCGATGTCGTGACCGGGACCATTAAGGCGAACTTTCCAACCCGAATCAGTTTTCAGGTCACCTCCAAAGTCGATAGTCGCACGATCCTGGGCGAACAGGGCGCAGAACAACTATTGGGTCAGGGCGATATGCTTTATATGGCCGGTGGCGGGCGCATTACCCGTGTTCACGGGCCCTTTGTGCACGACGATGAAGTCGAATCTGTCGTACAGCACCTTAAATCTCAGGGATCCCCCGACTATATAGAAGCGGTGACGGACGAAGTGGATGGCGGCTTTTCCGATTCTGATAGCATGGGCGGCGGCAATACCGGCGATGAACTTTATGATCGTGCTGTTGCGCTTATTGCGTCAGAAGGAAAAGCGTCGACGAGTTTCATTCAACGGCATCTTCAAATTGGATATAATCGGGCGGCGCGGATCATTGAGAAAATGGAAAAAGAAGGCGTTGTCAGCGCCGCGAACCATGTCGGCAAACGTGAAATACTTGTCGGCGATCATAGTGATATTGATCATTAAACCACAAAACTGGTTCAGGTTTTTCGCGCTTGGGATCTTTCTTTGCATCGCTGCGGGGAGCATTTCGGCGCGAGCGCAATCCAACAGCCCTCGTATCGGGGTCGACCAGGCCGAAATTACCCGGATCGAAGACTATTTGAATAGCATATCGACGTTGCGGTCGCGATTTTTGCAGGAAAACGCCGACGGCTCCATATCCGAAGGAAACTTGTACCTTCATCGGCCCGGGAAGCTTCGGCTCGAATATGACCCTCCTGATCCCTATCTTTTACTGGTGAAAGATGAATGGCTTATCTTTCTTGATAAAGAGCTGGAGCAAACGACGTATATTCCGATTGAAAAAACACCGGCCTTCTTTCTCACCAAACAGAACGTAAAGTTATCCGGCGATCTGGACATCACCAGTTTTGAACGGCGCAACGGCGCGGTTCGGATAGGCTTAGCGTGGCGCGGCGATACTGAGTCCGGTGATATCACCTTAATTTTTTCAGATTCGCCGCTAACGCTTCGAAAGTGGCGCGCCTATGACGTTCAAGGCGGCGAGTCGAATACGACGTTGATTAATCCGGAATTTGGCGTCGCGTTAAAAGGCGCCCTCTTTGATTTTGAGGAACCTCTTCCGGAAGCCAGTAACTGAGCCGGGCTTGTGAGCCCAATCAGACCGTGATAGCAATTTGCGCATGATGAACCCATCGCCCACACCACTTGTTGGCATACCAGCCTGTCGCATCAGTGACGAAGGTCGTGCGATGCACCGTGTCGGCGATAAATATATCAACGCCGTGTATGACGTCGCACAATGCACCGCGATTGTCGTGCCGGCGATGGCCGAACGCCATGATTTTGACGTGTTGATCGACCGGTTGGACGGCGTATTTTTGACCGGGAGCGCCTCCAACGTCGAGCCTCACCATTACAAAGGGCAAGACAACGGGAAGGGTGGCCTGCGGGATTCCGGACGGGATAATACGACCCTTCCGCTCATTCGGGCCGCCATCCACGCTGGCCTTCCCGTATTCGCCGTATGCAGGGGCATCCAGGAATTAAACGTCGCCTTGGGCGGTACGCTGCACCAAATGGTGCACGAGCTACCCGGCAAGATGGATCATCGGATGAATCGGCGGCTGCCGCCATCTGAACGGTTTGGGCCACGCCACCGCATCGACATCACACCCCATACGCTGCTGCATCGCCTAAATGGCGGAGAAGACGCCTCCATCGTAAATTCCGCGCACGCCCAGGCGATTGACCGCTTGGCGGACCCGCTTGAGGTTGAAGCTATCAGCGAAGACGGCGTTATTGAGGCCGTAAGCGTTAAGAATTCCAAGGCCTTCGCCTTGGGCGTTCAATGGCATCCGGAACACCCCTTGGTGGTTGATGCGCCCTTGTCCATCGCGATGTTCAGCGCCTTTGGCGATGCCTGCCGCGCCAGGGCGCAACAACGCGTATCGATGCTACAACCCACCCGCGCCGCCTAGGCGTTTATCCTACTTTGATTTTTTCGCTATAGCCTGTATCACGGCCTTTCGGCGTGAGTTACAAATTGAGGAAAACATGACAAATTTCGCCATACCCCTGTGGGATACGCCCACTATTCCCGTTTTGAATTCCGATACGGCGTTTCCGGTACGCCGCATTTATTGCGTGGGTCGTAATTACGCCGCCCATGCGCGGGAAATGGGCCATGACCCCGATCGCGAGCCGCCTTTCTTCTTTACCAAACCGGCCGACGCGATTGTTCTAAACGGGTCAGATACCCCTTACCCCGTTCAAACCAGCAATCTTCATCCTGAAATTGAAATGATTGTCGCGCTTTCCAAAGGCGGCGTGGACATTCCGCTGGAAGACGCAAACGACTGTATCTTCGGCTATGGCGTCGGGTTGGATTTGACTCGGCGCGATATGCAAGGCGTCGCCAAAGATATGGGTCGACCCTGGGATATGTCCAAAGGCTTTGATCATTCCGCACCCGTAACAAATATTACGCCGGTGTCAGAATGCGGCATTATCGAGTCAGGAAGCATTTCTTTGACCGTAAATGACAAACTTCGCCAGGAATCGGACCTTTCAGCCATGATTTGGGACGTGCCGGAGACAATTAACTATCTTTCCGGCCTCGTTGAATTGAAACCAGGCGACCTTATCTTTACGGGAACGCCGGATGGCGTCGCGGCGATTGAACGGGGCGATGTACTCGTTGGTCGTGTCGATGGTCTGGAAGAACTCAAGATTACAATGGTTTAACGAACTCCGTTTGACCACAACTGTAAAGTAGAAAGGCGTCCGCCATGCGTCTCGCAACCTGGAACATAAATTCAGTTCGATTGCGTATCGATTTATTGAAGAAGCTGGCGGAGGAACAGTCGCCAGACGTCATTTGCCTGCAAGAAACCAAAGTCGTCAACGAATTGTTCCCTGAAGACGCCATTCGCGACATGGGTTTCCCTCATATCGCCTTTCAAGGGATGAAGGGATATAACGGTGTCGCGATCCTGTCCAAGGTGCCCATCGAAAAGGTGACGACGTTAGAATGGTGTGGAAAGCAGGATTGCCGACATGTCAGCGTGGTTTTACCCGGTGATATCGAACTTCATAATTTCTATATTCCCGCTGGCGGGGATGCGCCAGACCCGGTTGAAAACGCGAAATTCGCCCATAAACTGGCGTTTTTAGACGAAATGACGGCCTGGTTCGGGAAAAACCGGTCGCCCGATAAAAAAATGATTCTGGTTGGCGATCTGAATATCGCCCCGCTGGAGACAGACGTCTGGTCGCACAAACAATTGTTGAAAGTCGTTTCCCATACCCCTGTAGAAGTGGAGAAGCTAACCGCAATTCAGACGCAAAGTGAATGGGTGGATGCGGTTCGGCACTTCGTTCCGGAATCGGAACAATTATTTAGCTGGTGGAGTTACCGATCCAAGGATTGGCGCAAGAACAACCGAGGCCGCCGCCTGGATCATATATGGGTCACCCCACCGCTGACCCAAGCGCTAAGCAGCGCCACAGTGGTTCAGGACGCCCGTGACTGGGAACGCCCGTCGGATCATGTTCCGGTTATTATTGACTTCAAGGCCTAATATTCTAGGTATTACACTGAATTAACCGGCGGGTGCCTAAATTATCTTTAGCGCTTCGCTGGTTTTTCGTACCCGTAATAGCGGTTCGCTGGTATATCGTCCGGTATCGATATCGGACGAAGCGCCGCGATGCGATCCAGAGACTGATCGCAGAAAATAACGCCGCCATCGCACAGAAGGCCCGGCAAAAGCGGCCCAATCGCCGCCACGTTGCGTTCAGTCGCCGCAGCGTCTCCAAACCCGATATCAGCGTGAATGAGCGCTGCGGTCGCCCCAAGCTGTTTGGTCGCGACCACCAGGGTTTCCGCCATTGCGCCCAAAAACAACCGGTTTTCCGCAGGGCGGCAATCCGGATGTGACGCCACTTCCCGATCAAACACATAAATGTTTCGATTTGGAAACGAATTTCGGAGATGATCGAAAGTTCGGCCGTTGCCGAGGCCAAGCTCGAGGATGACGCCCGGCGTATCGGCGATCATCGCAACCGCGGCGTTCAGGCAACTTCGTTGCGCGTTGAGACGCGCGATAACCGTATCAAGCCGCGACATGGAAAAACCCTAAATGTTACTGCGCTTTCGCAACGGCTTCGCGAAGCCGTCCGGTCGTGACTTCCAACCGATGCGCCAGCTCGCGCATGATTTCCACGGCGATTTGCGGAAATTCAATCACCAGACTGAAAAACAGATCTTTGGTAATACGCAGGGTCGTCAGCTCGCAATTCGCCTGAACCGTCGCCGTACGCGGCACATCGCAGAGAATGGCGATTTCACCGACGATCTCATTTTGATTCAAGGTCGCGACAACCAAAGGCCCGCCCGGCGTATTCACGACAACATCCGCCGCACCGCCAATGATAATATAGGCGGCGTCGCCCGCATCGCCCTGCTCGAACAGAATGTCGCCTTCGGCGTATGTCAGGCGCTCGCTCGTAAACGCCAGCAATTTCAGTTTGGCCGGTTCGATTTTTGAGAACAGCGGGATTTTCCGCAGCAGTTCTACTTCTTCCTGTAAACCCATCGCCAAGTCTCCCGTGTCCATTGGGGCCAATTGCACCGCCAGCATATTTGGTTAATGCAGTATACCGCGCTTGCGTTAACAAGCGATAAATTCATTCCCGAATAAGCGTTAGCCAACATCCAACAGTGTCTTAAACTCACCGTCTTTGGTGGATAGCTCATCAAAGGAACCCGTTTGCGCAACGCGGCCATCTTTCATAACAACGATATGTTTGAATTGCTTCGCGTCCGCCACACGGTTCAAGACCCAAATCACGCTTTTCGCCGATCTAAGAGTCAGGATGTTATCGAGTATTTTCGTTTGAACCGATGCATCCAGACTGACGCCCGCTTCATTCAAAATCAGGAGATTGGGGTCTTTGACGACGGCGCGCGCGATCGCCAGTTTTTGCCGTTGCGCGGCAGACAACCGAGCGCCGCCAATGCCCGCCGGGAAGTCCAATCCGACCGTAATCACCGTCTGACGCAACTCCAGATCATCGATAACATCGGCGATCACCGCGCCCACCTTGGCCGCTGATTGCGCCTGGCCGTAGGCCAGCTTCCCAAACAATATATTGTCCTGCAGCGATGCGGTGGGGTTATAGGCCTCCACATCGAAGAAGGCGACTTTGTCCCGCAGGCTTTCCGGAAGGTCCTGCGCGAAAACCTTTCGCGCTTCCAGAATGCGCTCCTGCATCCGGTCATCGATCAAATCCAGACGGTGGCGCGCGGGTATCAACTTAAATGGCAAGGAAATCAGCCTTAGACGATCTTCCTCCGTTAAACCGTCAACGCCGCGGGCCGCGCGCCCCAGCAGGGTTTGAAACTCGGGAAGGTCTTCGGAATCAATAAAACTGAACTGCTCGAAAAATTCATGACCCGGCGGCAAATCGGCGAACAACTCCACCATCGTGCTCGCCACCTGCTGGCCCATCGCCAGGAAATCGTCGCTTAATCCAACCTTGTCGAGAATTTCCCGGATATAGGCGTTTTCAGCCAATTGCTCCAAGTCGAAGGAGCCGTCCACGGGCAAGCCGAACAGAATATTCTCGGCGACGGAAGCATTGGTATTGAACAACGCCGGATCAAACGGCTCGATCAACGGCGCGATCTCGGGCTCGGACAATCGGTCGCGAAGCGCCCGTCGCGCGCTCATGATGCGATCCGCAAATTCGCCCCGCCGTTCAGGGTCGATTGTACCGCGCAGGCCCATTTGATAGACATCGTCGGAAAAATCGACCAGCGCCAACATTTCATTCACACGCGCCATCAACGCGTCGCGATCCGGCACGCCGGCGGCGGCGTAATCAACCCAGTCGGCGTTAAAGTCATGCGCCGAATTACCGGTAACCTCCGCCTCTTCGACTTCGTCTTTCTGTTGCGCTGCCTCTTCCCCTTCATACACGGCGGGAACAAGGGGCCGATGTTTAAGTCCATAGACCAGATTGTCTCCCACCGAGAAGGCCTGCAGATACGCATTGGGGCCCACATAGGCGATATCGCGTCCGGTCACGGATTCCGGCATATTGGCGATGTCCTGGCCGCCAATGAGGATATTACCGCTGGTCTGCGCCAGCAGCCGCGCCAGCACCTGCGACAATTCATCCTTGCCGCTGCCGCTGACGCCAACGATCGCGGTATGCCCGTCGCACGGAATAACGAAGGATGCGGCTTCGATTGAGCGCACGCCGTCTTCATCCGCGAGTGAAACGTTATTGACCGAAATCTCACCCGTGATCGGCGACGACACGGTCGGTTCGTCGTGCTGGTGTTGCTCGTCGAGCATTCCTTGCGGCTCGAACTGTTCGACCACCTGTTCATATTTAATGCGCACGTCTTCTTTTTGCTGATACCAGGCCAGCAGTTCCTTCCACGGGCTGGCCAGATCCTTATAGGCGTTCAGCACCGCGACCAGCGCACCGACGGTTAATTCCCCATCGATCACCAAAAACCCGCCAATCGAAAAGAAGAAGAACGGCGTTAATTTATCGATGAAATTGTTTAAAAATTTGATGAAGAATTTACGGCGGTAAATTTCATACCGAATCCAGTAGATACCGCCCAACCGGTTTGAAAAGCGCGACATTTCCAGGTTTGACGTATCGTGCGCATGGATTTCTCCGATACCGGAAACCGTCTCGCCCAAATGATCCGCCAGACGCCGCACATTCTGTACGCGCTGTTTGCCCAGCACGTTCACTCTTTTTTGCAATTTCGGGATGATAAAGCCCTGAACGGGGATCATCGCCGCCGCCGCGAGGCCAAGCTGCCAGTCCTGCAACAGGATATAGCCGATAATCAGCGCCAGTTGCCCGCCGAAGAACAACGGGTCGGCGAAAGCGATGCCGATAAAGCCGCCCAGCGGCTCCACCTCGGCGGTGATCATGGGGATCAACTCGCCCTGACTGACTTTCTTGAAGTGCGGAATAGGAAAGCGAAGGATGCGCGTATAGAGCTGGTACCGCAGGCGCCGCAGCAGCCGCTCGCCCATCCGGCCTTTATAGACGCTGATGTAATATTTAAAGCCACCGGTAATGAACACCAATGCGAGATAGGTGAAACTCAGGATCAACAAAAAGGTGACCTGCGTAACCTCGAACTCAATTTCAAAACCGAATAACGGCGCGTAAAAAGGCCCGCCATCGCCATTCGACTTGATCGCGCGGTTAATGATCAATTTAGGCAGGTCGAGCGTAATGAACAAAAACGGATAAAACGCCAGAATAACAAAAAGCAAATAGATCTGCTGGCGCGCGCTATACCGCAAAATGAATTTAAATATCGAGTTTTCCATGAAACCCCGGTGCACTTTCCTATAAGTTTCGAAGTTTTGACAGGTCAAAACTTCTGAATATTCTGGCGACACCTTACCGCAGCTTTTCAAAACCGTAAATATCTGGCATTTAACCGTCTAGGCGCGCTAGAATTTTTATAATCGCGCTTTGAAAAACAGGGAATAGGCGAAAACGCCTTTTGGCGCCGTAAAAAAATTGGCGCCCTTTGAGAGGACCCGCACAGCGGGGTTGATTTTCATGCAGCAACGGGCGCAACCGCGTGTGCTGATTTACAGCCACGATACATTTGGTCTTGGTCATCTCCGCCGCTGCAGCGCGATTGCGCATGCTTTATGTGAACAAAACGAAGAATTATCGGTGCTGATCTTATCGGGATCCCCGATTATCGGCAGTTTTGATTTTCGGTCGCGCGTGGATTTCGTGCGCGTTCCCGGCGTCATAAAGCTGCGCAATGGCGAATATACGTCGCTGACATTACCTATGGCCGTTGAAGACACCATCGCCATGCGCGCCTCCATCATTCGACACACGGCGGAATTTTTTGATCCGGATATCTTTATCGTCGACAAAGAGCCCTTGGGCCTGCGCGGCGAACTGGCCGATACGCTGGAAGTTTTGAAAGAGCGCGGCGCTCATATCGTACTTGGCCTGCGCGATGTTCTAGACGAGCCCCGCCTGCTGGGGCCGGAGTGGAAACGCAAAGGCGCCATTCCCGCGCTGGAAAAATATTACGACGAAATATGGGTCTATGGCCTGCCGCAAATTTGCGAACCGCTGGCTGATATTGATCTACCGGACTCGCTTCGTCGAAAATTGATCTATACCGGGTATTTGCGACGTTTCGAAAGCGCCGCGCCCGTTGGCCAGTCCGCGCTGACCAAAAGCAACCGCCCCTACACGCTGGTGACCCCAGGCGGCGGCGGCGATGGCGAAACCCTTGTCGATTGGGTCTTGCGCGCACATGAATCCGATCCGGGGATTCCCAATCCTTCCATGATTGTACTGGGGCCGTTCATGAATTCGGAACGACGTTCCGAATTCATCGCCCGCGCCGAGGCGCTGGAATCGGTTGAGGCGATCACCTTTGAGGCGCATATGGAAAGCTTGGTCGCCCGCGCAGCGGGAATTGTGGCGATGGGGGGATACAACACTTTCTGCGAAATACTGTCCTTCGACAAAAAAGCCCTGATCGTACCGCGCACCATGCCCCGGCTCGAACAGTATATCCGCGCCAGCCGCGCAGAAGAACTCGGCCTTGTCAGCATGTTGTGCGACGATGGTATGCGCGCCGCCGAAACAATGGCCACCGCATTGCGGCACCTACCGCAGCAAAAATCCCCATCGGACATCGTCGTCCCCGGGCTTTTGGACGGATTGGACAATGTCGAAATCCTGACGAACCGTATGTTGGAAAACCGGCCGAAAGCCGCCCGGCCAGAGATCGCCACTTCACGACAACAGGCGTAGTCCAGTGCCCCTTTCGCAATTCAGCGACATTGATCCCGGCGCGATCGCGCGCTTGTCCGACCGTTAAGCGCGCGCGATGGCCGTTGCATTTGTCCTGAAAGGGTATCCGAGACTTTCGGAGACCTTTATCGCACAGGAAATTCTGGCGCTGGAGCAACGCGGCGTTGATATCCAAATTATCTCCTTACGCCACCCGACCGATGCCAGCACCCACCCGATCCACCGCGAAATCGCCGCACCCGTCCTGTACCTTCCGGAATACCTTCACGACGAACCTGCGCGGGTCACCCGCGCGATTCTGGCGGCGCGCAAACTGCCGGGCTTCGCCAACGCCTTCGCCATTTGGCGGGCGGATTTGCAACGCGACGTCACCCGCAACCGCGTGCGCCGGTTTGGGCAGGCCTGCGTCCTGGCGCATGAATTGCCCGCCGGTATCGACAGGCTGCACGCTCATTTCCTGCATACTCCGGCATCGGTCACGCGCTACGCCGCCCTCATGACCGGATTGCCCTGGAGCGGGTCAGCACACGCCAAGGATATCTGGACGACGCCGGTTTGGGACATTCGCGAAAAGCTCGATTCCATCGACTGGCTCGTCACCTGCACCCAAGCAGGAGCAGACTATTTGGCGCAATTGTCGACGCGCCCTGACATTGTCTCTCTGGTTTATCACGGGCTCGACTTCAATCGCTTCACGCCGCCGGAACCGCGCCCGGCGCCGGACGCGGCAAAACCCGACACGCCCACAATTATCGTATCCGTCGGCCGCGCTGTGCCGAAAAAAGGGTATGAGGATTGCCTCACCGCTCTCGCCGCCTTACCGCCAACAATGAATTGGCGGTTTCGCCATATCGGCGGCGGCCCGCTTCTGGCCTCCCTCCGCACCCGCGCGGATGAGTTGGGATTGTCAGACCGGATTGAATGGCGCGGCGCACAGCCACAAGAAACCGTCCTGGCGGAACTGCGAAAAGCCGACATCTTCATACTACCCAGCAAACAGACCCCCGATGGCGACCGGGACGGATTGCCGAACGTGCTGATGGAAGCGCAAAGCCAGCGGGTCGCGATCATTAGCACGAATATGTCCGGCATCCCCGAACTCATCATCGATGGTGAAACCGGCATACTGGTCACCCCCGGCGATGCGGACGCGCTATCCACCGCCCTGGCGACTCTGTTGGAAAACACTGCTTTGCGGCTGAAATTGGCGCAGGCAGGCTTCGAGCGCGTGCGGGCGTCGTTTTCAATGGACGCCGGAATCGATATCTTGCATCGCCGCCTCAAACCAAAATCAAGGGCAGCGTGATGCGCATCGCTTTCTACGCGCCAATGAAACCGCCGAACCATCCCATTCCCTCCGGCGACCGGCGGATGGCGCGTTTGTTGATCAAAGCGTTGCGACGCGCCGGGCATGGCGTGCGCATCGCATCGCGGTTGCGAAGTTATGAGGGGCGGGGCGACGCACATCAGCAGGACATCATCCGCCGCCGCGCAAAACGAGTGGTCCGGTCCTATTTGGCGCGCGCCCATAAATCTTCTGTCAGCGGTGAATGGCGGCCCAACCTTTGGTTTACCTATCATCTATATCATAAGGCGCCGGACCTGCTGGGCCCCGCTATCGCCCGCGCGCTGTCGATTCCCTATGTCGTTGCAGAAGCGAGCTTCGCCCCAAAACAGGCAAATGGTCCCTGGCGCGGTAGCCACGCGGAAATCGGCGACGCCCTGCGCCAGGCCGCGAAAATTATTGTTCTTAATCCCGATGACGCGGCCTGCGTGGGCGCACAGATCAAAGACAATTCCCGCTTGGCGCCACTTGCGCCGTTTATCGACACCGGCCCCGCACACGCCGCCGCCAAAAACCGAGCCGCGCATCGCGACGCCTTGGCGAGAAAATACAATCTTGATCCCGCGAAACCCTGGCTCGCCACCGTCGCCATGATGCGGCTCGGCGACAAGTTCGCGTCCTATCAGGCGCTGGCGCGCATCGTCGCCTCGCTTCACGACATACCCTTCCATCTTCTGATCGCCGGCGACGGGCCCGCGCGCGCCGCAATTGTCGATGAATTTAAGGATGACCCAAGGGTCCATTGGCTTGGCGCAGCGTCGCCAACCGACGTGGACGCGCTGAACGCCGCTGCGGATCTTGTCGTATGGCCCGCCATTCGGGAAGCCTATGGCATGGCGATGCTGGAAGCTCAGGCCGCCGGAACGCCGGTCGTCGCCGGCGGCGCGCCCGGCGTTCGTCAAATTGTGGCCCATGGGGAGACCGGGTTGATCGCTCCCATGGATTCCGCGACCCTTGAAGATAATATGGCGCAGGGCATTCGCGATTTGCTCCGCGACACGCAACGCCGTCGCGCCATGGGACGCGCCGCTTTGATGCGCACCCAATCCCATCATGATATTGAGTCCGCCGCCCAACACTTGAACCAGATAATATTGGAGGCCGCATGACCCTGTTCGCCGTCATCCGCCATGGTCCCACCGAATGGAATGAAAATGGCGTTGTGCAGGGGCACAGCGACATTCCGCTCAGCGCCACGGGCCGCGATAAAGTCGCGGGATGGCGAACGCCGCCGGAACTCAACGCCTTCACCTGGATCGCAAGCCCGCTCACCCGGGCGCAGGAAACCGCGACGATCCTGTCTGGCCAGGCCCCGAAAACGGATGACCGGCTGATGGAAATGAACTGGGCGGAATGGGAAGGCAAGCGGCTGCCGGAACTTCGTGCCGAACTTGGCGATTTGATGAAAGCGTGGGAAGCCAAGGGTCTGGATTTTCGCGCGCCCGGCGGGGAAAGCCCGCGCGACGTGCAGGACCGGCTGAAACCGCTGTTGAAAGAATGCGCCGCCGCCCAACAAAAAACCGTCGCGGTATGTCATAAGGGCGTGATCCGCGCGCTGTATGCGCTCTCCGCCAATTGGGACATGACCCACAAGGCGCCGGAAAAGCTGCAAGATGATTGCGTCCATTATTTTCGAATCGCGGAAGACGGAACACCGCATCGCCACCGGTTCAATCATTCCTTGATCCGCATACAAAACGCGCCAGACGGCGGCTGACGCCGTGGCCCGCATCCTGTTTCATGTGCAGCATTTGCTGGGTGTCGGCCACCAGACTCGCGCCGCCGCCATCGCGCGCGCGCTTCGCGCGGCGGGGTTGGACGTCACCTATGTCACCGGTGGGTTTGAAGATCTGGCGCTGGATCTGGGCGGCGCGGATGTCGTTCAATTGCCCCCGACCCGAGTGCGGGACGCGCGTTTTAACGCCCTGGTCGATGACGCGGGCGACCCCATTGATGAAGCGTGGGAAAACCGACGGCGCACCGCCTTGCTGCAAACCTTCCAATCCGTCGCGCCCGACGCCGTGCTATTCGAAGGCTACCCGTTTGCGCGTCGTCGGTTTCGGTTCGAGTTGGATCCCCTGTTAAAAGCCGCGCAGACTCGCGGCACACCCGTCGCGGTTTCGGTTCGCGATATTCTGGTTCAGAAAAAAAATCCATACCGGGTTCGCGAGACTGTCGATATCGTAAACAATTTCTGCACAGCGGTTTTGGTGCATGGGGACCCGGCGCTGATTTCCTTCGATGCGACTTTCCCCGCCGCAGCGCAGATCGCGGACAAAATCATCTATACCGGCTACGTCTCCTCAAAACCGCCCACGGCGCCAACAGGCTCCCGCGACGGGGTGACAGTATCGGTTGGCGGCGGCGCGGTCGGCGCGTCGCTCATTCACGCCGCAATCGCGGCGCGCCCTCTGACAACATTCCGCAATGCGCCCTGGCGTATTCTGACCGGCCCTAATTTTCCGG
The DNA here is from genome assembly GCA_047631095.1 of Alphaproteobacteria bacterium. Lineage (GTDB taxonomy): Bacteria > Pseudomonadota > Alphaproteobacteria > UBA8366 > JABJJH01. Next base: position 31,812 of record JBLHZD010000008.1, read on the forward strand.
AATCCGAGCGCGAAAAACTACCGCTCGCTCTCGGAGTAACGCCGCCGGGGGTGACGATAGATACGTTCGACGCCGATTTTCGCGCGATCCTTTCCCGAAGCGCGCTCTCCATCAGTCAGGCAGGATACAACACCGTCATGGATCTTCTAGCGACCCAGACGCCTGCGGTGCTGGCGCCGTTTAGCCAGGGCGATGAAACCGAGCAATCCGTGCGCGCCGGTCTTCTCGCCCAAAACGCTCGATTCAGCGTCGTTCCGGAAGCCGACTTAACCCCGAAACATCTGGCGCGCGCGATTGACGAAATGATGGAAACCCAACGGCCGGGGGACGCTACCCGGCCCATCAAGACACCGCTGGCGGTGAACATGAACGGCGCGGCGGAAACAGCGCGGCGCATGGTCAATCTTGCCACTTTAACGTCATGAAAAAATTCGCTATATCAATTAGCCATGCCATATTCTCGCCAAACTAGAGAACCAACGGAATGGGATGCGTTTCACGCAGAACTTGATGCGTGGGACAACCTTGATCAGGTCGCGACCTTTTGGTGGCGCGATGACGACGCAACCCAAATCACCCCCGCGCTTGAACAATTGCTTGATTGCGCAGGCGAAACACCCCTGTCCCTGGCGGTAATTCCACGCGACGCAACGCCGGAACTGGCGCGCGCGCTGGACGCCCGACCCCACGCGACCGTGCTGCAACACGGCTACGCCCATATAAATCACGCGCCGGAAAACGAGAAAAAATCCGAATTCGGCGACCATCGGCCCACCGATTCAATGAGGCGCGAGCTGCAAGCAGGTTTTAAACGGGTCAGCGATCTGTTCGGCGCGCGCTTTCTGCCCATTTTCGTGCCACCCTGGAACCGGGTGACCGACGACCTTCTACCCCTGTTGCCGGGAATTGGGTTCCGGTCGTACTCCAGCTATGGTCCCGCGACACAAATTGCCGCCGCGCCAAAGAACGCCAGTCAAAAGGGCCTCACCCAAATTAACACGCACGCCGATATCGTTAATTGGCGCCATGGGCGCGGGTTTCTGGGCGAAGCGGCGGTGCTGGACCTCCTCACGACGCATCTGACCCAACGTCGGCGGGGCGTGGTGGACGATCAGCCGACAGGCCTTTTAACCCATCACGCGGATCACGACGACGCCTGTTGGGAATTTATCGAAAAACTGTTGGGGGTGATCCAGAATCATCCCGCGACCGCATGGTGGACGCCGACCCTATGAGCACCGTTTATCAGTACCCCTTGATATCGCTTTATGGCGATTACATTCGCGCCGTTTGTGGCGCAGCGTTTTGTGGCCTGCCTTTATTATTTGTTAACGGCAGCCCCATATTGTCGACTATTCTGGCGGCGGTATTCTTATTATTTGTCGGTTTCGGCGCAAAGACGGCGATTCGACATTTAACACTTATCGAAATTGATGACATTGGAATCATCGCCAAGGGCCCGTTGGGGCGCCGGATCGCGTGGCGGGACATCGACAAAGTGGTGCTGAAATATTACTCGACGCAACGGGACAAAAACGAGGGCTGGATGCATCTGAGCTTATTTAACGGGAAACAAAAACTGACGGTCGAATCCACCTTGAGCGGTTTCGACGATGTGGTCGGCCCCGCCCTGCAAGCAGGGTTTAAAAACGACGCGGCAATGGATGAAACGACGCTGGAGAATATCACGGCCCTCGGCATATCCGTTGATCTGGCGGATGAGGCCTAACCCGTGACCCAGCCCCTTTTAAGCGTCGAGGATCTGCGGGTTCGTTTTACCCTTCCCGAAGGTATTGTCGAGGCCGTCAAAGGCATCTCCTTTCAGGTTAT